>NZ_JBGRUO010000004.1:10000-312364 GCF_041537905.1 Ruegeria jejuensis | reverse complement strand
GCTCTTTGGAAAGTAAGGCTGAAGCCGCGCCATCTGCTCATCGGTCAGCCAGAATAGATTGCTCATGTTATACCCCTGAAACTCACGGGCATGAATCACGCAGGCGGGATGACGGCAACAAAATTAATAGGTCCAGAACCTAGTGACGGGTGAGATCAGCGCCGCTAACGGTCTCAGTCTCAGGGGATTCGGCTTGTACCGCAGACGGCCAATCTCTTACACTTGAAGAACAGGATGTGACGGGCCGCGATCAAGTTGATGCGCTCAACTACCAAAAATAGCATTTCTTTGAGGGGCGCTCGAGCGAATGGAAGCTGCGGAAAGAACAATAAGCAAGATTCTCACAGAACAAATACGCTATGAAATCCCCCCGTACCAACGACCATACTCATGGGAGAAAGGAAACGTCGAACAGCTTCTAGAGGATGTGTGGGATGCTTTTGAAGCCGATGACGAAGAATATTTCATCGGGTCCCTCATTACAATCGAGCGAAGCAAGGATGAGCTTTATGATGTCGTCGATGGACAGCAGCGGCTGACTACACTTAACCTGATTTTCGCACGCTTAAGAGATGCGGTTAGTGAGCCGGCAAAATCGACGCTTGGGAAACGGGTCTTACCCAAGAACGAACTAACCGGCGAAGAAGAGACGCCGCGCCTCACGCTCCGACAAAAAGATCAGAGCTTTTTCCGCCGCCACGTTTTGGCCAGTGAGGAAATCACCGGCGCGATATCGCGCGAGATTCAAAATAAACAGGATGCACCAAAAATAAGGCTCACTGAGAACCTTGGCGTCATCGACCATTTTTTGGCTCAGCGAGATGAGAAGTCTCTAAAGCTGTTTGCGAATTACCTTCTGACGAAGGTGTACGTGGTGTTTGTCACAACAGCATCATGGCAGTCGGCATACCGGCTGTTTAACGTTTTGAACGCGCGCGGAATGCCGCTGTCGAACGCAGACTTGATCAAAAACATGCTATTTGCGCGTATGGGCGGTGCATCGTCAAAAAGCGAAGAGCTTGACGAACAGTGGCTACAACTTGAGGAAGCGATTGGCATCGAACGACTAGATCAGTTTCTGGCACACCATCGATCATCGGTTACAGCGATCAAAGCTCGGAAAACCCTCCATGAGGAGTACAAACCGCTTATTGAGGCAAGTGGCAGCCCGTTCAGTTTCTTGGATGGCATAACCACATCTGCTCGGAATTATCTCCGCATCCAGCAAAACGGTTTTGAGGATGTCGCCGCGCGACGATCGTTGCGTTCCCTCCATCGCGTTGCGTTCGAGGAATGGGTGCCACCGTTGCTCGCCTATCTTAACAATCCAGTTGAAGGCATATCGGAAGCCGAATTCATCGATCTACTTGAGAAAGTCACCTACCAGAACTGGATCAGGCGGCTTGCGTTTACCGCTCGTCTTACAGCCTATTTCCAGCTGATTACAGCAATACGTTCGGGAAAGTCGGCCGATGAAATTAGGTCAATATTTCGGCAAAACGCGCAGAATGAAGAGTTTCGTTCACTGCTCAATGGTGAAGTTTATGGGAAGCCTTTTGCGCAGGCTGTTCTCCTTCGGCTGGAGGAAGCAGATCAAGATGAATCTGTCACGAAAGACTATGGCGGAAAAATAACTATTGAGCATGTGCTCCCTCAGGCCCTGAAAGAAGATTACTGGCGCGAGCGGTTTACGGATGATGCTCATCGTCAATGGTTGCACCGCCTCGGGAACCTTGCCCTTCTTGCTGGCATCAAGAATTACAAAGCCCAGTACTTCAGCTTCGACCGTAAAAAGAAAATCTATTCGGAAAGAAACAATAAGGTGTCATTTGATACCACTAAGCTCATCCTGGAGCAGGATGACTGGCGTCCAGAATTTATAGAATTTCGGCAAGCTAAAATGGTTGAAGCTGCCGCAGATATTTGGACGATTGCATGAACGAGAAAGCCGCCAAAATTCAAAGGGATCGGTCTTCCTTGGGTGTTAATGAAGTCAAATCCGCCCTTTGGGACGGAGCCAACACTCTGCGGGGCTCGGCAGTCGATCGGACCGATTGGAAGGGCTATATCCTGCCGCTCCTGTTCTTCAAACGCATTTCCGATGTTTGGGATGAAGAGACTGCCGAAGCGCAGGAGATCTATGGCGAGGCGGATCCTTCGCTGTTCCCCGAGATCCACCGTTTCGTCGTTCCCGAAGGTTGTCATTGGAATGATGTTCGCGAAACCGCGACGAACGTTGGTGCCGCGCTTCACCGCGCCATGCAGGAGATCGAGCGGGCCAACCCAGACACGCTCTTCCGCGTTTTCGGGACCGCAGACTGGGGTAATAAGGAGAAGTTTTCGGACGAACTGCTCAAGGATCTGATCGAAGGTTTCTCGGACATTGGGCTCGGCAATCAGGCGGTCAGCACTGATGTCCTCGGGGACGCCTACGAATACCTGATCGGCAAGTTCGCCGACGTCACCCGGCGCAACAAAGCAGGCGAGTTCTACACACCGCGCAGCGTCGTGCGGATGATGGTCGAGATCCTCGATCCGCAAGAAGGCGAGAGCATCTATGACCCCACGTGCGGTACCGGCGGCATGCTGCTTGGCGCAATCGAGCACGTCATGCGTAAGGGCGGCGACCCGCGGATGTTCTATGGCAAGATCTATGGCCAGGAGAAAAACCTCACCACCTCCGCCATTGCGCGCATGAACCTGGTCCTGCACGGGATCGAGGACTTCCAGATCGCGCGCGAGGACACGCTGCGCAGCCCCGCTTTCACCGACTCGAGCACGAGCGGCATCGCCACATTCGACTGCGTCATTGCAAACCCGCCGTTCTCGCTGAAGGAATGGGGGCGCGAACTGTGGGAGGCCGATCCGTGGGGCCGTACCCAATACGGCATCCCGCCCGAGAGCTACGGGGACTATGCTTTCGTCCAGCACATGATCTCGTCGATGGCGCCGACCGGGAACAGCCGGATGGCCGTCGTCCTGCCTCAGGGCGCCCTGTTCCGGAAGTCGGCCGAGGGGACGATCCGTCAGGCGCTCCTCGAAAACGACATGATCGAGGCCGTGATCGGCCTGGCTCCGAACCTGTTCTACGGCACCCAGCTCGCGGGCTGCGTGGTCGTGCTCCGGCGCAAGAAGCCCGCCGAGCGTAAGAACAAGGTCCTGATCATCGACGCGTCCAGCCTGTTCCGCAAAGGCCGGGCGCAGAACTTCCTCGATCAGGATCACAGCGACCAGATCGTCGCCTGGTATCGCGCCTTCGAGGATGTCGAAGATCGCGCCAAGGTCGCCACCATCGACGAGATCAAGAAGGAAGGCTGGACGCTCAACATCTCCCGCTACGTTCTGCCGCCCATCGGCGAGGATATCCCACCGCTGCCCGAGGCTGTCGAAGCCTTCAAGACGGCGCTTGCAGATGCGCGCGCGGCCGAGGATCACCTGCGCAAGGTCCTGACCGAGGGAGGCTGGCTGCAATGACCGAACACCTCTCCCAGCGCGAGCTCGAAAGCTATCTCTGGGGCGCGGCGACGCTGCTCCGGGGCCTCGTCGATGCCAGCGACTATAAGCAGTACATCTTCCCGCTGATGTTCTTTAAACGCCTCTCCGACGTCTGGGACGAAGATTACCAGGAGGCGCTCGACGAGACCGGCGACGAGGGTTACGCGACCGCCACCGCCAACGACCGCTTCGTCATTCCCGAGGGCGCACATTGGAACGAAGTGCGCAGCGCGCCAAAGGACGTGGGGCGGGCCATGCTTTCGGCCTTCCTCGCCATCGAGGCCGCCAACCCGGAACGGTTGCAAGGCGTCTTCGGCAACGCCAACTGGACCGACAAGGGCCAGATGCCAGACGCCACGCTCAAGAACCTGATCGAACACTTCTCGAAACAGGACCTAACGCTCGCCGCCGTGCCGGAGGACGAGCTCGGTAACGGCTACGAATACCTCATCAAGAAGTTCGCTGACGACAGCGGCCACACCGCGCAGGAATTCTACACCAACCGCACGCTGGTCCACCTGATGGCGCAGATGCTGGAACCGCAGTCGGGCGAAAGCATCTATGACCCGACCTGCGGCACCGGTGGCATGCTGATCTCTTGCCTTGCCGAAGCCAAGCGGCGCTGCGGCGACACGCGCACCATGGGCCTTTACGGGCAGGAGCTTATCACCATCACCGCCGCCATCGCCCGGATGAATCTCGTCATCCACGGTGTGTCGGACTTCCAGATTTCCAGCGGCAACACGCTGGCCGCCCCCGCCTTTGCGCAAGGCGACGCGCTACGCACCTTCGACGTAGTCCTCGCCAATCCGCCGTACTCCATCAAGAAATGGAACCGCGGCGCGTGGGAAAAGGATGTCTGGGGGCGCAACTTCCTCGGCACCCCGCCGCAGGGGCGCGCAGACTACGCCTTCTTCCAGCATATCCTGAAAGCCATGAACCCCGAGACCGGGCGCTGCGCGGTCCTGTTCCCGCATGGCGTGCTCTTCCGCAACGAAGAGGCCGAGATGCGGCGCAAGCTGATCGAGGCCGATCTGGTGGAGTGCGTGCTCGGGCTCGGGCCGGGGCTGTTCTACAACTCACCGATGGAGGCCTGCGTCATCATCTGCCGCAGCAGCAAACCGGCCGAACGGCGGGGACGCATCCTGTTCATCGACGCGGTGGCAGAGATCGCGCGCGAGCGGGCGCAGAGCTTCCTGCGCGACGCGCATCAGGACCGCATCTTTGCGGCCTATCAAGCGTTCGCGGACGCGCCCGGCTTTGCCGCAGTGGTCAGCAATGCCGATGTGCTGGCGGCGGAGGGGAACATGTCCATCGCCCGCTATGTGAAAAAGCCCAAGGCGGAAGTCGCCGGGGAGGATGCTGTTTCGCTGGCTTTGGCCTGGGGTAATTTCGATGCCGAGGGGCGGGAGTTCTGGACCGGCATGGATGGGCTGGTCGATATGCTTGACGGACGCGAACCGGCGGAGGATACCGATGCTTGAGCGCCCTTCTAAACTCGTCTCTTACCGCTTCGATCAGCTAGCGGACCAGATCAACAAGCGGGTCATGCCTGATGAAACTGACGTGGAGCGTTATGTCGGGCTGGAACACCTTGATCCTGACAGCCTGCGCATCCGGCGTTGGGGCGACACCAGCGAGGTTGAGTCCACCAAGCTGCTGTTCCAGCCGGGCGACATCATCTTCGGCAAGCGTCGGGTCTATCAGCGCAAGGTGGCGGTGGCGGATTTCGAGGGGATCTGCTCGGCACACGCCATGGTGCTGCGGGCTAAGCCAGAGACCGTGCTGCCGGAGTTTCTGCCCTTCTTCATGCAAAGTGATCTGTTCATGGAGCGAGCGCTCAGCATTTCGGTCGGCTCGCTGTCTCCCACCATTAACTGGAAGGCTTTGGCTAAAGAGGAGTTCCTTCTGCCGCCAATTCAGGAACAGGCAAGATTGGTAGAGGCAAGCGTGGCGATTGAAGCCACAATTGATGGCTACCGGAATAGCCTCGATTCACTAGACGCTCTCCGGATCTCATTCTTAAACGATCATTTCATGCCGCGTCTTGATGCCGGGTTACCACTAAAGAGCGTGGTCGACCTGCGATCCGGTGGCACCCCTTCCCGTTCCAAAGAGAACTATTGGGGCGGCAACTTGCCTTGGGCGAGCGGCAAGGATCTGAAGGTACGCCAACTGTCGGATACTGAAGAGCACCTTAGCGACGAGGGTTGGAAAGCAGCGAAGATTGCTCCTGCACAGGCATCTCTAATTGTCGTTCGCGGGATGATCTTGGCGCACACGTTCCCTGTCTCAGTTTGCCAAGTACCGATGGCGTTTAATCAGGACCTGAGAGCGCTAGTAGCGAGCCCGAAGATTCGCCCCGAGTACCTAACCGCATGGGCGGAATGGATGGGGCCATGGTTTTTGTCTCGCACTGCGGAGTCGAGCCATGGAACCAAACGATTAGAAGCCAAAACCATTGAGCAAGCTGCTATCCCTGTAGAAGATCACACCGTTCAGGACCAGCTAATTGCGCAGCACAATCAGATACTTCAAGAGATTCAATCAACAGAGATTCGACTGAATGAAGTCGCGGCTCTCAAAAAGAAATTCATTGAGGGCGTTGTGGGGTATCCATGACATTCAACGAATCCAACACCGTCGAAGCCTTCGTCTGCGCCCGCCTTGCCGGGCTCTTTGACGCCACCAACGTCCGTCCACTGGGTTTGATCTAGTGTCCTCTCGCCCTGTAATCCCGGCCGATATCCAGAGAGAACTCATGGTAGAGTGTGGCCACCGCTGCTGCGCGTGTGGGGAGCATGTGTCGCTCGAAAAGGCGCACATAGTCCCTTGGGCAGAAACGCAGGATCATTCGTTTGAAAACCTGATCGTGCTCTGCAGCCTTTGTCACAAAAAGTCCCATGATGAAGGCTGGGACAAGAAAACGATGCAGCTTTATAAGGCCAAGCCTTGGGTAGCGCGATACCGGGGTGTGCCCGATAAGGTCGGGCCAAAGCAGGTGCTGTCGTTGAAGTTGGACATGACGACCGACGCTTTCGAGACCGAGAAAGAACGCGTGCTTGCCGCTGTGTCGGCGGTGCTAGATGCGTGCCCCAAGGACGTTGTTGTCGTCTCCGTGGAGCAAGGCAGTGTGATTTTGACAATTTCTGTCCCGGAAGACGCTGCACAACGATTGCTATTGTCGCCGAAAGCCCATGAGCGATTGCGTGTTCTTTTGAATCCAATCAGACTGATTAGTGTTTCTGCAAATGGTGATGTACCTTCGAATTTCGAGGGAAATATTAGACCGATGAGCAATTTTAACGAGGCGAATACTGTGGAGGCGTTCATTCGGGATCGCCTTGCTGGGAGCGATGGACCTGCCTTGGCCGAGCATGGTCTCGCGCGTCATGGAAGCCGTTTCTCTGGCCTCGGTTGGCATTTCGTCGGCCCTGCCGACCTGCCGCGGCAGACGCAGGAAGCGCTGGTCGAGCCCTATCTGCGCGACGCCTTGATCCGCCTGAACCCGGACATCGCCGCCAACCCGTCCCGCGTGGACGACGTGCTCTACCGCCTGCGCGCCATCGTCATGAGCGCGCGCTCGGACGGGCTGGTGAAGGCCAACGAGGAGTTCGCCGCCTGGATGCTCGGCGAACGCTCCATGCCCTTCGGCGCCGACGGACAGCATGTCACCATCCGCCTGATCGACTTCGACGACATCGAGCAGAACAGCTTCGTCGTCACCCAGCAATTCACCTTCCGCGCCGGCAAGACCGAAAAGCGCGCCGATCTGGTGCTGCTGGTCAACGGCCTGCCGCTCGTCCTGATCGAGGCCAAGACGCCGGTCCGCTCCAGCCAAAGCTGGCTCGACGCCGCGCTCCAGGTCCATGACGATTACGAGAAGAACGTGCCAGAGCTCTTCGTGCCGAACGTCTTCTCGGTCGCCACCGAGGGGAAGGAATACCGCTACGGCTCTGTCCGCATGCCCGTCGATCTCTGGGGCCCGTGGCGGACGGATGAAGATGCGATGCAATCGATGGGCGAGGTCGAAAAGGCCGTCACCGACATGCTGCGCCCCGCGATGGTGCTGGACCTGCTCGCCAACTTCACCGCCTTCGCCACGCAGAAGGGCAAGCAGCACATCAAGATCATCGCCCGCTACCAACAGGTCGAGGGCGTCAACAAGATCGTCGAGCGCGTCGTCGCGGGCCAGGTGCGCAAGGGTCTGATCTGGCACTTTCAGGGCTCCGGCAAGTCACTGTTGATGCTGTTCGCCTCAAAGAAGTTGCGTCTGCACCCGGCGCTGAAGAACCCGACCGTACTGGTGGTGGTCGACCGCATCGACCTCGACAGCCAGATCGCTGGCACCTTCTATGCCGCAGACATGGCCAACCTGGTGCGGACCGACAGCCGCAAGGAACTGGCCGATCTGCTGGCCAAGGACGTGCGCAAGGTCGTCATCACCACGATCCACAAGTTCGCCGAGGCGGACGGCGTGCTGAACGACCGCGACAACATCATCGTCATGGTCGACGAAGCGCACCGCACGCAGGAAGGCGACTTGGGGCGCAAGATGCGTGAGGCGCTGCCGAACGCGTTCCTGTTCGGCTTGACGGGGACGCCCATCAACCGCGCCAATCGCAATACGTTCTATGCGTTTGGTTCGGAGATCGACGAGAACGGCTACATGAGCCGCTACGGGCTCAACGACTCGATCCGTGACGGCGCGACAAAGGAGCTGCATTTCGAGCCACGGCTTGTGGACCTGCACATCGACCAGCAGGCGATCGAGGCGGCCTATGCGGAACTGACCGAGGGTCTGACGGACGAGGACAGGGACAAGCTCGGCCGCGCCGCCGCGAAGATGTCGATCCTGGTGAAGGCGCCAGAACGTATCAGCGCAATCTGCGCCGACATTGCGCAACACTTTCAAGCGAAGGTCCAGCCGAACGGGTTTGGCGCTCAAGTGGTCACCTTCGACCGGGAAAGCTGCGTTCTGTACAAAAAGGAACTCGACAAGCACCTGCCGCCTGAAACGTCAGACATCGTCATGTCGGTCAACAGCGGCGAGGATGAGTATGCCGCCTACCGGCGCGACCGGGATGCCGAAGAGAAGCTGCTGGACCGGTTCCGTGACCCGAAGGACCCACTGAAGATCATCATCGTGACGTCAAAGCTGCTGACCGGCTTCGATGCCCCAATCCTGCAGACGATGTACCTGGACAAGCCGCTGCGCGACCACACGCTGCTCCAGGCGATCTGCCGAACGAACCGTCCCTATGGAGTGCAGAAGACCCACGGGCTTATAGTCGATTATCTCGGGATCTTCGACGACGTCGCCCAGGCGCTGAAGTTCGACGAGAAGGGCGTTCAGAAGGCCGTGTCCAACATCGCCGAACTGGCCGCGATGCTGCCGTCCGCGATCCAGAAGTGCCTGGAGTACTTCGCCGGTGTCGACCGGGCCCTCACCGGCTACGAGGGCTTGATCGCCGCGCAGGACTGCCTGCCGAACGATGGGCGCCGAGACGCCTTCGCGTCGGATTTCAGTGTGCTGAGCCGCATCTGGGAAGCGCTATCTCCGGACCCGGTCCTGACGCCCCACGAGAAGGACTATCGCTGGCTCGCGCAGGTCTACGAGTCGCTCAAGCCGTCTACGGGCACTGGGCGGCTGCTCTGGCACCGTCTGGGCGCGAAGACGATTGAGCTGATCCACGAAAATGTTCATGTCGATGCCGTACGGGATGACCTCGACACTCTGGTGATGGACGCAGAACTGTTGGAGGCGGTTCTCGGCAACCCGGACCCTGATAAGAAAGCGAAGGAAATCTCCGTCAAGCTGACGGGCCGGTTGCGCAAACACACCGGCAATCCTCATTACAAGGCGTTGGCCGAGCGTCTTGAGGATCTAAAGAACCGCCACCAGCAGGGGCTGTTGCTCAGCATCGATTTTCTGAAAGAGCTGCTCGAACTCGCAAAAGACGTTGTGAAGATGGAGCGTGAGACGCCCGTCGACGAAGACATTGACCGCGGCAAAGCTGCTCTCACCGAGCTCTTCGAGGACGCAAAGAGTGGCGAAACGCCGATCATGGTCAAACGCGTCGTGGACGACATCGACGAGATCGTCCGTGCAGTGCGTTTCGATGGCTGGCAGACCACCCATGCTGGCGAACGGGAGGTGAAGAAGGCGCTTCGGCAGACCCTGTTCAAATACAAGCTCCACCAACACGCTGAACTGTTCGAGCGGGCCTACGGCTACATCCGAGAGTACTACTGAACATGAAAGAACTGTTAGAGAATGCGGTTCTGTCCATCGAACTTGGCGTCGAGGATTTTGAGGCCGACGATGAGCGCCGCTTGCTTTCCGCAATCCGAAACCTCTACGCGGGCGTTCTTTTGCTCTGCAAGCAGGTACTCTGGAATGAGTCCCCCGCGGGATCGGAAGGGGCCTTGATCTATAAGGATTTGGTGCCGGAGAAGCAGGCCGACGGTACTGTGCTTATGAAGCCTAAGAAGGCACACCGCAATACTGTCGATCGACGCCTCATCGAAGAGCGGTTCAAGAGCCTCGATCTCGAACTCGACTGGGATCGGCTTACGAAGTTGGCGAACATCCGCAACGACGCCGAGCACCTTTTCCTTAAGGCGACACCTACCGTTGCGCGCGAGGTGCTGGCCTCCGCGATGCCCCTAATTGAGCGGCTGATGGTCGAGCATCTGGAAGAGGAGCCACTGGAGGTATTTGAAGATACGGTTTGGCAGAAGCTTCTAGAAAACAGAGAGATATTTGACACGCAACAGGCCCGGTGCCGCGACACGTTCAAAACCGTGGCGTGGAGCGGTGAGATATTCACACGTGCTTTGCCATTTCTCAGGTGTCCACATTGTTCGTCGCCGCTGGTCCGGTGTGTTGAGACTGAGAACATGGCGTTCGATAATCTCTGGATTGAGTGTGCTGAATGCGGTGAGGAGATCGACCGAAAACCTTTGTTTGAAAAAGCCTTTGGCGATGTGAACGATCAAGAGGCCTACTCTGTCGCGAAAGATGGCGGAATGCCTTCGGTCACGACTTGTCCGATCTGCGACCGAGAGTCTTGGAGTCGCTGGGATCGCAAATGCGTCTTTTGCAACGAGGACCGGTTGATCTGCGATCTATGCGAAACCGAGTGTGATCCGGAAGACTACAACACCCTTGATGGCCTTTGTTCCTCATGTTCATGGGGAATGCAGAAAGCGATGCGCGATGACTGAAGCGGCCTGGTTTCCACCGATATAGTTGACCAGTGCTGGTTCGATCTGTGTTCCATCTTTAGAGCACGACCGCCGTCGAAGTGTTCAAGGCGCGGCCCGCGAAAAGCAATTCGGACCAATGGCTTACAATCAATTCACCAAATCGGCGTAGTCATGAGGTCCGGAGAATATGGGCACTGAGAGACCGCTTCCGGGCTTCCTGCCGCTAGGGCCAGTGCTCAGCCCTTCACGCATGACCCCCGAATACAACGAGAAAATCCGGCCGCAGCCGGATTTTGAGAACGCTTTCGCGAGGGCAAGTGGCGGTGCGGGTGGGATTCGAACGTCCGGTTTCGCGTGAGGCTCTCAGTCTGTTTGCACCCGTAGCGAAAGTCTCCTTCCCGCCCGACCTTCAGAACAGCAGAGCTAGGGGACGTCGTCCCCCCGCGCCCGCAATACAATTAGACAGGGCCGTGTCCTCGGCGAACGCCTGTGGGCCGCACCACCCTGTCGAATTGTTTTGCACTTGCTACCCCCAACCCTCGCCGGGAGCAGATTTTGGAGACGAACGCCCTGAAGGGCTTCGCTCAAAACCAGTTTTTATGGGGAAACATGCTCAACGCAACCATTTGGCAGAAGGCAAAGCTATGCGGCGCAAAGGAAAAGTTCTGTCGCAAAAGGCAAAACTATTTGTCGCCACATAAGAAGAAAGTGGCGGACCGAGGAGGATTCGAACCCCCGACCCCTTGATTCGTAGTCAAGTACTCTATCCAGCTGAGCTATCGGTCCACTTGGTGACGCGCTATCTAGACCCAGTACTCAGTGGGCGCAACCCCAATTCCACGAATTTTCCTTCAAAAGGTTCCGTCGCCGCGGGGCAGGTGAATTTCGAAGCTTGTCCCCGTCTCATCCGTCTTTTTCAAACACAACTCACCGCCATGGCCGCGCACCAGTTCAGCTGCAATCGCCAACCCAAGCCCCGACCCTCCCTTGCGCATGCCGCCCTGAAACGGGGTGAACAGATGTTCCCGCGCTTTAGGAGGCAATCCTGGTCCGCTATCGTGGATCTCGACACGCCAGTTCTGATCGGTTTCTCTGGCCGACACGCGGATTTCGCCGGGTTTGCCGGTGGCGACGATGGCCTGGCGGGCATTGCGCACGAGGTTCATGATGACACGAAACAACTGCTCGGGATCGGCCCGGACCAGCAGGCCTTCGGGAATGTCCATGCTGAAACCGATGCAGTTATCGGAGACTGCCAAGGTTTCGCTGGCAATCACGTCGGCAACAACCTCTTGTAGGTCGACCATGGTTAGCGTGGGCGCGGGTTCTTCGGCCCGGCCAAAGGCCAGCGTGCTTTCACACAGAGATACCGCGCGCGTGATCGAGTTGACCAGTTTCGGCGCCATGCGCCGGACCAACGGGTCATCGCTGGCTTCGATGCGGTCGGTGAACAGCTGCGCGCTGGTCAGGATGTTGCGCAGGTCATGGCTGACCTTGGCCACTGCTCCGCCCAGCTGTGCCAACCGCTCGCGCTGCTTCAAGGCATGGGTTAGCTGGGTCTGCAGCATCAACAGCGCATCTTCGGCCTCGCGCAACTCGGTCACCGAGGCGTTGGGGCTGATGATGCCGCGCGCATCCTCTGGCGCGCTGGCATAGCGCTGCATATAGCCCACCACACTGCGGATCGGACGCACCAGTAGCGCGCGCACCGCAAGAAACAGCAGCGAGGCCGTGATGATCGAGATGAAAAGCGACAGCGCCAGAATGCGCAGGCCATAGTCGACCATCGCCATGCGCAGCGGCTCGGTTTCCATGGTGATCTCGATCAGCAACCCGGCATCGCGCACCGGTTCGCCAATCACGCGGATGATCTGGTTGTCCCGATCGCCCAGACGCAGCATGGCGTCGCGGATCAACACCCAAGCGCTGGCCATGCGCAAATCATAGGTCTCGGCAATTTGGTCGGGGATCGGAGAGGACAGCATCAACTGCCGCATCTCGTCGCGGCGCAGCACTACGTTAAAAACACCGGCATTTTCCAGAAGCTCGGCCTCAAGATCTTCGGCCAGCATGTCGTCCGCCAGCAATGCCAGCGAGGCGATCTGCGCGCGCTCCAGACGATTGAGCAGGAAATCCTCGCGGAATCGGGCGATCGACGGCACGAAGATCAGCACTTCGGCCAGCATGACAAACACTGTTGTCAGGATCAGAAATCTGCCTGAAAGCGAGTTCAGCATGTCACCTTTCCGGTCAGGGGATCCATTTCTGGACGAATCCGACCACCCGTTTCACTGTCTGGTTCTCAAACAGCCTTGGCGAGAAATAGGCCCCTGCAGCGCGCTTGTTGACCTCTCCGATGGTCGGATAGGGCGACACCATTGCTGCGACCTGACTCATCTTCAGGTTATTGGCCAGAGCGAGCGACCACAAGTTGATCAATTCCCCGGCCTGGTGACCCACGATCGTCACACCCACGGGGCGGCCCTTGACCACCATCACCTTGATAAAACCGGTGGTTTTCCGCTCGGCAATGGCGCGGTCATTGTGGTGATAGTCAAAGCGCACGACCTCAAGGCGGGTGCTGTATTGCGTCCGCGCCTGCATCTCGGTCAATCCGACCTGCGCCAGTTCCGGGTCGGTATAGGTGGCCCAGGGGATATGGCCCGTCTTTGCCTTTGACGGCAGGCCGAACAGGGCCGAGCGGATGATCACCCCCGCCTGATACCCGGCCACATGGGTGAATTGCAGCCCGCCTGCGACGTCACCAATGGCATAGACCTTTTTGTTGGTGGTGCGCAGGCTGTCATCCACCTTGATGCCAGTGCGCGTGACCTCGATCCCGGCTGCTTCAAGGTTCAGCCGGTCGGTATTGGACTTGCGGCCAACCGCCAGCAGCAGATGGGTGCCAACAAAGCTGCGCCCATCCTGCGTGGAAACGGTGATCGCACCCGCCTGCCCCGCGATCTCGGACACCAAGGCATCTTCGGCGATCTCGACCCCTTCGCCGCGCAGTGCGTCCAACACAACTGCTGCTGCCTCGGGGTCGTCCTTGCCCAGCGCCCTCATCCCTTCGATCACGGTGACCTTGCAGCCGAGCCGCACATGCGCCTGGGCCATTTCCAAGCCAATCGGGCCACCCCCGATGATCACCAGATGTTCAGGCTTTTCGCGCAGCTCAAAGAGGGTTTCGTTGGTTTCATAGGGAACCTTGTCCAGTCCCGGTATTGGTGGCACCAGCGGAGAGGAGCCGGTGGCAATCACCACCCGGCGGGCCGAGATCACCTGATCGCCCGCCTGCACCTCGGTCGGTGAGATGAACATGCCATATTCACGGATCACCCGCACACCAAAGCCTTCGAAGCGTTCCTGGCTGTCCATCGGGGTGATCTGGGCGATCACGTCATGCACGTGATCCTTGGCAGCGGCATAGTCGACCTGCGGGGCGACATCGGCCACGCCAAAGCGTGCGCCGTGAGCCTGGCCATAGGCCTGCTTGGCGCTTGCAAGCAGCGCCTTGGAGGGCACGCAGCCGAAATTCAGGCAATCGCCGCCCATCTTGTGCCCCTCCAGCAGGGTCACATCCGCCCCCATCTGGCTGGCCCCGGCCGCGACCGACAAGCCGCCGGACCCGGCCCCGATGACCAGGATATCCGTCTTGATAGTGGTCATGGCTCAGATCTCTTTCTTGCCGCGCAAGGCGCGAATGGCGATGGGCAACGCGGCCAGCACACAGAGGCCCAGAATCGGGCCAATGATAAAGGGTTCCCACAGCAGCGACAGATCCGGTGTCTCGCCCCGGTCGAACACGCCGCCCAGACCAACGCCGATCCAGGTGAACACGATTGCGCCCGGAATGATGCCCAGCGCCGTGGTCATCACAAAGCTCCGCAGCTTCACGCCAACCAACGCTGGGACCAGATTGGCCACAAAAAACGGCACCGCAGGCACCAGTCGCAGCAGGAACAGCACCGAAATCTCGTTCTCGCGCAGGCCGTCACGCAGCTTTTTGATCGTCCCTTCCGAGGAATCGAGCTTGGCTGTCAATGTGGCCCCCAGCCCCCAGCGCGCGGCCAGAAAGATCGCCGTGGCTCCGATGGTGGCCGACACGACGTTCAGCCCGGTGCCCATGCCCAGACCAAACAGGAACCCGCCCGTCATCGAGGCCACCGCCGCACCGGGCAGCGAGAACGCCACAATCAGCACGTAGAGACCGACAAAAGCGGCGGCCATGGTCAGATAGTTGCCATCGCGAAAGGCCAGCAGGACCTCTCGATTGTCGCGCAGGGCTTCAAAACTCAGGTAATCGCCCAGAGTCACGGCCCCAATGGCGGCGACGCTGAGGATGACCAATAAGGGAATGTGCCGTGCCAGCCCGCGGCGCGGCATGTCTGATGTGTCACTCATGGCTTTCAGCTTTTTGTCGGATTTCATGTTGCCCCCAACATGCGCCGCTTGGGCGGTCAGAAACAGATGCTTCACAACGCGTTGAAGTTTTGCCCGCCAAATGTGAGATAACGCCACGTATTGAGCCCGGATTGAAACCTTTCCCGCCGGATCGGGGCCATTTTGTTGCAAAAGACGCTTTCGAGGGTTTGACTTACCCGGGAAGGGGCCGTAAAGGACGGGCTTCGAATAACAGACCGGGAGGCGATTCCGCGCCGCGCCCGACCGCAAGAGATTGGAGACGGAGCGATGAAACGCACCTATCAGCCTTCGAACCTGGTTCGCAAACGCCGCCACGGGTTCCGCGCGCGCATGGCCACCAAGGCCGGCCGCAAAATCCTGAATGCCCGCCGCGCCCGCGGCCGCAAGTCGCTGAGCGCGTAAGGCTCAACGACACCGCACATTGATTATGACACCGCCGGAGGCCCCCATGGATGGTTCGACCAGCCAAGGGAACAGCCCTCCGGCGGTGTCCGTTTGCGTGCCCGTCAGCGTGTTATGCAAACGCGCTGACTTTCTGAAAGCGGCGCGCGCGCGGCGACAGGGCACCGCCTCGATGATGGTACAGGCCCGCAAACGCGAGGCGGATGAGGCGGTCGGCATACGCGTGGGCTTTACCTGTTCGAAAAAGGTCGGCAATGCCGTGGCCCGCAACCGTGCCAAGCGGCGGCTGCGCGAGGCGGCGCGCAACGTGCTGCCCGAACAGGGCAAGTCCGGATGGGACTACGTTCTGATCGGACGGCGCGATGTCACCGCGAACCGACCCTTCGAGCTGTTGTTGCAGGACCTGCGCTATGCGTTACGCAAGCTGCATGCAGGCACGCCATGACCCTGTTTGCCCATATCGTGGCCCTTCCGGTCCGGCTCTATCGCCTGATCTTCAGCCCTTGGGTTGGGTTCAACTGCCGCTATCAGCCCACCTGCTCGGCCTATGCGCTAGAGGCGCTTGAAAAGCACGGGGCCATAAAGGGCGCTTGGATGACAGCAAAACGAATCGCGCGCTGCCATCCACTGGGTGGCGATGGGTACGACCCGGTGCCGGACGACAAGAAGAACTGATCCGCTCAGAACAGCCCGAGATTACCCTGCGTGGTGCGCGCCCGGGTCGGAATCACCTCTCGGTCCAGCCTGCCCAACAGGGTATGGTGAAGATCCTCGTAAAAGCGCGGGGCGTCAAAATACCAGCTATGGCTCGCTGATTTGCCGTCATCATAGTCGCCGCGGGTCTCTTTGAAGAATGATCCACAATAGAGGTTCACCGCCTTTTCGTGATGATCCGCTGGCATCCCTACCCGGCCCAGCCGACGTGACACGCCAACCCGCTTGATCTCGGAGACCGAGAGAATCTCGTCAAACGGGCTGTAGTAACAGGTCAGCCGTGAGCATCTGCGCATCAGGGATGACGTCTTGGGATTGCCGTCGGTGAAGGATTTCGACGACACATCCGCCGCCACAAAGGCGATCTGGCTGGTGGTCCAACTGGTCTGCGCGGTGGCATGGTCATCATCTGCGTAATCCATCGCCTCACGCACCAGAAAGGTCCCCATGGAATGGGCCAGCACATGGATATTGTAGCGGCAATCCGGCGTCTGCATCCGCGACAGCCGATTGATGCCGTGGATAAACAGCTTATCCGCAGAGCGGCGCGCATCCGCCCGGTCCGAGTTATAACCCAGCACCGATCCGTCACTTGGCCAGTCGAAGCTGAGAACCACCCCGGTAAATCCCTGCGCCTCCAGCCCGGCGCGAATCTTGCGGTGGCGTTCCAGCATCTCGAACTGCTCGGTGTTGAACCCATGCACAAAGACCACGATATGGCCGTTCTCGTCATCACTGGCTCCGGCCTCGTCCTGAACTCGGCTGACCCATTGCGAGACCGGCAGTTCGTGCTGTCGAGCGGGTTGCCCGACACCGGGCGGAATAGCCAGATAGCGCGCGCCACCCAGCCTGTTGGAATAATGATCACCGCTGCGGGCGCGGACGGAAAAGAAATAGTCCATGGCTCAAACCTCTCGAAATACAATGCTTGCCCAGCATAACACCGATCTCGGGTCTTTGCAGCGCGGCGCTTCCATGGCATATGCCCGCAAGCCTGAGGAGAGCCGCAATGCTGGACGATGACAGCGATATCCATCCCCTATTCGCCGGGGCGCCCTCGACCACCGAGTTCAAGAAGCTGCGCAAGCGGATCGTGCGCCATACCCGCGAAGCGATCGAACAATACGGTATGGTTGAGCGTGGTGCGAAATGGCTGGTCTGCCTGTCTGGCGGCAAGGACAGCTATACGCTGCTGGCGGTCCTGCACGAGCTGCAATGGCGCGGCCTGCTGCCGGTCGAGTTGTTGGCCTGCAATCTGGATCAGGGGCAGCCGGGCTTCCCTGCAACCGTGCTGCCGGAGTTTCTTGAGCGGATGGGCGTGCCGCACCGGATCGAGTATCAGGACACCTATTCCGTCGTGATGGACAAGATCCCGCAGGGTCGGACCTTCTGCGCGCTCTGTTCGCGACTGCGGCGCGGCAATCTCTATCGCATCGCGCGCGAGGAAGGGTGTTCAGCCGTGGTGCTGGGGCATCACCGCGACGACATTTTGGAAACCTTCTTCATGAACCTCTTTCACGGCGGGCGGCTGGCCACGATGCCGCCGAAACTGGTGAACGAAGAAGGCGATCTGTTCCTCTATCGCCCGCTGGCCCATGTGGCCGAGGCCGATTGCGAGAAATTTGCCACCGCGATGAACTACCCCATCATCCCCTGCGATCTGTGCGGCAGTCAGGACGGGCTGCAGCGCCAGCAGGTCAAACAGATTCTCGATCAATGGGAAAAGAACGCGCCAGGCCGCAGGCAGGTGATGTTCCGGGCGCTGATGAATGCGCGTCCCTCGCATCTATTGGACCCAAAACTGTTCGATTTTATGGGATTGAGCCTGTCCAAAGGCGAAATTGATCCAGATTCGCCTGAAATTCCGCAATTGCGTTAACACATCGCTCAGACTGGTTTTCTAAGCTCGGGCAGACGCAAATGCAAAAGGCCCTGGAAAACCGATGCAGATCAGTTCGTTATCGACCCGCCTGAAAGATCGGATCGTGCCGGTTCTGACCGGGCCTCCGGTGCTGGCCTTTTTGCCAGCGATCACATTGGGCGCCTTCTGGCTTTGGGGCGAAACCGCGCTGTTGCTGACGGCATTGGGGCTGCCGCTTCTGTTTGCGTTTGCCGGTGCTCTGGGCAAATGGCCGGTCGAGGGGCGCGGAACCCGCGATACCGTCACCGGGCTGCTGCTGCAGGACAGCTTTCTCACCGCCACCGAAGATGTCTGCGCCGAGACGGCCAGGAATGGCCAGAAATCAGCATGTTTTCTGGTCGAGCTTGACGATTACACCGATCATGTCAGCCGGCTGGGTCAGGGGGCAGCCGATCACATTGTGCAGCGATGCGGCGAACGGGTTCGATCCGTGCTGCGTGACAAGGATATTGTGGCGCGTATGGGTGACAACCGCTTTGCGATCTGCCTCGCGCCGGTGCCGCATCTTGATCTGGAACTCTCGATCCAACTGGCAGAACGCCTGCAGGAGGCGGTGGAAAACCCGATCTCGCTGGATGGATCAACCGTCTATGTCAGTTGTTCCATCGGGTTCTGTCAGTTCAGCCGGTTCGATGGCGACAGCGCCAAAGACTGGCTCGCCGCAGCCGATCTGGCCCTGGAAGAGGCGCAGCAGGCCGGACCATCCGCGATCCGGGCCTTCTCGCCACAGACGCGCCGACGTCGCGGCACCAAACCGCTGCGCGACGAGATCGGATCAGCACTGGATAACGGCCAGATCCAGCCCTGGTTTCAGCCACAAATCTCGACCGAGACCGGACATGTCGTAGGGTTCGAGGCGCTTGCGCGGTGGTCGCACCCGCTGCGTGGCAATCTGGGCACGGACGTGTTCCTGCCCCTGATTGCACAGGCGGGGCTTTTGGATCGTCTGGGGCAGGTCATGCTCTACCACTCGCTGACCGCGCTCAAGGCCTGGGACAGCGCCGATGTCCGGGTTCCGAGCGTTGGCGTGAATTTCACTGCAGAAGAACTTCGGAATCCCGCACTTGTCGAACGCATCCGGTGGGAGCTGGACCGCTTTGGTCTGACCGCCGACCGGTTGGCCGTCGAGGTGTTGGAAAACGTGTTCACGGATACGGCCGATGATACGGTCACCCGCAACATCGCCGGTCTGGGACAGTTGGGCTGCAAGATCGACCTGGATGATTTCGGCACCGGCCATGCCTCGATCGCGGCCATCCGCCGGTTCGCGATCACCCGGATCAAGATCGACCGCTCTTTTGTCGCAAAAGCCGATCGCGACCCTGAACAGCAACGCATGATCGGGGCCATCCTGACCATGGCCGAGCGTCTGGAACTGGAAACGCTGGCCGAAGGTGTCGAGACCGTCGGCGAACACGCGCTGCTGGCGCAGCTGGGCTGCGACCATGTGCAGGGCTTCGGCATCGGCCGACCGATGCCCTTCGACCAGACACTGGACTGGATCTCGGCCCATGAGGCCAAAGTGCAGGACGCGCCGCGGATCAGCCGCAAAACCGGCTGACCCGACCGATCTGCCGTTGCGATTTGACCGCGCAGACCGCGGTTTCCGGGCGATTCCGCTTGACCTTTGGTGCTGCACTCTGTTGAACCCACCGGTGACTTTTCCTGCATATGGTGGCGGTCCCCGATGGACGATCAGAACAAGAACCTCATTCTCGCAACGGCGCTCAGTTTTCTGGTGATCCTCGTCTGGCTCGTGGTGTTTCCGCCCCCCGAGCAGACCGCCCCAACCGAAGAGACGACTCTCAGCGCCCCGGAAAGCGACGTTGCGGCCGCACCGACCGCCGCAGATACCGGCGCGATCAACACCGAGGTTGTGGCCGAACCTGAATCGCCCGAGGCCCCTCGAATCGACATCGACACCCCGCGCCTGTCCGGCTCGGTCTCGCTCAAGGGGGGCCGGATCGATGAGCTGTCGCTGAAAGACTACCGTGTCTCGCTGCAACCCGATGCGGATGTCGTCGAGCTGCTGTCCCCTTCCGGCTCGGAATCGGCCTATTACGCGCTTTATGGCTGGGCCCCGGGCGCTGGCCTTGCCGCCGATCAGGTTCCGGGCGCGGCCACAGACTGGCAGCTTGCCGAGGGCGAGGTGCTGAGCCCCGACAGCCCGATCACCCTGAGCTGGGACAATGGCAATGGCCTGACCTTCAAACGCACCATCGCGATTGATGACAACTATATGTTCACCGTCACGCAATCGGTCGAAAACACCACCGGTGCCGAGGTCAAGCTGGCCCCCTATGGCGTCCTCGCACGTCACGGCACGGGTGAGGACGCGGACCTGCCCGGGCTCAAGAATTTCTTCATCCTGCATGAGGGTGCCATCGGCATGGCTGATGGCAGCCTGGCTGAGATCGACTATTCCGACATGCGCGATTTTCCGGTCGAACCGAATGAACGCGCGCAAGCCGAGGTGTTCCAGGTTCAGCAGGATGGCTGGATCGGCTTTACCGATCACTACTGGATGACGACGCTGATCCCGGAACCAGGCAGCGCGTTCAAGGCCGCCGCCAAATATGACGACCGCCGCAAGATCTATCAGACCGAAACCGTGCTGCCGACACTGACCGTGGCTCCGGGCGAGACCGCCGAAGTGCAGACCCAGCTTTTTGCCGGTGCCAAGGAATGGGAAACCATCCGCGAATATCAGCGCGAAGGCGTGCTGAAATTCATCGACAGCATTGACTGGGGCTGGTTCTTTTTCCTGACCAAGCCGATCTTCTGGCTGCTGCACAACATCAACGCTCTGATCGGCAACATGGGCTGGTCGATCATCGGCCTGACCCTGATCATCAAGGCGATCCTGTTCCCGCTGGCCTACAAATCCTACGTCTCGATGGCCAAGATGAAGGAATTGCAGCCGCAGATGGAGGCCCTGAAAGAGGCTGCTGGCGATGACCGCCAGAAGATGCAGCAGGGCATGATGGAGCTCTACAAGAAGGAAAAGGTGAACCCGGCGGCGGGCTGTCTGCCGATCCTGATGCAGATCCCGATCTTCTTCTCGCTCTACAAGGTGATCTTCGTCACCATCGAATTGCGGCAGGCCCCCTGGTTCGGCCCGTTCCGCGACCTGAGCGCGCCGGATCCGACCTCGATCTACAACTTCTTTGGCTGGCTGCCTTGGGCCGGGCCGCAACCAGACACGATCATGGCGCTGATCTTCATCGGTATCCTGCCACTGCTCCTGGGTATTTCCATGTGGCTGCAGCAGAAGCTGAACCCGGCGCCCACCGATCCCACGCAGGCGATGATCTTTGCCTGGATGCCTTGGGTGTTCATGTTCATGCTGGGCAGCTTTGCCAGCGGGCTGGTGGTTTACTGGATCGCCAACAACACCATCACTTTCACCCAGCAATACGCGATCATGCGCAGCCAGGGCTACAAACCGGATGTGTTTGGCAACATCAAATCCGGCTTCAAACGCAAACCCAAGGCTGACGAGAAGTGACGGCAACAATCCAAAGCCTCTGGCGGCACCCGATCAAGGCGCATGGCCGCGAGGCTTTGGATGAGGTGGCTCTGATCGCCGGGCAATGTCTGCCCGGCGACCGTGTTTGGGCGGTTGCCCATGAGGCCGCCAAAGTCGACAGCACCGAATGGGTCAAATGCGGGAATTTCACTCGCGCCGCCGGGTCACCACAATTGATGGCGATCTCGGCCCGTACAGAGGGCGACAGGCTGGTCCTGATGCATCCCGACCGGCCCGACCTGCGCTTTGACCCCGAAACCGACGAGGCCCCGTTTCTGGACTGGGTGAGACCGCTGATGCCCGAGGGCCGCGCCGCGCCTGCCCGCATCATCCGGGTGCCCGGCGTTGGCATGACCGACAGCAGTTGGCCCTCTCTTACGTTGTGCAACATGGCGACCCACCGCGCGGTGGAACAAAAGCTGGGCCGGAATCTGTCGATCCACCGCTGGCGCGGCAATATCTGGTTCGATGGATTTCCCGACTGGGCCGAGTTCGACTGGATCGGCAAGCAGGTCAAAATCGGCGAAGCGATCCTGCAGGTGCGCGAACGCACAACGCGGTGTCTGGCCACAACGGCTAACCCCGAGACCGGCCAGCGCGACGCCGATACGCTGGGCGCACTGGAACAGAACTGGGGCCACAAGGACTTCAGCGTCAAAGCCGAAGTCATCCAGGGCGGGCAGGTGCGCGTCGGCGACAGGTTGGAGCTGCTATGAACTCGCTTCCCTTCCCCTTGGCGGATGAGCCGGACCCGCAGACGCAGGAGCGTGGGCGCAAGCTGTTCGCTGGCGAATCGGAATTCGTGAAAGGCGTGGTTGCAATGTCCGGTCTGCCGCCCGCCAACCGGATCGAGGTCTGTTTTGCCGGGCGCTCGAATGTGGGCAAGTCCAGCCTGATCAACGCGCTGACCGGCACCAAGGGGCTGGCGCGCGCCTCGAACACCCCGGGCCGCACGCAAGAGATCAACTTTTTCACGCAAGGGCCGGACCTCTATCTCGTGGACCTCCCGGGCTATGGCTATGCCAATGCACCGCTGCCGGTGGTCGAGAAGTGGCAGCGCCTGCTGAAACAATATCTCAGCGGTCGCCAGACCCTGCGCCGCGCTTTTGTGCTGATCGATGCGCGCCATGGCGTCAAACCGGTCGATGCCGAGATCATGAAGCTGCTGGATACCAGTGCCGTGACCTTTCAATGCGTGCTGACCAAGGCCGACAAGGTCAAGGCAAAGGAACGCGAACGCGTGCTGGACCAAGTCCGCGCCGCCCTGGCGAAACACCCTGCCGCCTACCCGGAAATCGTTTTGACCTCGTCCGAAAAGGGCGATGGCATTCCGGTTCTGCGGTCGATCATCGCCACGCTGGAATGAAGCTGCGGCTGGTCATATGCCTGACCCTGATCGCGCTCGCGCTGAGCAGCTTCATTCCGCAGGGCTGGATGCCTGCGGGCAGTGGCGACAAGATGTTGCTGGTGCTGTGCGTCGGTGACGGGACGGTCGAGCGCTGGGTTGATCTCGACGATAGCGACCCGCTGCATGACGAGACCGACGAACGGATGCCCTGCGCCTATGGCGCGCTGCACTCCGCCGAACTGTTGCCGGACACCCGTCCGGTGCTTCTGCTGGCCTCAACGCAGACCGAGCGTTGGAGCCACGCCGATTTCACCCATCGCAGCGCCGGATTCTACGCGCGCTACGATGCCAGGGGGCCGCCCCGCTTTCTCTGATATCCGAAACGAAACCTTCTGAAAGCCCCGCACCGCACGGTGATGCGGGCCGTTTGATATCGAAAGAGACATGGCGATGGACACCCCCAATACGGCCGAAAGCGGCCAAGGCACACTTGCGCAAAAATTCTATTTCGCCGCATGGCGATGGCACTTCTACGCGGGGATATTTGTGATCCCCTTCCTCATCACGCTGGCGGTGACCGGCCTGATGATGATGTTTATCACCCAATTCGACGGGCGCGATGGCGAGAAGATCGCGGTCACGGTTCAGGGTGAGGCGCTCGCCGTCTCAGAACAGGCTGAGACCGCGTTGGCACAGGTGCCGGGCCGCGTCGTGGAATGGATCGGCCCCAAGGCGGACGATCTGGCCACCGTTTTCCGGGTCAAGACCGATGCGGGTCAACTGATGGTGGCGGTCGATCCTTATACGGGAACGGTGATCGAAACTTGGGACCGCCGTGCCGGATGGTACGATCTGGCCGACAACATCCACTCGACCCTGCTGATCGGCGATACCGGCGATCGGCTGATCGAGATCGCCGCCGGGCTGGCGCTGGTTCTGGTGCTGACCGGGCTCTATCTGTGGTGGCCGCGCGGCAATGCGCTTGCTGCCTTTGTCCCGAACCTCAAGGCACGCGGCCGCGCGCTGTGGAAATCGCTGCATGCGGTGGTCGGGTTCTGGATATCGCTTCTGCTGGTGGTGTTCCTGATCTCCGGCCTGTCCTGGGCCGGTGTCTGGGGCGGTATGCTGGTGCAGGCCTGGAGCAGCTTTCCCGCCGAGAAGTGGGACAATGTTCCGCTCTCTGATGACACCCATGCCAGCATGAACCACGGTAATCAGAACGACGTGCCCTGGGCGCTGGAACAGACACCGATGCCCGCCTCCGGCTCTGATGTGGGCGCAGATGGCGTTCCCGCCGGTGCTGCCGTGACCATCGATACCGTCGTCGCGCTTGGCCTGTCGCTGGGCATGGAAAACCGGTTCCGTGTTGCCTATCCCGGTGGTGAAACGGGTGTCTGGACCCTCAACCGCGACAGCATGAGCGGGGATTCGACCGACCCGATGGTGGACCGCACCATTCATGTGGACCAATATACCGGCAAGATTCTCGCCGATGTGCGGTTCGAGGATTATTCGCTGATGGGCAAGAGCATGGCCGTCAGCGTGCCATTTCACATGGGGCTGATGGGCACCTGGAACTTTGTGCTGAACGTGGCGTTCTGCCTCTCGGTGATCTTTATCTGCGTCTCGGGCATTGTCATGTGGGTCAAGCGGCGCCCCTCGCGCGCAGGCCGTCTGGCCGCGCCGCCGGCACCAGCAGAACTGCCCTTCTGGAAAGGCGCGGTGTTTATCGGGTTGCTTACCTCGATGGCCTTCCCGCTGGTCGGGTTGACCCTGTTGGCTGTGCTTGCATTCGATCTGCTGGTGCTGAGCAACATCCCGGCGATGAAACGCGCGCTGAGCTGAACACGTGCGCCGCGCCGCCCTTTGCGGTGGCGCGGCGTGTTTTGTCCCATCCGGTCTTGGCAGTTTTGGTGAAACCTCCTAACAGGGGGTCAAAGGACCATTACCATGAAGAAACAGAAGATGAACCGCGATTGGATTGCCACCGCCGCCACCCTGTCCAGCGCTCTGCCCTATCTGCAGCGCTATGACGGGGCCATCGTCGTGATCAAGCTGGGCGGCAACGCCATGGGCAGCGACGAGGCGATGGAAAGCTTTGCGCGCGACGTGGTGCTGCTGCGCCATGTGGGTGTGAACCCGGTTGTGGTGCATGGCGGCGGACCGATGATCAACGCGATGCTGGACAAGCTGGAGATTCAGTCCGAGTTCGTGAACGGCAAGCGCGTCACCGATGAGGCAACGGTCGAAGTGGTCGAGATGGTGCTCTCCGGTGTGGTCAACAAGCGCATCGTGCAGGCGATCAACGCTCAGGGCGGCACGGCCGTGGGCCTGTCGGGCAAGGACGCGCATCTGATGCAATGCGAGCAGACCGATGCCTCGCTGGGCTATGTGGGAACGCCCGCCAGGATGAACCCGAAACTGCTGAGCGATCTGTTCGCCAATGACGTGATCCCGGTGATTGCGCCGCTGGGATCGGGCCCCGAGGGCGAAACCTTTAACGTCAATGGCGACACGGCGGCCGGGGCGGTCGCTTCGGCGCTCAAGGCCGACCGGCTGCTGTTACTGACAGATGTATCCGGCGTGAAGAACGCCGCTGGCGAAGTGGTGACCGAGCTGAAAGCGGGCCAGATTCGCGAGATGACCCGCGAGGGCACCATCGCGGGTGGCATGATCCCCAAAACCGAAACCGCTTTGGACGCGCTGCACAATGGCGTGCGGGCGGTGGTCATTCTGGACGGCCGCGCACCTAACGCGGTGCTGCTCGAACTGTTTACCGAGCACGGCGCCGGATCGCTGATCCGACCGGATTGATGGACCAACCCGCGCTGCACCGGATCGAAGCACTGGCCGCCGAGCACGGCCTGATCGTGATGGGGGCTTTCCACCCGAGGCAGGTCTACGGGCCCGAGCATGGTACGGGCACACTGGTTCTGCTGGGTGCGGGACCTGCATTCTGGCGGGTCTTCTCCAACTCTACAGAATATCGCGACGGCGATCCGCATCCGGTTGACCGCTGGTCAGAACGTGTCGTTGGTGCGCTTGCGCGGCAGCTTGATGTCGCTTGCAGTTTTCCCTTCGGCGGGCCGCCTTATGAGCCATTCATAGACTGGGCGCTGAAATCCGGGCGGTGCTGGCAAAGCCCGGTGGGGATGTTGGTGCATGATACAGTCGGGCTGATGATCTCGTTCCGGGGCGCGCTGCATCTGGACGACGAAATACCGCTTCCTGCCCCTCCGTCCACCGCACCCTGCACGACCTGCGAGGCACCCTGCACGACCGCCTGTCCGGTAGGCGCTCTGAGCGCGCAAGCGCCCTATGATCTGGCCGCCTGTCACGGTTTTCTCGACACCGAGGCGGGCACCGCCTGCATGACCCAGGGATGCGCCGCACGCCGCGCCTGCCCCGTCAGCGCCGGAGCCGGTCGCACCGACGCGCAATCCGCCCTGCATATGAGAGCTTTTCATCCCACATGACACGCACGCTCATCCTGACCCGCCATGCGAAATCCAGCTGGGACCATCCCGCCCTTGACGATCATTCGCGCCCTCTCAACAAGCGCGGACGCGCGTCGGCAAAGGCGATAGGGGGCTGGCTGTCCGACAAGCACTATCTGCCCGATGCGGTGCTCAGCTCGGATTCGATCCGCACGCGTGAAACCTGGGACCGCATGGGGCTAACCGCCACACAAACGGTCTTTACCCGCGACCTCTACCACACCGACGCGCAGGGGATGATGCACGCGTTGAACCAGGCGACCGGGCACTGCGTTTTGATGTTGGGCCACAATCCCGGTATCTCGCATTTCGCGGAACAAGTGGTGAAGGCCTCGCCGCCCCATGACCGGTTCTTCGACTACCCCACCTGCGCGACCACGGTAATCGCCTTTCCGGTGGAGGAATGGGCGGATGTCACCTGGCAGAAGGGTACAGTTCTGGATTTCGTCATCCCGCGCGAGTTGCTGGTATAGAAAAGGCGGGGCCAAACCCCGCCTCGTCTTACGTTCAAGAAGTGTCTACCCCAACTCAGTGCCCGAGGATCTGGCTCAGGAACAGCTTGGTCCGCTCACTCTGCGGGTTGTTGAAGAACTCTTCGGGTTCGTTCTGTTCCACGATCTGACCCGCATCCATGAAGATCACGCGGTTGGCGACCTGACGGGCGAAGCCCATCTCATGAGTCACGCACAGCATGGTCATGCCTTCCTCGGCCAGTTCGATCATGGTGTCGAGCACCTCTTTGATCATCTCCGGGTCGAGCGCCGATGTGGGTTCATCAAACAGCATGATCCGCGGCATCATGCAGAGCGAGCGCGCGATGGCCACCCGCTGCTGCTGACCGCCTGAAAGCTGGCCGGGATACTTGTCAGCCTGCTCGGGGATCTTCACTTTCGTCAGGAAGTGCATCGCCCGTTCTTCGGCCTCTTTGCGGGGCGTCTTGCGCACCCAGATCGGAGCCAGCGTGCAGTTTTCCAGAATGGTCAGATGCGGGAACAGGTTGAAGTGCTGGAACACCATCCCGACCTCGGAGCGGATCTTGTCGATGTTCTTGAGGTCGTTGGACAGTTCCGTGCCATCCACCACGATCTTGCCCTGCTGGTGTTCCTCCAGCGCGTTCAGGCAGCGGATCAGGGTGGATTTGCCGGACCCCGACGGCCCCGCGATCACGATCCGCTCGCCCTGATTGACGGTCAGATTGATGTCACGCAGCACATGGAAAGACCCGTACCACTTGTTCATGCCGGTGATTTCGATGGCGACCTCGTCGCTCACCTGCATTTTGGTGCGGTCGATTTCGCGTTCGATTGCAAGTTCAGACATTGGGCCCTCCTTAACGATGGCCGGTTTGGAGCTTACGCTCCAGATACATGGAGTAACGGGACATGCCGAAGCAGACCACGAAGAACAGGAAGCCGATAAAGGCGAAGAGTTCCCAGTAGATGCCGTTCCAGGCCGTGTCGGCACGGATCGCACTGGACAGGCCGATCACATCGAACAGGCCGATGATCGATACCAGCGTGGTGTCCTTGAAGATGCCGATAAAGGTCGACACGATCCCGGGGATCGAGATCTTCAGAGCCTGTGGCATGATGATCAGCCGCTGTGCCTGCCAGTAGTTGAGGCCAAGCGAATCCGCCCCCTCATACTGACCACGCGGCAAAGCGGCGAGGCCGCCCCGGATCACCTCGGCCATATAGGCGGCCGAGAACAGGGTCATCATGATCATCACCCGCAGAATGATGTCGAAATTCGTGCCCGGCGGCAGGAACAGGTTCAACAGCAGCGAGGCCACGAACAGGAGCGTGATCAGTGGTACGCCCCGGATGAACTCGATGAAGCCCACGCAGAGGTATTTGACAATCAGCAGGTCCGATTGACGGCCCAGCGCCAGCACGATGCCCAGCGGCAGCGAACAGCCAATGGCAACAACGCCCAGCAGAAGTGCCAGCATGTAGCCGCCAAATTCCCGACTTTCGACCGAAGCGATTCCAATCGGGATAACTGAATTGATTGCACCTGCGACCGGGCCAGCCAGGAACAGCCACCATAGCACCGGCAGTAGAAATGCAGCGATCAGCGCGGTCAGGCCCCCTGCTACGGGCAGCAGAAACCGGTATGCCAAGTATCCGATGCCAAACCCGGCAGCCGCCATAAGCGGACCCCAGATTGACCCGCCCCACATCAGCCAGACCAACAGAAATGGATAGGCAGCTGTCAGGTAGAGCAGTTTGGACGAGACCTTCTCGGCATACAAAATCGGACTCAGTGCCACGAGAAGCAGCACAAGCGCCAGGATTGGACGCCAGTAGAGCTCGGGCGGATAGAAGCCGAACAGCATCTGCTGCCACCGCTCGTTGATCACGGCCCAGCAGGCGTGCCCATGTGTGGTGCCCCATGTCGCCATCATGATCTCGCGACACTCGGTGAGCGAGTTGGCATTCCAGACCGACAGGAAGGTCCAGGACAGGATGTTCGATAGCACGTAGTAGACGAACACAAGTGAGACGACGGTCAGGATCGAATTGATCCAGGTCGAGAAAAGGTTCTCGCGCAGCCATCCCAACACGCCAACTGTCGAGGCTGGCGGGTCCTGTTCCGGGAGCATTTCGGTGCGGACAAAACTTTGATTGCTCATATCACCGCTCCACCAGTTTGACACGTTCGTTGTACCAGTTCATCACCGCCGAAATGCTCAGCGAAATGCAAAGATAAACCAGCATCAGCAGCAGAACGCATTCCAGCTCGCGCCCGGTCTGGTTCATGGTAATCCCGCCTAGCGTGCCGGTGATGTCCATGTAACCGACCGCAATGGCCAGGGATGAGTTCTTAGTCAGGTTCAGATAGTTCGAGATCATCGGCGGGATAATCACCCGCAGCGCCTGTGGCAGGATCACCAACCGCATGATCCGTCCCTGACGCAGCCCCAGCGCCGCTGCGGCCTCGGTCTGGCCATGGCTGATAGCAAGGATGCCACCGCGTACGATCTCGGCAATGAAGGCCGCCGTATAAAGCGACAGGGCCAGCCAGAGCGCGATCAGTGAATTCCGCAGATGGGTGCCACCGGTGAAGTTGAACCCTTTGAGTTCGGGGTACCCAAGATGGAAGCCCAACGCGATCAGCAGGATCAGCATCGGCACAAAGAGAAGGCCCAGTAGGATGTGCCAGATCTTCGGCCGATCACCGGTCTGCTCCTGGGTCTGGTTTGCCCAGGCAGTGACCTTGCGCATGGCAAAGATGCTACCTGCCAGAACCACAATGATCGCGATCAGATCAAGCGACACATCAAAGCGCATCGCGCTTTCGCCAAAGAAATGGATATCCCCCAGAGAGCGCGAGAACAGCGCCTCGGGGATGTAGACACCGCGATTGGTGACAGCGATCGTATTGAACAAGTCCATCGTCGCAGTTGGGTTGTCGCCCCGGAACGCCCTTGGTGCCGGAAGGCTTTCGATCAGGATGGCCATCGCAAACACGATCCAAAGAAGGACAGGCACGTTGCGGAACATCTCGACATAGACGGTCATGATCTTGGCGATCAGCCAGTTCGATGACAGGCGCAACACGCCAACCAGAACACCCACGATGGTGGCTGTAATACAGCCCAGAACAGCCACAACCAGCGTATTGAGCAATCCGATGAAGGCAGCGCGCAGGTGGCTGTCGCGGGAATCATATTCCAGCAGCCGTTGGTTGATGTCGTAGCTTGCCGGTTCGCTGAAGAACCCGAACTCGACCGGTTTGCCCAGCGCTTCGAGGTTCTGGATCGTGTTGCTGAGCAGCCATGCCGCCAGCAGCATGAAGCCCATTAACGCAACGACCTGGATCGTGGCTGACCGATAACGCGTATCATAAAGGAGCATGGACAGCCGGAAATGCTCCTTCGGCGGGTCAGTGAGTGTCGTCATGACCTATGGTTTCCCCGTAACAATCCGGTGCTGAAATCGGCGGGGTTTGCCCCCGCTCGCAAATACCGGGTTTGTTTTTTGTGAAAATGAAAAAGGGCGCAGGATGTCCTGCGCCCTTTTTTGCGGCTTCTTAGCGGAACGGCGGCGAGTAGAGCAGGCCGCCATCGGTCCATTGCGCGTTCAGGCCGCGCGCCAGGCCGATCGGGGTGTCTTCGCCGATGTTCTTCGCAAAGATTTCACCATAGTTGCCGCCGGCAGCGATCGCACGCTGTGCCCATTCGGCATCCAGACCCAGCATCTCGCCCAAGGTACCTTCGGTGCCCAGCAGACGCTTGATTTCCGGGTTTTCGGTGCTGGAGGCGATGTCGTTGATATTCGCCGAGGTCACGCCCAGCTCTTCCGCCGAGATCAGCGCGTTCAGCGTCCAGCGGGCAACGTCGCCCCATTCGTGGTCGCCATGGCGCACCAGCGGACCGAGCGGCTCTTTCGAGATGATCTCGGGCAGCAGGATATGGGCCGAAGGATCTTCGAAGGATGCCCGTGTCGCAGCAAGACCGGACGCGTCGGTGGTGTAGACGTCACAGGCACCGGCCAGATACTGCTGCTGCGCTTCGGCGTTGGTTTCGATCGGGACCGGCTCGTAGCTGATGTTGTTGGTGCGGAAGAAATCCGCCAGGTTCAGCTCCGTGGTCGTACCGGTCTGGATGCACACGGTCGCGCCGTCCAGTTCCTTGGCCGAGGACACGCCGAGTTCCTTGGGAACCATGAAGCCCTGACCATCGTAGTAGTTCACCCCGATGAATTCGAACTTCAGGTCGACATCGCGGCTGAACGTCCAGGTGGTGTTACGCGCCAGCAGGTCGATTTCACCCGAGGCCAGAGCGGTGAAACGTGTCTTGCCCGTGGTCGGCACAAATTCGACGGCATTGGGATCACCCAGAACCGCCGCTGCCACCGCACGGCACATCGACACGTCGAAACCTTTCCATTCCCCATTGGCATCTGGCGCTGCAAAGCCAGCCAGCCCGGTGGTCACACCGCAGTTCAGCTTTCCGCGCGCCTTGACGTCGTCCGCAGTCCCCGCCATTGCAGCACCTGCTGCAAGAGTGACGACAGTGGCCGCGCCCACAAATATGGTTTTTTTCATTTTTACCTCTTCCTGATTTTCCGCCCCCTTGCGGGACGGCTCGCCGGCCTGAGTTGAGCCGGAGCGTATACCGAAAAAGGGATCTCCCCTTCAGTGGGGCCAAGTTTGGGCGCATTCATCAATAAACGTCAAGGGTTCGATCACCGAAATAAATACGCACAGGCTCAGATTGCCCCTGGGTCAGGCGACCGGATCGGCCATGTAATCTCAGGCTGAAAGGTCGAAGAAGCGTTTCGCGTGCAAAAACGCGTTGCGCTTTATCTCTGCGTGTGCGGTGGCCTCGTCATCGCTGCCCCACTGCTCTTCCTGCCAGCGCTCATCAATCCGCGACAGGTGCCAGATTTCTTCGGCTTCGCGCCAGTCCATGGCCGCCGCAAAGCCCAGAAGCAAGGAGCCGGAAATGCTCACAAGGTCATGAAACGCCGCCAGTTGGAACGCATCCAGCGCGTGAACGCGGTCTGACAGCGAGGCCAGCGCCTGGGCGGGTTGCGGGCTGTGAACAACGCCTTGCAGCGCGGTCAGGCGGGCAGCGAGCGCGTCAGCGGCCCAATCCAGCACCGGGTCCCAGGCTTGCGCTTGCCTGTCGGCAAGCCCCTGGGGATGCGCCGCGCGATAGCAGACAAGATCGGTATCGCCATAAGCCGCCAGCATATCCGCGACCTCGGCATGTTGAATGCGCACCTTGTCGATAGCCGCATTGGCCGACCGTGTGACCGGCATCGACATCGGATCGATACGGCCTTCCTGCGCGTCCCATTCCAGCGCCACCGCGTCGGCCATGGCGCGCGTGGGCAGAATCAGCTGGGCCTTTGCCGGTGTTTTGACGCCCCGCCCGTCCAACTCGACACGAAAACCGTCCTGCATCGCGACCACAGCGCTGCCCGTCCAGAACCGCTTGGCTGCCCACTCACTCATGATCCACCGTCCAGAATTTGTTCAACACGCCCGCTAATTGAGCGAAATCTCCAACCATGTGCTGCGCCGATCCCAGCGCATCGCGGTGATGATATCCCCAGGTAACCCCGATACCGGCCACGCCTGCGGCTTCGGCCATTTGCATGTCAAAACTGGTATCACCGATCATGACCGTATCACCCCGCGACACGCCGATCTCGGCCCGCGCAGTGTCGATCATCGACGGGTGCGGTTTTGATGGATGGTGATCCGCCACCTGCCGGGTCACGAAGATCCGCTCCAGCCCATGCGCCTCGATCAACGCGTCCAGGCCGCGCTTGGATTTACCGGTGGCGACCCCAAGCAGAACATCGGGCGTCTCGTTCAACTGCTCCAGCAGACCCCGTGCGCCGGGATAGAGCGGAGAATGCGCCGCGCCCTGCGTGAGGCGCAGATCGTGATAGGCCTCTTTATACCCGCTGACGAGCCGGTGCTGCGTGTTCTCATCCGCGTCGGGTGCCAACGCCTTCATCAGCACCGGCAGCGACAGGCCGACACCGGACAACAAGGCCGGGCGCGTGGGCGTTTCCAACCCGGCGGCGCTGAAGGCCGAGCGCATCGCGCCAACGATAGTAGCCTGACTGTCAACCAGCGTGCCATCCACATCGAACAGGATCAGGCGCAGCGGCGCGCTCATTGCAGCGCCTCAAACGGGTCATCCGCGGCCAGATCCTCGGTCCAGCCCAGCGTGTCCCAGCTGTCTTTCATATGTTCGGGCAACGGCGCGGTGATCGAGACCGGCTTGCGTGTCACCGGATGTTCGAACGCGAGTCGGCGCGCATGCAGGTGCAGCTTCTTGCTGATGATGCCGCCCAATTGCGCGCCCCAGCCATCGCCCAGATTCTCCTGACCTGAACCGCCATATTTGCCGTCCCCGATGATCGGATGCCCCATCCCGGACATATGCGCGCGCAGCTGATGGGTGCGTCCGGTGAGCGGCTCCATCGCAACCCAGGCGGCACGACCTGCAACGCGGTAGAGGGTAGCATAAAGCGTATGCGCGCGCTTGGCGCCCGGTGTGTCGGCGATCTCGCTGGGGTGGACGATGATCATCTTTTCGCCCTCTCCCTTGGGGCCATGCCCGCCCGCCTTGACCAGTCCGGCCTTGATTTCGCCCAGATAGGGGGTCGGAACGCCTGCGACCAGACCCCAGTAAATCTTGCGCGTGTTGCGGTGGCGGAAGGCGGCAGTCAGGGATTTCGCGGCCTCACGGGTCCGCGCCAACAACAGAACGCCCGAGGTATCCTTGTCAAGCCGGTGTACAAGGCGCGGGTTTTCATCATAGCCGAACCTCAGCGCCTCGCCCAACCCGTCCACATGCCGGGTCTGGCCGCTGCCGCCCTGCACCGGCAGGCCCGGCGGCTTGTTCAGCGCCATGATGTGATCGTCACGATAGATCACGCAGGACTGGATCATCTTGGCATCGGCGTCAGAAATACGCGGTTTGACTTCGGCGGGCTTGTGATCGGCATCCGGCAGCGGCGGCACCCGCACGCTCTGGCCGACCTCCAGCCGGGTCGAGGCCTTGACGCGGCCGCCCTCAACCCGCAATTCGCCCTTGCGGCACATCTTTTCGATGCGGCCCTGGCTGACATGCGGAAACAACCGGCGCAGCCAGCGGTCCAGCCGCTGGTCGCCTTCGTCTTCGCCCACGGTGATCAGTTGAACGCCGCTCATGTCCACATCCCTCGTGCCAGGTAGAGGCCAAGCATCAGCGCCCCGATCGACAATCCAACAGACAGCGCCACATAGAGCGCCGCGTGACCAAACGCGCCCCGCTCATAAAGTGAGACCGCTTCCAGCGAAAACGCGGAGAAGGTGGTGAAGCCGCCCATGATCCCGGTCATGATGAACGGGTTCAGATGCGTCAGCCCGCGCTGCGCTGCGGTCACCACGAAAAACCCCATCACAAACGAGCCGATGACATTAACCAGCAGGATCGCCACAGGGAATTCCTGCGGGCCGAAGGCACGAAACAGGCCCACGCCGGTCAGGAACCGCAGCGAAGCCCCGATTGCGCCACCGAGGGCCACATGAACAAGCGAAGATAACATGCGCGGTCTGTCGCGCGCACGGGCGAGGATGTCAAGTTTCGCGGCGCTTCGCGCGCAGGTTCGCGAAGTAATCCAGCCGCTTTTTCAACTCGCGCTCAAAGCCACGTTCGACCGGCTGATAGAGTTCCGGCCGCTCAACCCCGTCGGGAAAGTAATTCTGCCCGGAAAACCCGTCTTCGGCGTCATGGTCATAGTCATAGCCCGCGCCGTATCCCTGATCCTTCATCAGCGAGGTCGGCGCATTCAGAATGTGCTTGGGTGGCGGTTCGCTGCCGGTCTTCTTGGCCAGCCGCATCGCCGCCTTGTACCCCACATAAGCCCCGTTCGATTTCGGCGCGAGCGCCAGATAGACCACCGCCTGCGCCAACGCCAGCTCGCCCTCGGGGCTGCCCAGCCGTTCATAGACCTCCCAGGCGTGCAGGCAGATCGACTGCGCCTGCGGGTCAGCCAAACCGATATCTTCGACGGCCATGCGGGTGATCCGGCGCGCCAGATAGCGCGGGTCTTCGCCCCCTGTCAGCATACGCGCCAACCAATAGAGAGCAGCATCGGGATCAGACCCGCGTACCGATTTGTGCAGCGCCGAGATCAGGTTGTAATGCTCATCCCCGGACTTGTCGTATTTCGCCGCCCGCCGCATCAGACGCGCCGACAGCGCATCCGGGTCGAGCGGCGCGTCGACACGCCAGGCCGCGATCTGTTCCACCAGATTGAGCAGCGCGCGCCCATCACCATCGGCCATTTCCAGCAGGGCGCGCCGCGCCTCTGTGGCCAGAGGCAACGTGGTACCCAGATCCTGTTCGGCCCGTTCGATCAGCCGCTCAAGCTGTGCGCCGTCGAGCCGTTCCAGCACCAGCACCTGCGCCCGGCTGAGCAGCGCCGCGTTCAGCTCAAAGGACGGGTTTTCGGTGGTCGCGCCCACCAATAGGATCGTGCCGTCCTCCATATGCGACAGGAACCCGTCCTGCTGCGCCTTGTTGAAACGATGGATCTCGTCGACGAATAACAGCGTGCCCTTGCCGTTCTGCCGCCGCAGCTTGGCGGCTTCGAACACTTTCTTCAGGTCCGGCACGCCGGTGAAAATGGCGCTGATCTGCACGAAATGCAGATCGGTCTCCTGCGCCAGCAGCCTTGCGATGGTGGTTTTGCCCACACCGGGCGGCCCCCAGAGGATCAGGCTGGACAGCGCGCCCGAGGCCAGCATCACACCCAGCGGTGCCTCTGGACCCAATACCTGGTCCTGCCCCACCACCTCGCTCAGCGTCTGCGGCCGAAGCCGGTCGGCCAGAGGCCGGGGCGGTGCATGATCGGGTGCGGCAGCACCGGTATCGAACAGGTCAGCCATGCGCTAAAGCCGGAACCGCAGCGACACCGCGCGGCCTTGTCGGTCAAGCGTCATCTGCACCCAACGGCCCGGATCGGTCAGCGCCTGTGCCACATCTGAGGGCTGCCGGATATCGCGGTCATTGATCCTGACCATAACGTCGCCGCGCCGGAGGCCTGCGCGGTTGCCATATTGCCCCGGGTCAAGCACCACCACCCCCTCGGTCGAGACCGAAAGCGCCATGCGCGCAATCACCGCCGGATTGACCCGCGCCACGGTTAGACCGGGCAGCACGGTGTGCTCGTCCAGTGTGGTTTCCTGCGCAGGTGGCTCATCCGGGGCCGGATGCATCGCCACATCGACCTGTTCCGAGACCCCAGCGCGATAGCGTGTAACCCTTGCGGTACCACCGATCCCGGCCACCGCCATGCGAAATTTCATCTCGGGCGGCGAGTTGACCTCCTGCCCATCCATGTGGGTGATGACATCACCGGGCTTGAACCCCGCCTTTGCAAATGGGCTCAGCGCGTGCAGATTCGAGACGACAAACCCGGTTGGCAGATGCAGCCCGAGCGACTCGGCAATATCGGCGGTCATCTGTTGCCCGGTCATCCCGGCCCAGGGTTGCTGAAACGCGGTCGCGCCGTCTTGCGCCTGGCGCAGGAATTCCGCCACCAGATTGGCCGGTATGGCAAAGCCGATGCCGTTCGAGCCGCCAGAGCGGGTCAGAATCGAGGTGTTGATGCCGATCAGATCGCCATTCACGTCCACCAGCGCGCCGCCCGAATTGCCCGGATTGATCGGCGCGTCGGTCTGCAGGAAATACCCCCGCGCATTGCCGGTCGCCGTGCCCGAACGCGCCAGCCCCGAGACGATACCGCTGCTCACGGTCTGACCCACACCAAACGGGTTGCCGATTGCCAGCGCCAGTTCGCCGACCTCGACCTGATCGGAATCGCGCAAGGAGAGACTGGGCAGCCCCTGTGCCTTTGACAGTTTCAGGATGGCGATGTCGCTTTCGCGGTCGCCCAGAACCACCTCAGCCTCGAATTCGCGCCGGTCAGTGGTGACGACCCGGATTTCGGTCGCCATGCCAACCACGTGATAATTCGAGACCACATATCCGTCTCCGGTCAGGATCACGCCCGAGCCCAGCGAGTTTTCGACCCGCTTGCGCGGCGCGGCGCGGCCCTGAAAGAAGTCACGAAAGAAGGGATCGGAAAACAGCGGGCTGGCGCGGCCCTGCCGGATGATCTTGGCATAGATGTTGACCACAGCCGGGGCGGCCTGTTTGACCACCGGGGCAAAGCCCAGCGAAATCTCGGCCTGCGTCACCGGAACGCGTGTCTCGGCAACCGTCAGCGAGGCCGGGACCAGCAAGAAAACGGTAAGCAGCGCGCGTAGCATTCCTGACCTCGTATCGTGCATCGTTCCAGCGATATGCGACGGGGGTGGTCGGAATGCAAGCCGCCCGGCAGGCGCTGCGGACCCTGCACAACGAAAAACCCCGCGCCAAGGGCACGGGGTTCCGAACTCACTCCATTTGGGGTGATTTATTCTTCGGCAGCCTCTTCGGCGGCAACGCGCGCCTTGTCGGCCGCGCCTTTGGCGTCCTGATCGCGGTCAACGAATTCGATGATCGCCATCGGGGCCATGTCGCCATAGCGGAAACCGGCTTTCAGGATGCGGACATAGCCGCCCTGACGGTCTTTGTAGCGCGGACCCAGAACGTCAAGCAGCTTGGCGACGTCCTTGTCTTCTTTCAGCTTGGATGCGGCCTGGCGACGCGCGTGCAGGTCGCCGCGCTTGGCAAGCGTGATCATCTTTTCGATGATCGGGCGCAGTTCCTTGGCCTTGGGCAGCGTTGTCTTTATCTGTTCATGTTCGATGAGCGAGCCAGCCATGTTGGAGAAGAGCGCTTTGCGGTGCTCATGTGTCCGGTTCAGGCGGCGGTAACCACGTGCGTGACGCATTTTCTAGTTCCTTCTTTTCACTTTTGCTTTGTCTGGCCCCCGATGCGTGTCAGGGGCTCTCCTTGGGGCGTGATTGCCCATACGTTCCCCGGAAATCCGGGCATTGGGGAAGACACGCCTAGAACGCGTCTTCGAATTTCTTTGCCAGATCTTCGATGTTGTCGGGCGGCCAGTCTTCAACATCCATGCCGAGGTGCAGACCCATACCGGACAGCACTTCCTTGATCTCGTTCAGCGACTTGCGGCCGAAATTCGGGGTGCGCAGCATCTCGGCTTCGGTCTTCTGGATCAGATCGCCGATATAAACGATGTTGTCGTTCTTCAGGCAGTTTGCCGAACGGACAGACAGTTCCAGCTCGTCCACTTTCTTGAGCAGCAGCGGGTTGAACTCCAGACCATCGTCTTCGTCCTGGCGGCCAGCCGATTCCGGCTCGTCGAAGTTGACGAAGATCGACAGCTGATCCTGCAGGATGCGCGCAGCGAAGGCCACGGCGTCATCCGGGGTGATCGAACCATCGGTGTCGATCTTCATGGTCAGCTTGTCATAGTCCAGCACCTGGCCCTCACGGGTCGGCTGCACGTCATAGGACACCTTCTTGACCGGCGAATAGATCGCGTCGATCGGGATCAGACCGATAGGCGCATCTTCAGGCTTGTTCTTTTCGGAAGAGACATAGCCCTTGCCGGTGTTGACGGTCAGTTCCATGAACAGGTCCGCACCATCGTCGAGGTGACAGATCACGTGCTCGCGGTTCAGAACCTCGATCCCGGCGCTTTCGCTGATGTCACCGGCGGTGACAACGGCGGGGCCCTTGGCATTGATCGACAGGCGCTTGGGCCCCTCGACTTCCATGCGCAGGGACACGCCCTTGAGGTTCAGGATGATGTCGGTGACATCTTCACGCACACCGGCAACGCTGGAAAACTCATGCAGAACGTTGTCGATCTGAACGCTGGTGACGGCGGCGCCTTGCAGCGAGCTCATCAGGATGCGGCGCAGCGCGTTGCCCAATGTCAGACCAAAGCCACGTTCCAGCGGTTCGGCCACAACGGTGGCCTGGCGCGCGGGATCGTTGCCCGGTTTGACGTCAAGCTGCGTTGGCTTGATCAGTTCTGCCCAATTTTTATGGATCATGTACTTCCTCCATTCCTGTCTGCGCCCCATGACCAACAAGGTGCAGACGCCCGAGGCTTAAAATGACGGACTGGGGCCGTGCGAAAACGCGGGCCCCAGCTTAATTCAAAGTCGCTTAGACGCGGCGGCGCTTCGGCGGGCGGCAGCCATTATGAGCGATCGGCGTCACATCACGGATCGACGTGATGTTGAAGCCCACGGCAGCCAGTGCGCGCAACGCAGATTCACGGCCCGAACCGGGGCCCTGCACTTCGACTTCCAGCGTCTTGACGCCGTGATCCTGGGCCTTCTTGCCCGCATCTTCGGCGGCCAACTGAGCGGCGTAAGGCGTCGATTTCCGCGACCCTTTGAAGCCCATCGTGCCAGCAGACGACCACGAGATCGCGTTGCCCTGCACATCCGAGATCAGGATCTTGGTGTTGTTGAAGGTCGAATTCACATGGGCCACGCCCGTTGCGATATTCTTGCGCTCTTTTTTCTTGGTACGAGTCTTTTCGCGTGCCATCGGTCAGACCCTCCTTATTTCTTCTTGCCGGCAATGGCCTTTGCGGGGCCTTTGCGGGTGCGAGCGTTGGTATGGGTGCGCTGACCGCGGACCGGCAGGTTGCGACGGTGGCGCAGGCCACGGTAACAGCCCAGATCCATCAGGCGCTTGATGTTCATCTGCACTTCGCGGCGAAGGTCGCCTTCGACGCTGTAATTGGCGTCGATATGTTCGCGGATGGCCAGAACTTCGGCATCGCTGAGCTCATTGACGCGACGGGCCGCGTCGATGCCCACGGCTTCGCAGATCGCTTTGGCCGAGGTGTTTCCGATACCGGTGATATAGGTGAGGGCGATAGGGACCCGCTTTGCAGTCGGGATGTTTACGCCGGCAATACGTGCCACGTGTCACTTTCCTTTTTCGTTGCGGTTCCGTAGTTCCGGAACCTTTTTTCACAACGCTTTACCGTGGCAGTGCCGCCAGAGGGTTCAGCATTTTTTCGAGGTGGTCTATGGGCAGACGAATCTGCCCGAAGGAATCATGTCCCCTAAGGGATGGGGGTGGGTAGAGGCTTTTGCGGGGATCGTCAACCCCCGCGCGACCCTAGCCCAGAATCGCCTCAATCGACGCTGTCACTTCCTTGATCTCTGCCAGTCCGTTGACCGGGCGGAGATCGCCCTTGGCATAGTAGTAGCCAATCAACGGCGAGGTCTTTCTGTAGTATTCCATAAGGCGCACCCGCACGCTTTCCGCGTTGTCATCCGCGCGCACCGGCTGACCGGCGGCGCGCGCCTGTTCCGCACGGTTGACGATGCGCTGTACCAAGGTCTCGTCATCGACTCGCATTTCGATCACCGTATGCAGCGACTGACCCAGCTTGGTCAGCAGAGCCGCCAGGGCATCGGCCTGTGCCAATGTGCGCGGGAACCCGTCGAAGATGAAACCGGCGCCCTTTTGCGTCGTCAGCTGTTCTTCGATCAGGCCGATGACGATCTCGTCGGTGACGAGTTTGCCCGCGTCCATTATTTCGGCAACTTTCTTGCCCATCTCGGTGCCGCTGGTGCGCGCCGCGCGCAGCATGTCGCCAGTGCTGAGTTGGACCATGCCGCGCGTCTCGACCAGATGCTGCGCCTGGGTGCCTTTGCCCGCACCCGGCGGGCCCAATAGAATAATGTTCATCGACGCGAGGGTCCCTTCCTGCTGCGTTTCTTGCTTTTGCCACGCAGCTGGGACTTTTCGATAAGCCCTTCATATTGATGCGCAAGCAGATGGCTCTGAACCTGCTGGATCGTATCCATGGTCACAGAGACAATAATCAGTACCGAGGTGCCGCCGAAATAGAACGGAATCGCGAATTGACCGCGCAGAACTTCGGGCAGCAGGCAGACAAGGGCCAGATATCCAGACCCCAAAACCAACACGCGGTTCACCACATATTCGAGATACTCGGAGGTCTTTTTGCCCGGCCGGATGCCCGGAATGAAGCCGTTCTGCTTTTTCAGGTTGTCGGCCACGTCATCGGGCTTGAACGCCACGTTGAACGTGTAGAAATAGGCAAAGAAGATGATCATCGACGCGAAGAACAGCAGGTAGAGCGGCTGACCGGGTCCGAAATTGGCCAGAAGCCAGGACATCACCGGACCGCTGGCAGCGCCAGACGAGAAGGTCGAGATCGTGACGGGCAGCAAGAGCAGCGAGCTGGCAAAGATCGCGGGGATCACGCCCGACGGGTTGACCTTGACCGGCAGGTGCGACGAGCCGCCATCATAGACCTTCATCCCCACCTGACGGCGCGGATACTGGATATGGATCTTGCGCAGGGCGCGTTCCATGAACACCACGAAGGTAATCGTCACGATCACCATCAGGATCACCGCGATGATCACGGCGGGGCTGAGCGCGCCGGACCGGCCCGAGGCCAGGAATTGCGCCAGAGCGGCTGGAACCTCGGCGATGATGCCAACAAAGATGATCAGCGAGATACCGTTGCCGATGCCGCGCGCGGTGATCTGCTCACCCAGCCACATCAGGAACATGGTGCCGCCAACCAGCGTGATCATGGTCGCCAGCCGAAAATAGAGGCCCGGATCAGTGGCCAGATCGCCCGCTTCCAGCGACACGGCAAGCCCGTAGGCCTGCACCGTGGCCAGCGCCACCGTTCCGTAGCGGGTATACTGGTTGATCTTCTTGCGGCCCTGTTCACCCTCTTTCTTGAGCTGCTCAAGCGAGGGTACCATGGCGGTCAGCAACTGAACGATGATCGATGCCGAGATGTAGGGCATGATGCCAAGGGCAAAGATGCCCATCCGCCCCAGCGCCCCGCCGGTGAACATCGACACCATGCCGCCGATGCCCTGCCCCGCCTGTTCCATGAACTGCTGCAGCGCCGCACCGTCAATGCCGGGCACCGGTATAAAGGTGCCAAGGCGATAGACGATCAGAAGGCCAAGCGTGAACAGGATGCGGTTGCGCAGATCGGTGGCTTTGCCAAGGGCGGACCAGCTTGTGTTGGCCGCCATTTGTTCTGCTGCTGATACCATTAATCGGTCTCTCTTGTGAAAACGCCGCCCGGAACCGTTTTCCGGCTCGGGCGGCGTCTTAGGAAAACTTGAGGCACTATGTAAGCGGGTCTTGGCCCGCTCACAAGCTGTTACTCTGCCGCGGCAGCGTTTGTGACCTTAAGTGAGCCGCCCGCTTTTTCGACCGCTTCAACAGCAGCCTTGGACGCGCCGGTCACTTCCAGGTTCACCTTGGCCGAAATCTCGCCTTTGGCGAGGATGCGGACACCGTCCAGCTTGCGACGCACCAGACCGCTGGCAACCAGCGCGTCTTCGGTGATGGCCGCCTTGGCGTCCAGCTTGCCGGCATCGACGAATTTCTGGATCAGACCCAGGTTCACAACAGCAAATGCCTTGCGGTTGGGCTTGTTGAAGCCACGCTTGGGCAGACGCTGATAGAGCGGCATCTGGCCGCCTTCGTAGCCATTGATGGCCACACCCGAACGGGATTTCTGACCTTTGATACCCCGGCCACCGGTTTTACCCGTGCCCGAACCCGGACCACGGCCAACACGTTTGCGGGGTTTGGTTGCGCCAGCATTGTCGCGCAATTCATGCAGTTTCATATCGCTTCTCCTTCGCCGGATGTGACCCCCGAAGCGGAATGGGTCAACCACAGCATTTCTTGATTTTGATTCCCGTGGTCCTTCGACCACCGCGCGTGCATAGTCCTAATCCGCCAATGACGCAACACCCGGTTTTCAACGCAGGCAGATACCCCGTCAGCCAAGTGCGACGCGCTTGCCCTTTGAAGCAAGTTCGCGTGTGGTTTGTTCCATTGGCCTGCCATGTTGAGTGGTTGGTACAGTCCGGCACCGATATTTGCAGACGGCGAATGCTCATTTAGCAGCCCGGCAGACGCTATGCTGCGGCAGGTTTAGCAAAGGCAAGAACGCACGGACGCACTGGGTTGAAGCTCGGGCTAGCTAGGCATATGCGGCCAGCAACGTCGGATTGCCGTTAAACTGTTCCAACTTCGGGGAAAAGTATGGATCTGGCTATGAGTTTCTGGTGACACCGGAGTCTCAAAAGGCCATCCATCCCGATGAAAGCATCGCGCGCGCCATGTGATCCTGGTGGGACCTGAATCTGACCGCTTCGTGGGCACCGTCAGCGCCAACTCGCTGCTGGATCGCGCGCTGAGCTCAGCCCCAAATTAACCGGAATCAATGCCTTGGCAGAGCATTCCACGCCGCACGGAGAGGCTGCATTCTCCGTTCCCGACCGGTACCGGCCATGGGTCGCTAAGGGCATTCTGATCCTCGTCCACCCTTTCGAACATTCTGAACAACATCCCTTTTGTCGCCACCACGATCCCACTGATCGAATCCACCGCCGACACCTTCGGCGGACCGGGCACGATCGAACCGCTGTGGTGATCGCTGGCACTGGGGGCCTGTCTGGGTGGCAACGGCACGCTGCTGGGCGCAAGCGCCAACTTGACCGTGGCGGCCTTCCCCCAAAAAGACCAAGCAATCGATCGGCTTCATCGCCTTCATCGACATCGCCTTTCCGATCATCACTCTGAAGCTGATGATCGCCAACATTTATATCTGGCTGCGATACTTCTGAGTTCAGCGCTCCGGCAGGTCTTTCAAAAAGGCAACGGGTGCTATCCACCTATGATCGCCTGATCACGCTTCACGCCCGTCACACCCAGAGGGAAAACGCCCGGCAAGGTCAGCGCGCATCCGCATCTGACGGACAGAAACGCGCACTCGAGGAGATCTCCGACTGCCAATCGGGCGGAGGTGAGCGGCGAACATCTGGTCAATTAAGGCTGTTCTCAACGCTATTCCCTTCTATTTCAACGGCTTCGCACGGTCGCGCAAAAAAATGCACCCTTGGTGGAATCGCCCTTGTATTTCCGTCGCTTGCACGGATATACCCGTCGGCGGAGACGTGGCCGAGTGGTCGAAGGCGCTCCCCTGCTAAGGGAGTAGGCGGGAAACCGTCTCGAGGGTTCGAATCCCTTCGTCTCCGCCACAGGCTTTTCCCGCAGGGAAACGCCATCGAAACCCAGATCAAAGAGATTGGCGGCAGTCGCTTCGGAGAAGCGATGAGAACCCGCGCAGGTCGATCTACTGTTCGTCAGGCCCGCCGCCTGCCACATTGTTCAACTGTGCTCAATGCTGTTTAAGCCTTTATGGATCTGTTTTTGTTGATTTATCTGTGTTCATTCTCACGGTCTATTTTCTTCGACCAGGTGTCAGATTGAGTACCAGTCAGTCCAGAAAACCACGTGTATCTGGACAGCAAAACAGAATTCGTTGCCCTAGGCCTTGCATCAAATAGCCTCAAAAATAGTCGTTTTTCTCAAAGCCAACGGGCACTTGAGAGCGTTTTCCTTGAAAACTCTGATTTGTTCGTCAAACTCCTCGCATGAATGAATACTTTGATGAAATGTTCGAAGGTGATGGATCACTCAGAGGTCCATTCGAAGAGATAGGCCGTTGGTTCAATGCAGAAGATGCGTCACGGCTAAGATCCAAACAGCGCGAAGCGGAGGAAGTGTTCAGGCTGACCGGCATCACTTTCAACGTTTACGGCAAAGCCGAGGCAGAGGAGAGGTTGATACCGTTTGATATCGTGCCGCGTGTGATTTCCGCGCGGGAGTGGCAACGCCTGGAGCGTGGTATCGAACAGCGTGTCCGGGCAATTAACGCCTTTCTCCACGATATCTACCACCGTCAGGAAATTGTCCGAGCAGGGCGGGTGCCTGCGGCGATGATCGCTGAAAACGTCGCGTTCCTGCCACAGATGCTGGGCGTTTCGCCACCCGGTCAGGTCTATACACATATTGTTGGCATTGATCTGGTACGCACCGGGCCCGACGAATTCTATGTGTTGGAAGACAACGCGCGCACCCCTTCGGGGGTCAGCTATATGCTCGAAAATCGGGAAACGATGCTGAAGATGTTCCCCGAGCTGTTCAGCGCCACCAACGTCCGGAATGTTTCGGATTATCCACGAAACTTAAGACGGTCCCTTGCCGCCTGCGCTCCGAACTGCGCAGAGGGAGAGCCCACTGTCGCGGTGCTGACCCCTGGAATTTATAACTCGGCATATTACGAGCACGCTTTCCTAGCGGATCAGATGGCCGTGGAGCTTGTCGAAGGACATGATCTGCGCGTTGTCGACGGGCGTGTCTGTATGCGTACCACCCGAGGGTACCGGCCCATTGACGTCCTCTATCGTCGGGTTGATGACGATTTCCTGGATCCTTTGAACTTCAATCCAGACAGCGCGCTCGGCGTTCCTGGCATTCTGGACGTGTATCGTGCCGGCGGCATCACGATCGCCAACGCGCCGGGTACGGGTATTGCCGATGACAAGGCGATTTATTCCTACATGCCTGAAATCGTTGAATTCTATACGGGCGAAAAGCCTCTGCTAAAAAACGTGCCGACCTGGAAGTGCAGCGATCCCGAGGCTCTTTCCTACGTTCTCGATAATCTGTCCGAACTTGTGGTGAAGGAAGTGCATGGTTCTGGGGGCTATGGGATGCTGATTGGTCCGACGGCCAGCAAGAAAGAAATTGCCGCATTCCGGGACAAGCTCAAGTCGCGGCCAGCGAACTACATCGCGCAGCCCACGTTGTCATTGTCGACCGTTCCGATTTTCACGCGATCCGGATTGGCGCCAAGACATGTCGATTTGCGTCCCTTCGTTCTGGTTTCTCCGGATGGGATCAAAATCACACCGGGCGGATTAACCCGGGTCGCACTCAAGAAAGGGTCGCTGGTCGTGAATTCCAGTCAGGGCGGCGGAACCAAAGACACCTGGGTTCTGGAGGACTAAGCCATGCTGGGAAAAACTGCTGGTGGATTGTTCTGGATGTCCAGGTATCTGGAACGGGCAGAAAACACGGCCAGATTGCTGGAAACCGGTCAGCGGATGGCTTTGACGCGAACCCAGAACTCGGTAGAGGAATGGGGGTCTGTGCTGAAGACAGCCGGCGTGCTTGATGAATATCTCACCAAGTACGAAGAGGTCACCAGAGACAATGCCGTGGATTGGGTCCTGCGCGATGCGGATAACTCATCCTCGGTGAAATCAGTGATCAAACAGGCCAGAGTTAACGCGCGTCTTGTACGGACGGCGCTAACCCATGATGTCTGGAACGCGGTGAACGCCACCTGGATGAAAATCGACGCGGCAACGAAACGCCGTGTGAACGAACGGGATTTGCCAGGGATTCTCGAACTGGTCCGCCAGCAAGCGGCCCTGGTTCGCGGGGCCACACTTGGCACCATGCTTCGCAATGACATGTTTGACTTTACGCGCATCGGCACATTTGTCGAACGCGCCGACAACACCGGGCGCATTCTGGATGTTAAGTATTACGTCCTGTTGCCCACGGCTTTTGCGGTCGGGTCTTCTCTGGACAACATCCAGTGGGAGAGCATTCTGCGGTCGGTGGGTGCGGGTGGCGGGTATCGGATAACGCATGGTCAGAAAACAACCCCGTCCGACATCGCTCAATTTCTCATTCTGGACCAGCGCATGCCGCGCAGCCTTCATTTCTGTTGCCGAAAGCTTCAGGAAAACCTGTCTTATCTCAAGAAGGACTATGGCTTTTCGGGGCCTTCATGTGAGGCGTCCACTGCGCTTTATGAAAAGTACCTCGACCAGCCGATCGCCGACATCTTTGACTTTGGCCTGCATGAGTACATCCAGGATTTTCTCAACGATCTCTCAAGCTTAAGCCGCCAGATCGAAATTGACTACCGGTTCTATGAGTAGCAAATGAAACTGCATATCAGACACGAAACCAGATACGATTTCGACGCGCCTGTGCCCTTCGGGCTTCAGCAGCTGCGGAAAACGCCCAAATCCTTTCGCAATCAGAGCATCATAAGCTGGAGCACCCAGGTCATCGGCGGGCGCAAAGAGCTGAGCTTTGAAGACTACCACCGCAACACAGTTGAGTTGATAAGTTTCGAGACGAATACCCAAAGTGTCACGTTGATCTCCGAGGGTGCCGTCGAAGTGGAAGATACACATGGCATCCTGGGGCGCCACGAAGGGTCTGTACCGCTCTGGCTCTTCAAGCGCAGCACACAGCAGACGAAACCGGGAAAAGGTGTTGCTGAACTGGTAAGGCATTTGCCGCAAGGCGAACCTCTTGAGCAGATGCATGCATTGTCCGAGAGCATTCGGGCGCGTGTGAAGTATGAGATCGGAAGCTCTCATCCGGACTGGAGCGCCGAGGATGCTATCGAAGCTGGCAGCGGCGTTTGTCAGGATCACACCCATATTTTTATCACCTGCGCCCGCCAGGTTGGTTTGCCCGCGCGCTATGTCTCGGGCTATCTGATGATGAACGAAACCGAACTGCAGGACGCCACCCATGCCTGGGCCGAAGTGCATCTGGATGGGCTGGGATGGGTTGGCTTCGACGTGTCAAACGGAATTTCTCCTGACAATCGATATGTTCGTGTCGCAACCGGTCTGGACTATGCGCAGGCTGCCCCGGTAATAGGAAACAGAATTGGGACAGCGGGTGAGCAATTGAAAGTACAGTTGCAGATCGCACAGCAGTAACGGAGACCACTATGACCTATGCTGTGGGGATGCGGCTGAACCGCGGACTGGTTTTTATGTCCGATACACGCACGAATGCGGGCGTAGACAATATCTCTACCTTCAACAAGATGTTCAACTGGACGGTGGAAGGCGAACGGTCGATCACCCTTTTGACGGCCGGCAATCTGGCGACTACGCAGGCCACGGTAAGCGTGTTGGAAGAGCGGACAAAAGCACCTGAGGATCGCGCACCGTCCATCCTTGAAGCACCCACAATGTTTCAAGTCGCGCAATTGGTGGCGGAAACCCTAAGCGACGTTATTGCACAACATGGGCGGTTGGGTCAGCAGGCCGACAGTGCATTTCATGCCACGCTTATTCTGGGTGGGCAGATCAAGGGCGGACCATCGCGCCTGTTTTTGATCTATCCCGAAGGCAACTTTATTGAGGCTGGCGACGACACCCCGTTCTTTCAGATCGGAGAGACAAAATATGGCCGACCGATCTTGGTGCGCGCCTACGATCCCGAAATGAGCTTTCCAGAGACTGTCAGACTCTTGCTTGTCAGTTTCGACTCAACGATCAAAGCCAACTTGTCCGTTGGAGCCCCGCTCGATCTACTGCTTTACGATGAGGGCAGCCTCGAAGCAGGCCGACGCACGAGCTTCGGAGCTGATGATCCGTATTTTCGAACGATTTCCGAAGGCTGGGGCGACGCGCTGAAATCCGCTTTATCCAAGCTTCCAAAGTACAGCTTTGACTCAACAACAGGCGATTGAATGAACGCGTTGTCCGCGCATCTGACATCTGCTCCTAGCCTTCATTGTGAATAAAGAACTAGATCGCATTGGCCAGCTGTCAGGCAGCAGCTGGCGCTTTGCAAAAACTGTTCAGCGCATCTGCGGCGATCTCGAAAGATCGAATTCGAGCAGAAGGCTCGTGGATCATGCCCGTCACCATCACCTCATCTGGCTGATAGGTTTTGATCAGATCACCTAACTGCTGCTTGATCGTGCTGGGCGAACCTGTCGCAGAGCATGACAATGCTTGCCTTACCTGATGCAGGAGAGCGGATGGAACTTCTTGCTCAAGGTTGTGGGTTGGCAATGGCAACTTGCTTGGCTTGCCGGTCCTGAGCCGCACAAGGGCCAGGATTTGAGAGGACCGCAGGAATGTCGCCTCCGCGTCGGTGTCTGCTGCACAAACGCCGACGGCAATCATAGCATGCGGCTCTTTTAGCCAGATCGATGGGCGAAATGTTCGCCGGTAAACATCAAGAGCTTCTTCAAGCATCGCAGGTGCAAAATGCGAGGCGAATGCGTAAGGCAACCCCAAATGCGCAGCCAATTGCGCACCGTACAAACTGGATCCGAGAATCCAAATGGGCACGTTTGTTCCGGTGCCAGGGAATGCTTGAACCCCGGTCTCTGTTGCGTCGTCACCGAGATAACCAATCAATTCCAGCACGTCCTGGGGAAAATTGTCCTCCGAGGCCATGTGGCGACGCAATGCGCGGGCCGTGGCCATGTCGGTTCCAGGTGCCCGACCCAGTCCAAGATCGATGCGGTCCGGATAGAGCGTCGCAAGCGTTCCGAATTGTTCTGCAATCACAAGCGGCGAATGATTGGGCAACATGATCCCACCGGCACCAATACGCATGGTTGTGGTCGCAGCCGCGACGTGACCAATGACAAGCGCTGTTGCAGCACTGGCGATACCAGGCATGTTATGGTGTTCAGCCAGCCAATAGCGATGATACCCAGCGCGTTCTGCTGCACAGGCCAATTTCACCGAATTCGCCAACGCATTCGCGACAGTTTTCCCCTCAGGGATTGGCGACAGATCGAGTAGTGAAAAGTGCTTCATGCGGGCCTCCATTACCTGGTACCTATGCTATGCCATTGTATCGGCCAAGATCATGTGCAGGTAAATCACCAAGAATGAGCGGTCTTCCTGCGGATTTCCTTAAGGTGCCTCTACGCTGCCGCTAAAATAGGCTAAAGGGCATCGCACGTCGCGAATACACCTGCAATATCCGGACGGCAGAGCCAGGTGCCGGGGCTGGCTAACTAGTATTCGATCACGGGTCGGACAAGGTCCAGAATTTCTTCTTCTGCAATATAGGCGTCGAACTGTCTTTGCGGCAACGCGGACCGCACCGCCAACACAAAAACGATCGAAGCAAACACAGAGCAGACTGCAACATCCCAACCGAAGGGGATGAGTTTTTGGGCGCCTTCCCCGAACTGCCCGAAATACGAGATCAGGCCGGTTCCAGCGAAATAGGGGATCAACCACAACGCCTGAGTGGTCTCCATGTCACTCAGCTTGCCCGAGAATCTGATCAGCAAAAACGCCAACCCCACCAGCAGGGCGATACCGAGCCGCCATACCGTGTGCCAGCCGCTCCAATACACAATCATGGTTGCTATGATGAAGGCCATGAGTGCAACAAGGCGCACCGCTGGAATTCGGATAGAGCGCGGGTGGTCCGGCAACAGGTCGCGCAGACACACGACCGCGATCGGCCCAACCGCAAAGGACAGAACGATTGCTGCGCCATTTAGTGCGATGACTTCTTTGAACGGTATCGTCAACAAGAACAGCACGCCGATCAGGAAGTTCAGCGCAAGTGCCCAGAGCGGAATGCCCAGTGACGACAACCTCTGCAGGAGCGCCGGTAGAAAACCGTTCTTGGACAGGGCCAGCGTGATCCGCGCGTTCGAGCCGGTGGCGACAAGACCGTTGCCGAAAGGCCCGATGATTGACCCGATGTTGAGCAGCCCCATAAACCAGACGATCCCCACGGATAGGATGATGCCGTCCAATGGACCTTCGCTGCCGAAATTCAACGCGGCCCATCCCTGGCTGAGTGCTTCGGCATCCAGCGCACCGATGAAGGCAATCTGCAGGCCAAGATAGATGGCGGCGCAAAGCAGGATCGACAGGACCAGCGCGGCCGGGATGGTGAGTTTCGGATTTCGGGCTTCACCTGCCATGTCGACCACATGCCGAAACCCGATGAACGAGAAGATTACACCACCCGTCGACACGGCTGCCAAAACACCCTGGAACCCGTAGGGCGCAAAGCCGCCGGTATTGATAAAGTTCGCGCCCTCAAACCGGGTCACAACCAAAGCAATTGATAACAGGACGGGAATGCCGATCTTGACCCAGGTGAAGGCAGTATTCACACGCGTAAAGAACTTAACGCCAAACGCATTGATGATGACAAACAGCAGCATGAGAACCAGAGCCACCACCGTACCGCTGCCAGTCAGGTCACCGGTGTTGGAATCGTGCAGCCACAGCGCATATGGGGCCAGATACTTGAGCATCGCCAGAACTTCGATCGGCGCTGTCGTGTTGTAGCCGATCCATGCGCTCCACCCCATCGCCATGGAAACGATGTTGCCATGCGAAAACTGTGGCACGCGTGCGATCCCGCCTGGGATCGGCAGCATTGCCGAGATTTCGGCAAAGGTCATGGCCAGAATGAACATCGCCGCTGCGCCGATAACCCAGGAAACAACTGCTGCGGGTCCAGCCTGTTGCACCGCCAGCAGCGGCCCCAACAACCATCCAGACCCCATGATTCCGCCGACCGAAATGAACGTCAGACCGAGCAGACCTATTTCACGCTTCATCTGCGCCATGCCCTGAACCCGTTTCCAATCATCTCGGTCACCAGCCGTTCCTGCCGGTCCGTTTCTTCAATCGAGCCAAGGAACCCAGCTGCAATACCTGCCGGATCTCGCAGCATACATCAAACGCTACTGCCTGACGGTAAGAACGCCAAGAAATCTCTGCATCAACCGCATTCATCACACGGTATTTTGCTGTCTCGGACGTTCTGCGATGAGTGTCGTTAAGCGTGTCAGGCAGCGGTCGCTGCTAGTGCATGTCGATGATGGTCGTGGAGTGGTGCGTTGGCGCCTCTGTGCTGCCGGTACCTAAGCTTTCCCACTTGTTCCAGCCTAGTTTCCTTCCCCTTCTTCAAGTGTCTCAAACGTCAGCCCCAGGGCGGTTCGCGGAGCAAAACCTGTCCAATAGGTGTGATCGTCCTTTGGTGTCCCGTCATCGTTCAAAGATACGACTCCGTCGGCGGCTCTGGGGATCAGGTCCAGGTAAGCGGCCTTTGCCTCATCGCCCTTCAAATGAAGATCCAGAAAGGCCGTTACAAAATGCTGGGTGATGTTGTTCATCCGGTTCGTGTCCCACACGGCATCGCCGTAGTGAAAGAACGGCGTGAACGCGACCTTGTCTGACGGCTGCCAGCTTTCAATCGGGGCCGGGATCGGGGCCGCGGCATTATGGTTTGCGCCCTCAAAGACCAGCATGTGACGGTTCGTGCCGGTGGCTTCGTCGAAAATCTGGCGCAGCGCATCGTAACCGGAGATGTCATCCGCATCACCGACCAGCATCATCAGGGGTTTGTCGAAACCGGCCATTGTTTGTGCATCCCAAAAGTCGCGATTGCGTCCCCAGGGACCAAAGGTGACAATGGCCTTGACCCTGTCATCAGGCAGCTCCTCATGCGTTTGGCTGCCTGCGACATGACGATCCAACAGGCGCGCAGGCGGCGCGGCGCGGAAGTTCACGCCGTCTTCGGTGATACCAGCCCCACCGAAAATCAAGGCGCCGTATCCGCCCATCGAGTATCCCACAACCGCAGCGTTATCCACATCGGTGATATCGCCGATCGGGCCATCCAACTCTGCCATCGCTTCGACCAGAAATCTCTGATCCAGCGGGCGGTGGTACAGGGTTGAGCCGAAGAACTTGAAGAAATCGGTATCCTGATATCCGCTGCGCAAATGGTCAGGCGCGATCACCACATAGCCCTTGGATGCAATGTTCTCCGCCAGATGTGACATCAGATAGCGGTCTCCGGGCCAGCCGTGGCTGATCACCACCAGCGGAAAGGTCTCGCCTGCGGCAGGTTCCGCATCACGCGCCGCCTGCCCGTGCAGCTCGATCACCGTCTCGCCGTCGCGCAATAATCCGGAATAGATGCCGCCGGGCTGGGTGCCCTCGGCAGCGGGATACCAGATTTCGGTTGTCAGCGTGCGATCATAGGTCGGTTGCGCTTCGTCCGTGCTGTTCAGAACATCGATCTGGCCCGGATTGGTGAATTGCGTGGTCGCAACGCCAACAGGGTAGTCACCATAATGCGCAAGTTCCGGCGCGTCCGGCCGAATGCGATCCACACGGTTTTCGGCAAGGGCATCCAATGGCATCGAGGCCCCGGACATGGCGATCGCAAGAATAAGGATGTTCTTCATGTAAAGCTCCCTTTTGTGTTGGTAGTTCAAGAAATTCTCAGGCACGCCGCGATCTGGCTAACGGCATGTTTCTCATTGCAATGGGTCCCGCAGATTGCGCAGCTTTACGCATGGCGCGGCGGCCGGGCTTTGACATCCAAAACAACCGGTAGGGCGAGTAGGGCGCCAATCAGGCACATCTGCCACTTGGCTATGCCCCAGCCCTCAATGCCCGGCACGGCAAGGATAAGGCCCGCCGCAAACAGAATGACGCGCATGACAAGTCCAAGCGCGCCGACCCGCATCTCGCCGATCCCCGCGATATACCCCTGAAGGGCGGACCCCAGCAGGAACACTCCAAGCAACGCAGTTGCGGATACGAACAGAACCTCACCGATTGGTCCCTGTCCGATCAGCGCAGGGTTGAGCACGAAGAAAAATGGAACAATATAGATCACACTGCCCAGTCGCATCGCGGCAAAGGCCGCTTTCATCGGAGAAGTCCCGGCCAGCGATGCGCCGGCGAAGGCACCCAAGGCAACCGGCGGCGTGATGAACGACACCATGCCCCAATACAGAATGAACAGATGCACCGCCAACACGTTCAGGCCCAACTGGGTCAATGCGGGTGCCAGCACAATGGCCAAAAAGATATAGCAGGCAGTGACGGTCATCCCCATGCCAAAGATGAACGCGGTGACCGCCCCCATGATCAATAAGGGCAGCACGGCATTGCCCGCAAGGAAGACAAGGTCATTCACCAGCGTACCTGCCAGCCCCGTGGCCGAGAAGGAGCCGACGATCAGACCAACACCCAGCAAAAGCGCAACCAGTTCCGCCAGCGAACGGCCGATCGAGGCTGCCAATTGTACCAGCCCTGTCCATGACAGCCGGGTCGACGGGAAAATCTGGTTGATGATCAATAGCAGTGCGGTGGCATAAAACGGGGCCAGTTTCTCTTGCCGCCAGACCAGCAGCATGAAGATCAGAACCGCAAAAACGATGATATACTGCCACCCTTCGCGAAACACCTGAGAAAATTTCGGGGTTTCGTCGTCCTGCAACCCCTTAAGACCTTTTCGCGCTGCATAGGCATCCAGTTGCACGAACAAACCGAAGTAGAACAACAGCGAAGGTATCGCCGCTGCGATGATGACATTGGCATAGGAGGTGCCCAGAAAGGACGCCATGAGGAATGCGGTGGTTCCCATGACCGGCGGCATCAGCACGCCGCCGGTGGACGCGCAGGCCTCGGTTCCGGCAGCATAATGGCGCGAGAACCCGGTGCGGCGCATCGCTGGAATCGACACGGCCCCGGTGGTCAGAACATTGGACACCACACTGCCCGACATCGATCCCATCAGACCCGACGCAAAGATGGACACTTTGGCGGCACCGCCCCGGTACCGACCAACAACAGACAGGGCGAGATCATTGAAGAACCGTCCCCCGCCGGTATATTGCAGCGCCGCGCCAAAAACGATGAAGCCAACCACGATCTGGCCAAAGGCTTTCATCGGAATGCCAAAGGCACTTTCCACCGACAGGATATGGAATGACACCGTATCCATGAAGGGAAGGGAAAAACCGGAAATCGGACCGGGGATTTTATCCGCAAAAACCGGGAAAACGCCAAAGAAGGTCACCAAGCCAAACACGACCGGTCCGCCCGTGCGTCTTGTGCATTCCAGTATCAAAATGAACAGCAGCAGTGCCATTCCCTGCGCCGTTGCTGGCGCACCGAACTCCCACCCCTGTCTCAGGCTTATATGGCTGGTGGCTGCGAAATAGCCGCATGCGATCAGGGATAGTATGGCAAAAACCACATCAAACCAGGGCGTTTTGGACAGGTCTGCGGATTTGCGGGTTGGGAAGGCAAGGAACGTGACGGCCAGAAAAATACCCGCCAGCAGGAACAGATATTGCGAATCCAGCAGCGTGACGCCGAACAGCTGAAGGTTAAAAAGCTGGTTCACCGCCAGAGCAATGGCAACGACAGCCGCGCCTGCGAACAGCGCAAGCGTAACAGGGGTCAGGGCGCGGTGCCGTTCCTGCACGATCTGCGAGTCATCATTTTGGTCTGAAACCGGGCGATTTGACATGGCGCGTCCGTATTCCTTGCTTGGGAGTGTGAACACGCCCGGCAGTCGCAGGACTGCCAGGCCTAGGTTCAATCACGCACTGAAGTCGTGCTTAGGGCTGATAGACAGGGTCCATGCCTGCGGTCGTCAACGCCGCGTTCCGTGCCGCCATCCATGCGGCCTCGAACTCGTCGTCTGCAACATCTTCGGCAACGAAGGCTTCCCAGGCTTCCTTGAGAACCCCCTGACGTTCGATCAGCCCGTTATTGTGCGCTTCAAAGGCATCGGACCAGGCGCCGATTTCCTTGAAATAGCGCACGGCCCCCGCGTGATAGGGCACCGCCCAATCGAAAGTCTGACGATCCAGCGCCCAGCCGTTGATACCTGGGGCCGCCCCTTCATAATTGGGGAACAGTTCAACCATGGCCTTGGTCATGGAATACACCATCTCTTCGTCCTGCTCCGCATAGGTGATCAGGACCGGAATGGGATAGCCCGCGCCTTCGACGGGGTCTTCCGGCGACATACCGGCCCCGGCGGTGCCCATTTTAGGCACAAAGAAAGGCGCTTTGGCGTGCAGACGTTCCCAGCCTGCGGTGTCGCTATGGGTCACTTTGGGCCATGTGATACCGCGCGGCGAGGCTTCGAGCTGAAAAGCGATCCCGGCCGCCGACAAGCCATTAACCGCGTCGACCTGACCGTTGATCACACCTTCCCATGAGGCGCGGTAACCACCGAATTCAACCAGTTCCACATCGTCAAAGGTCAGGTTCGCGAAGGCCAGCAGCGCGCGGACGTTTTCGTTCAGAGCAGGCGAGCCGACAACCCAGGCAACCCGTTTGCCCTTCAGGTCAGCCATGCTTTCGATGCCCGCATCCGCCGCCGCAGCCATTGACACCAGGGCCCCGCCATTCGAGCTCATCAGAACGCGCACCTCCTGCGGGCCCCAATCCTTGCTGGCAAAGTCAAACACACCTTCTTGTGCAAGGTAGCTTCCGCCGACGCCGGTTGCCGAGAATTGCACGCGGCCCTGACGCAGCGGGATCTGGCGCGAAATGTCATTCTTTCCGGGCAGAACCCGCAGGTCTACACCCAGTTCGTTCTTGAGCGCGCCGCCGATAGCAACCGACTGGTTATACCCGGCCGATCCGACGTCGTAGGCTGTCCATGCGATCTGATCGGGCAAGGCGCCCTTGTCCTGCGCGGTTGCGCTTGTTGCACCAAGCAACAAGGCCGCAACAATGCCCGCGCTGCGTGGTAATAGGGCTTTCTTGATAGCCATGTTTGTTCCTCCCATGAATGTGATTGGCCCCGTGGGGCCTTTGATCAGGTTCCCTTGAATTTCAGAGTTGGCCGCTCTCCACCTTTGGCCAGCGCTTCAGCCGCAGACTTGATTGCCGTTTCGACATCATCGGTTGCGAGAATGTTGGGGATCAGTTCGATCATCTGCGCATCCGCGTTCGGAACGCCACCCGACGCCCAGGCGGTCAGCATCATCTTGGTCGCCGCATGGGCGCGCGTCGGTCCCGAGGCCAGCTTGACCGCGATCTCCATTGCCCCGCTTTGCAGTTCCGCATCCGGCAGTACTTTTGTCAGCAGGTTCAGACGATACGCCTCGGCTGCGTCAATAATCTCAGTCAGCATCACGAGCCTTGCCGCCGCGTTCCGCCCTGCGCGCTCGGCGATCCGCTGCGCGCCACCCGCCAGGGGGAAGACCGCGATGGTCGCTTCCGGAAAACGAAACTGGGCGCTTTCGCCAGCGATGATCATGTCGGTGTGCAGAGCCAGCTCAAAACCAAAGCCAAACGCGTTGCCATGCACCACCGAGATGGTCGGGATCGGCAGATTTTCCAATGCGATCAGCGCCCCGTTTGACAGCGTCCAACGCTCACGCCTTTTCAGGTAGTCCGAGAATTGCGGCCATTCGCGAAAGTCGCCGCCCCAGCAAAAGTTATCACCCTCGGCCCGTACGATCAGCGCCCGCGCACCCGATTGCGCCGCAGCGCTGACGGCGTGCCCCAGTTCCGCCGCGACCTGGCGGTTCACTCGGTTTTGCGGTTCACGGTCCAGAGTGATGATTCCAACATCGCCTTCCTTGTGAAAGCGGACAAATTCCGGGGTGTCGTCTTGTGCCATTAACGTGCCTTTCTGTCGTGCTGACACAGTCGCCTAAGCGCCGTGTCGAGATGCCCAGACATCGGCCAGTCGACCGGTCTGCGTGTATTGATTGGAAAGTCCGATGATGCGCCATCCCGCCTCGGTCAGGCGGATATCGAAATGGGTTGCGACGCGCTCGATTTCCGTCTCGTCCGCTCGGCGACGCGACCAGATTGCATCCGCGCTGGCCGAATGATCGTTATAGACCGTAATCGCCCGGTCGAGCGGTTTCGTGTTGTCATACCCACTCGTCTTGAGCGGGGCATGTGTTGTCGCGAGCAACCCGATCACGGCCTCTTCATCCATCAGCCAGCCGATTCCGTGCATCGACGCGGCGAACATCGGGACGCTCCAGTAATTCAGGATATCCTTGGCATCGCGCTCGGACCGACCGATCGCGGCCCAGGTCGGGACGTAGTCGGAAAACACCCATTGAAACAGGTCTTGGGTCAGGTCGTTGTCCATCACACCCTCCGCCTATGCTGGTTCAGGTTAGGCGCTTAGTGAATGTCTTGACGACATTCGCAACCTGCGCCGGCCGCTCCACATGAGGCCAGTGCCCCGCTTCGGCGATATGCGTTGTCTGAATATTGGAAAACCGTGGCGTTACGTGTTCGCTCAGGAAATCGGGCGTGAAAAAGATATCATCCGAGCAGACCAGTCGAACGGGAAGATTCACTTGCGACGGTTCGCGCCCTGCGGGATCCCCGGTTGTCCACGCATCCAACTGGAACAGGGCGGTATCAACTTCGGTTTCCATCGCGGTTTTCACCAATGTCTGCATCGAGTCGCCGGAGGCGTTCGGCGCCAACCTGCCTCGTCCAGCCTTGATCGCTTCGGGATCGCGGGTCATGGCCCGCTGACGGAACATATCCTGCTGTTCGGCGGTCAGCGGATATCCTTGCAAAGGCGCCGGGCAGATCAGCACCAGTCCTTTCAGCGCGTCACCCAGCCTGGCGGCGACCAGCTCGGCCACCTGACCGCCCATGCTGTGCCCGATCACTACAAAGTCATGCCCGTCAGTGAGCCCGCAAGACTGCAGCGCCGCGACAGTTGCATCTGCAAAGCCCTGCAATGCGGTGCCTGCGCCGGGCGCCTTTTGCTGCAGCGCGCGCAGGTCAACGGCCAGCATCGTCCAATCGGACAAGTCAAGCGCTTGGGAAACGGCCGCTATGCTTTCCGGCGCATCCATAAACCCATGAACAAATAGCAGAATCCCGCGTGTGGTCACCTCGCCCGACACAACGTTGCCTGTCGTTGCATCCACAAGCGGCAACGCGCTTTGGCCCACCGAACCGTCCAAGGTGTTTTGCATCCGTCTCTCTCCCTGATTTCCATGCAGCCATTGCAAAACTGCCGCTCGCGGTTCGCCACCGATGCTCAATTTCGTTGACACCATTTGAACTGGTTACTAGTTAAGACACCTATTGGAATGGTGTCAACTTCATTCTAGTACTGTATCGACCTGTTAACCGTTCAGAAGGTACGCGCATGAAAATCCAAGAGGACTTCCAGCTGACCAGTGGTCGTCTTTGCCTGGATCTTGTTTCAACTTTGCGGGCACGTAGCGAAGAGCGGATTGAGCTCCTCGATCAGCCGGATGCGCTGGCTCATTGGGTCAGCCTGACGCAATTCGCCGATCTTGAAGGCGACCTGAGTGTTTGCGACCGGTCCCTTGCGCAAGCAATAATTCTCAGGGAAGCAGTCCATGGGCTTGTTGTGGCCTTCCGCGAGGGCGCGGCTTATCGGCAGCGCGACATCGACATAGTCAATGCCGCCGCTAACCCCCCTGCGCTTATCCCGCAGTTGATTTACGATCAGCGACTTACACATGCCTTTGCCGCAAGCGGTCAGTCGGACTTGCTGACATCGGTAATGTCCGAAATCGCCAGGGATGCGATCGATCTGATCACAACGGCCCCCGAAACAAGGGTCAAAAACTGCGAAAACCATAAATGTGAGCGGTTGTTCTACGATGACAGCCAGGCCCAAAGACGTCGCTGGTGTTCTATGGACCGATGCGGCAACAGGTCCAAAGTAAAACGTTACAGGTCAAAGAACACCAAGGAGCAGTTGGGCCCGGATCACTAAACACCCCTTTTTAGGGTCACAGCCCCGTAGAATTCACGATTCTTGCAGTTTCTGTATCGGGGTAACTCCAGCGATCGCAGCCTTGATTCAAGCCTGAGCGACGCGTTTCGACTTCATGGGCTCGGCGGCCAGCATGCTCTGCACCATCCGTTGCAGCATGGCCGACCTCACCTCGGCGCTTGACGGATCGGTCCACAGGTTGCGCGTTTCCTGCGGATCGCTGGCAAGATCGAACAGCTCGCCGATCCGGCCGTCGCGATAGACCGAGATCTTGTAGCGCTGCTCGATATAGCTGGTGACATGCGGCATGACCGGGTTGTGCCGGTTCTCACAGATCGCATGATCGCGCGGCGGTGAGCATTGGCCCTGCCAGTGGTCCAGTTGCGACACGCCCTGCATGGCCGGATAGTCGTTGACCCCAGCCGCCTCAAGAATCGTGGGCGCGATATCCAGAAGCGACTGGATCGAGGTTTCGACCGCACCATCGGGCACCTTGCCGGGCCAGCGCACGATAAAGGGCACCCGCAGCATATCCTCGTAGTGAAACGGGCCCTTGGCGACCAACCCGTGCTGACCCAGAAAGTGGCCATGATCGGTGGTGAAGATGATCAGCGTGTCCTCTGCCAATCCCAAGGCATCCAGCTTGTCGAGGATGCGACCAACCTCACGGTCCAAAAAGCTCATCATGCCGTAATAGACGGCCATGTCCTTTTTCAACGCCTCTTCCGGGTATAGGTGGCTGTCGCAGCCATGGGCCTCATGCGGCTGATGCCAGTCGGCAAAGTCTGGGTCGGTCTCCTGTGTTTTCGCGAAATGCGGCGCGTTCAGGTCATGCTCGCCGGGGGTGATGCGGCCCGGCTCCATCTCGTCGGGGTCATACATCGAAGCCCAGGGTTCGGGCACCGTGTAGGGCGGGTGCGGGTCGGGAAAGCTGGTCCAGAGGAAGAACGGGGTTCCATCCGTCGCCGCCCGGTCGATGAAATCCACCGAGCGCTGCCCGATCCAGGGCGTATAGTGCATATCTTCCGGCAAGTCCCAGCTGCGGCCCTCACGCGCCCAATAGGGCGCATCCTTGGCTCGCGCCGGGGCCTTGGCCGACGTCTCGCCCGGAAGCGGCTGGAAGTACTCTTTCCAGTCCGTCAGCCCCTGCTCTTCCATCCACAACGCATAGTGCTGGCCCACATGGGCCTCGTCGGCATGATTGCGCACCAGCTCGACATGGTCGAAGCCATAGAACCGCTCGCTATAGTCGCGCCAGAAGGCCAGATCGCGCAGAATGGGCTGTTTCTCCAGACTGTCACCCGCTAGCGGCTGGAAATGCGCCTTGCCGATCAGCCCGGTGTGATAGCCCGCCTCAGCAAGGGCTGTGCCCACTGTCGGTACATTTTCGTCCAGCTTGCAGCCGATGGTCCAGGCACCATGCTGCGACGGATATAGCCCGGTGATCACGCTGGCGCGCGAGGGCGTGCAGGTGGGTGCCGGACAATAGGCGCGGTCAAACCGCGTGCCCTCGGCGCAGAGCCGGTCCAGGTTGGGCGTGCTGATCTTGGGGTTCACCGCCCCCAGAGCGCTGAAATGCTGCTGGTCGGTGGTTATGAGAAGGATATTGGGACGCGACATGACTTACCCTTTCACCGCACCGGCGAGACCATTGATGAAATACCGTTGCAAGGCGATGAACAGCACCACCACCGGCACGATGGAAATCGTCGCTGCCGCCGCCATGCCGGTCCAGTCGATGAACTGCTCGCCCTTGAAGGCATAGATGCCCACCGACAGCGTCCGGATCGCGGGATTGGCCAGCGTGATGACCAGCGGCAGCAGGAAATCATTCCATGCGTGTAGCACCTGCATGATGACCACCGTCACCACCATCGGGCGCGCTAAGGGCAGCATGATGTACCAGAAGATCTGCAGAAAGGTGACGCCCTCGACCTGCGCGGCCTCTTCCAGCTCTTTCGGAAGCTGGCTGAAATAGCCCGCAAACAGCACCACAAATACCACCATGGCATGTCCCGAGGTGGCCAGCGTCAGCCCCAGCAGATTGGTTGACAGGCCAAGCGCGCTGAGCAGCTCGAACACGGGAATGATGGTAAAGCCCTGCGGGATGAACACGGTGCAGACAAACGCCAGCAGGATCGCGTTGCGGCCCGGAAAGCGATAGCGCCCCAGCACGTAACCGGTCAGCGCGGTGCAGAAAGTCACGATCACCACAGAGCCCACCGTCACGATCAGCGTGTTCAGGAAGTAGCGGCCCATGTTGGCCTCAACCCAGGCGCGGGAGTAGTTCTCCCACGCAAAGCTCTGTGGGATCAGGCCCGGGTTGCCGAACATCTCGGCATTGGATTTCAGTGAGGTCGAAATCATCCAGACAAAGGGATAGATCCAGACCACGCAGAACGCAGCCAGCAGCACCGAGGTGACGAAAATCCGCGCATCCGGTCGGCGGCCTGTCAGGCGCTTTTGGCGCGGCAAATCGAGCGCGGCATCACTCATGCCCGGCCTCCTGCGTGCTGCGGCGCGCACGCCGCGTGGCCAGCGATTGCAGGATGGTCAGCGCCAGCATGATGACGCCAAAGAACACGCCTGCCGCCGCCGCATAGCCCAGACGCGGGATCGAGCCATCCTCGGTCGCGAACGCAGTGCGGTAGATGAAAATCTCCATCACTTCCGAGCCGAAGAAAGGCCCGCCATTGGTCATCGACATGATCAGCGGAAACACGTTCAGCGCTGCCACCGATGAGATCAGCAAGATCGCCACCGCAAAGGGCAGGATGATCGGCAAAATCACATGCCAGATCAGGCGTCCGCCCTTGCAATTGTCGAGCTTGGCCGCGTCATAGACATCGCTGGGCACCGTCTGCAGCGCAGCCAGCCAGTAGATCAGCGTGATGCCCAGCCATTTCCAGACGTAGACCCCGATGACGGAGGGCATCACCGTGTCGGACGATCCCAGAAAATCAATCGGGCGCGTGATCAGCCCGATATTGAGCAGCAACCCGTTAATTGGCCCGTTGAACGGACTCAGCAGAAAGGTCCAGATGATGCCGATCACCGCAACGGGCGTAACGACCGGCAGAAAGATCATGGTGCGGAAAGTGGTCGACAGTTTCAGCAACTGGTTGTTCAGGATCACGGCCAGGATGAGCGACAGGACCAGCTGCGCAGGCACCGTACCCACCAGAAACAGCAGCGACCGCCCGAACGCATCCCAGAAGATCGGATCGCTGAACAGCGTCGCAAAATTGCCAAGGCCGACAAAAACCATATCGGCGTTGAAGCCCGACCAGTCATGCATGGCATAATAGACCGCCGCAAAGATCGGATAGAACACGAACATTCCGGCCAGGATCAGGCCGGGCACCAGCATCAAATACTGGTAGCGATAGCGATAAAGCGTCTGGCTTAGCTGCATTTAGGGGGTCCCGATGGCTGATGCGGCCCCGGCAATTGGGGCCGCATCAGGTGAGTGGCCTGTCAGTAATCCGACGCGGCGAAATCAACATCCGGGTTCCAGTTGGTAAAGACCAGATCAGCCCGATCCACCTTGGCCCCCTCGGCAGTTGCCGCCGCAAAGGCCGCGTCCAGCGATGCGTTGTAATTGTCGCTCAGCTTCTTCATCTCGCCCGGCACATCAGTCAACTCACCGGCGACCAGCCCCTGCACGGTGCGCGCGAAATTGACATCGGGCGCCACGAAGGTGCCGATGACCTTGGCCAGATCGCCATTGCGCACGATCGGGTTGGGCCCGACGCGGATCTGGTCGTTGAACAGTTCCAGTATCTGCTTGGACCGCGGCGACATATCCGCCTGCGCCACCGCTTCGGGCATGATCGGCGGGTCGCCCGCGCCCACGATGTTGGCCCAGGCGGTCTGGCCCTCAAGCGTTCCGAGATAGTGAAAGATATCGCCCGCAATCGCGCCATTCTCGGACCCAGAGAACAGGCTGATCGTGTTGGGCGCGGCACCGCCTTGCGAGATCGTCAGCTTGCCCACCGGTCCACTATCCGGCACCGGGCCGGAGGAAACGCCAAAATCGAAATCGGGGTTCTGGCCTTCCCAGCTTGGGATATTCCACGGACCCTGCAGGATCATGCCTGCCGCGCCTTGCGGCATATAGGCCCGCGCCTGCGGTGCGTTCAGGTTCATCAGTCCGGGGAAGAAACTGCCATCGTCGCGCATGGCGATCAGCAGCTCGATAGCGGCGATATAGGCATCGCTGTCGAAGACATACTCGCCCGTGCGCAGGTCGATATCTGCATCCAGAACCGAGTCGCCTCCGGCGCTCGCACCCGCCATCCGCGCCAGGTTGCGCACACTCTGCGCCCAACGGTTCAACTGAGAGCCACCAAGGATAAAGCCGAAATACCGCCCTTGTCCCGCTTCGGTGATCTTGCGCGCCGCCTCGCGGAATTCAGACTGCGTCAGCGGTTTGGCTTCGGGATCGAACCCGGCATCGGCCACGTATTGTTTGTTATAAAGCAGATGTGTGCCGTAGCGCTTGTTCGAGGTGAAAGGCAGGCCATAGGTCTTGCCCTCAAACTCGTTGATGCCGGGCAGGAACGCACCTGCCGGGAAATTGGCCTTCCACTCTTCAATGTTGGGAATGAATTCATCATAGGGCTGCACCCAACCCTGCGCCACCGCGTCGGCAAGACTGACATTGCGCGGCGTAACAAAGACATCATGGGCAGTGCCATTGCGCACGCCCAGCGGTACGACCTTGGCAATCTCGTTCCAGGGCAGGGGATCATAGATGACCTCAATACCGCGATCTGCCGCGTAATCGGCAAAGAACTTCTTGAAGAACACCGCCTTCTGGTCGCCGCTATCCACCCAACGGAACGTTGCGCCCTTCGGAATGGAATTGATCGGCGGCTGCACCGTCTGCGCCAACCCCGCTGTACCTTTCAGTGACAGCATCGCCGCGCCCGCAGCAGACCCCATAAGGAACTCGCGACGGCCTAGGCGGGCCCGAGTGACTTTACGCATATTTTCCTCCCATTTCACCCCGCTCACACCGGCGCGGTTTGATTCACGGGCAGTTTATAGGCGCGCCAACTGCAAAAAAGCTTGAAAGTTTTTTAATTTCGATAACGATCTGTTATCAATATGCTGGAAAACACACTTCTTCTGCAGCGGTTCGTCAGCGTCGTTGAAAACGGCACGCTCCGGCGTGCGGCCGACACCCTGAACGTGACCCAACCCGCGTTGACGCGCAGCCTAAAACTGCTGGAAGAAGCGGTCGGCGGTGCCCTGTTCGAACGGCGCGGGCGGGGGCTGTCCCTGACCCCGCTGGGTGATCAGCTTTTGTCGCAGGCGCGCCACCTGCTGCGTGAACATCAATTGGCCGAGGCGGAACTGGCCGCACTGCGGGAAGGAGAGCGCGGGCAAATCCGCATCGGTGCCGCGTCGGTCTGGATGACCAAGCTGCTGCCGCCTAGTATCGCGCAAATGCATGAGACCTATCCGCTGTTTTCGATCTCGCTGCAGTCGATGAACTATCCCGAGGCGGTCGAAGCCCTGCAAAGCGGTCAGCTTGATGCGTTTTTTGGAGGGTTCCAGCATGTCGAACCCCTGCCATCCTACCTGATACGGACCCCGCTTTTCAAAGCGCGGCTCAAGGTCGTCGCCCGCAAGGATCACCCGATCCTGCAGCAATCGCCGGTCCGGGCCGAGGACCTGTCGCGCTATCACTGGGTCTCGTTCCAGAGCGAGCTGGCCTATCTTTCGACCATTGGCGAAGCGATCCGCGCGGCCACAGGATCGCGCCCCTATGCCAGCATCAATTGCGACTCGATGATGACCGCGTTGGATTTGCTGCGCCATGGCGACTACCTGGCGCTCCTGCCCAGCAGTTTCCTCAAATCCGACGGGCGCGGCGATCTGGGGATCATCGAAACCGATCTGGACGAGATCGCCTTTGATTCCGGCCCGATCTATCGCCGCAGCCTGCAACAGAACAAGGCTTTTGGCACACTGCTGGACAAGGCAATGCAACAGGTCGACGCGCTGAAAATGGAACGGTAGGCGTCTAGTCGAACCGGATGGTCAATTGCGCGTCCCAGACTTCTCCGGGTGCCAGAACGGGCGCGGCAGCGCTGGTTCCATCCGCGTTGCGGGCGCAATTGCACGGCTCGACCGACAGGATGTTCCTGCGCGCGCGCAGGTCGGACCAGAGTTGCAGATACCCAAGGCTGTCCGCATCTGCCTCAATCTCGGCGCGAAACGCGGGCCAGTCGTCAAAGGCCGGGCGGTTCACCACGGTGATCGACCGACCATCCGCTGCTATTTCCAGGCACTCCGCCGGGCCGGTTTCTACGGTTGGCGTGTGCTCTTCCCCGTTCACCTTCAGGCTCAGCCCCGGTCCAAGCGCGGGATAGCCGAAATTCAGGTGATAGAGCGCATAAAGCGGCGCGGGCTCTGGCCCGATATTGCGCACCCGGTCGATCAAGCGCAGCGTGCGACCGCCAACCGGCGCTTCGACCCGACGTGTCAGAGTCAGGCAGGCACCGTTTAGCCGGGCCTTTGTCACCTCCCCCTCAACATAAAGCACCCCGGTATCCCACTCTTCGCCCGCAGCGATCAGACGCGCGGGGGTCAGGGGCAAGGTGCCATGCATAGGCAGGCCGCCGCGTGCGCGCCGGATATTGTCGAACCCACAGGTCACCAGAAACCCGCTCAGCGCTGCCGACAGACCGGTTCCGCCAAAGGCGTCCGCATCATGCAGCCCCGGCGCCATAAACCCCGCAGGGTGCTGCCACGCCACTGGCATGCCGCCGAGCCAAAGCGGCCCGATATCCAGGCTCCGATCCGACAGCACCCAGAAATCCAGCCCGCCACCGGTGGAAAAGACAAGCGCCCGCGTACCGCGCTCAGGCCCGTCATCCAGCGCGATCCGCCGAACCGAGGCAAGCTGGCGTGGGGTCGCCATGGCTGCTGGGTCGAACATCACTCGGCAAGCACCGGGTCGGCCAGTTCCAACCGCCGATAGGCTTCCGGCGGGGCATCAAGCGACGCCATAGCGTCCAACATATGCGCCTGCATCCGTGCCTCGACCTGCGGTTGGCGGATCGGCTCTGCCTGCTGCGGGTCCGCCCTCAGGTCATAGAGCCGGGTATCGCTTTCGATGATCGCCCCCGGCCCATAGGGCTTATACATCGCGGATTTTTCATGCACCGGCACCTTCAGCACGGGCTGTCCCCTGGTGAAAGACAGGGGCGGTGACAGGGTCGCCGCGCGCAGCTCATCGCCCAAGAAGAAATCGAAGATATGCGTGGGCATCAGCGTATATTGATAAATCTCCTGCCTGATCACGTCGGCAGGGAAACGGAAGTAAGTGTATTGGCCGTCCGTCACATTCACTGCACCCCCGAAAAACCCGTAGATCACCGCCTCATGCCCCGGCGCGCCATCCAACATCGGGATCAGCGAGCGGCTGCGCATCTCTGGCGCCTGTTCGCCGCCATGCAGATCAAGGAAGGTCGCGCAAAGGTCGGGCGTCTGAGTCAGCGCCCTGATCCGCTGGCCCGGTCTGGGGCTGCGCGGGTCATGCAGGAATAGCGGAATCTGGGCGATCTCGTTATAGAGGTTCATCCGGTTCTTGCCCCAGAAATCATGCTCCCCGAGCAGGAAGCCATGATCGGTCGTGACCACCAATGCGGTGCTTTCCCAAAGCCCCTCACGGTCGAAATGGTCCAGAACCCGCCCCAGCAGCGCGTCGCAATGAGCCATGCTGGCATAGTAATTCGCGCGCAGCTCATCACATTCCTCTGGCAGATCATCGACCCGGCCATAGCGGGGCCAGTCGAGGATCGGGCCGTCCCACTTGGTGGGAAACTGTGCGCGGAACCGCTCGGGGGCCTGAAACGGCTCATGTGGGTCGAAGCACTCGATCTGCAGAAACCAGTCATCGGCCTGCGCATTGCGCCGCATGAAGTCCAGCCCGCATTCCACCGTCTGCGCCGAGGGGAAATCCTCTTCCTCGCGAATGCGCTCGCGGTTGAGCATATTGGCCAGCTTGTAGTGACGGTTGGTCGCAAATTGGCTCTGATGAAACCTCTGGCTCAGGTCATCCCAGTCCGGATCAACCACGCCGGTCCATCGGTCGCCCTCCTGCCCGCGCACAAGATCATAGCCGGAATAGCGGTTGTGATAGGTGGCACCGCCATCCTCCCAATAGTGAAAATGGTCGGTCGCCAGATGGCTATAGACACCTTTCTGCTCGGCCAGCATTTCGGTGAAGGTGTTGTCGAAGGGCTCAATCGGTCCCCAGCTGCGATGCAGGAAGCTCATCCGCCCGGTCAGGATATCCCGCCGGGCGGGCATGCAGGGCATTGAGCCCACATAATGCTGGTCAAAGGTCGCGCTGCGCGCGGCCAGCCGGTCGAAATTGGGCGTCGGGACCTCGGTACCGCCATAGGGTCCCAGCATGTGCCGGTTGAGGCTATCGAACAGCAGGAAGACGGTTTTCATTTGATGGCTCCGGACGTAAGACCGCTGACGATGAAGCGTTGCGCGATCAGCAGCAGGACAAAGGCGGGCAGGATCGACAGGGTCGATGCAGCGGCCATTTCGGTGAAGGCGATAGTGTTTTCCTGGGCGTATTTTCCGATGCCCAAGGGCACCGTTGCGGTCTGACGCTGGCTGAGCGTGAGGGCCACGGGAAACTCGTTCCAGCTGAAGATGAAGCAGAGGATGCCGGTGGCGGCTAGACCCGGCCGCACGAGGGGCACGACGATATACCACAAGAGCTTGGGCGTGTTCGCGTTGTCGATGCGCGCGGCCTCGACCAACTCGCGAGGGACATCGCGGATAAAGACACCCATCATCCACAGCCCCATCGGCAGGTTGATGGTGGTATGGGCCAGGATCAGCCCGGCATAGGTGTTGTCCAGCCCAAGCCCTCGGAACATGGTGTACCATGCGCCCGCCAGCGTGATCGGCGGGATCATGTGAAAGATCACCGACCAGGCCAGCACGCCGCGCAGCACCCATGGCGCCCAGACCAGCCGATAGAGCGAAAATGCCGCCAGCGTAGCGACAACCAGCACGATGGTGGTCGAGGCCGAGGCCACGATCATCGAGTTCTTGAAATTGGTCAGGAAATCCGAAGTCTTGCCGCTGATAACCGCATCGAAGTTGAACCATGTCGGCGTGAACCAGACCTGCCCCATCAACAGCGTGATCTGGGTCTTGAAACTGGCGGTGACGATCCAGACAAACGGGAACAGCACGATAACCACAAACCCCATCAGCAGGGCGTGGCGGAACAGCGCCGGGGCGCGTTGCTCGATCATTCCGCCTCCCTCCGGTTGCTCAGCCGCATGGCCAGCACGATCAGCAGCGCCACCACCGCGATAGTGGCCAGCGACATCGCCGCGCCATAGCCGCTTTGGTCCTCGGTGAAGAAGCGGCGATAGATGGTGAAGCTGATGACCTCGGTCGCGGTGCCCGGCCCGCCCCCGGTTAGCAGGTAGATTTCGTCAAAAACCTTGAATGCCAGGATCATGCGAAAGACGAAGGTGACGATGATCGCGGGCAGCATCAGGGGTAGAATGATATAGCGCAGCACCTGCCAGTTGTTCGCGCCATCGATCCGCGCCGCCTCCTGCACATCGGTGGGCAGGCTTTCCAAACTGGCCAGCATCAGCAGGAAGCAGAACGGCGTCCAGTGCCAGACATCGACGATGATCACCGACAAAAGCGCCAGATCGGGATTGCCCAACCAGTCCACCGGCGCGATGCCAAAAAGGGCAATCAACTGGTTGATAACTCCGAAATCGTAGGAATACATCAGCTTCCAGATCGCGCCGATGATGATGCCGGGCACCAGGATTGGCAGGATGAAGACCGTGCGGTAGAACTGCCGCAACCGCTTGATCCGGGTACAGAGCAGCGCCAGCCAGAATCCGAGGATCATCTGGAACGCAACAGCGACGATCGAAAAGATGATGGTGTTCAGGATGCCCGCGCGAAACAGCGTGTCGCTACCCAGCTTGGCATAGTTCTTCAGCCCCACCCATTCCCAAACCGCGACCCGGTCCAGCCATTCCACCTTGTGAAAGCTCAGCGCGCCGAGATTGGCCAGCGGCAGGATGGTAAGACAAATGAACAGGGCAATCGCCGGGGCAAGCGTGGCGTAGCGCCAGAACCTGTCTGACGACATGTCGTCACCTCCTGAATGCGGGATCAAGGCATGAAAGATGGCCGCCCAGCGGGGCCGGACGACCAGGGAGAAGCTTAGGGCAGATCGTCGAGCTTGGGCGCCTCATAGCCCGCCTCGGTCATGATCTGGTGGATTTCCTCGGCAGCGGTGTTCAGCGCCTCGTTCAGCGGCATCTGCCCGCCAATAGCCTCGTTGAGGCGCAGTTCCGTAACCGCCACGATCTGGCTGGCTTCCGGGATAAGGAAGGTCAGGCCGGCGGTCGGGATCGCATCGGCCAACGCCTTCATCCAGCGGAATTCCTCGGTCTCGGACATTGGCCCTTCCAGCACCGCGCGGCTGACAGGGGCGGAGCCAGCTCGCGCATAGGCCTCTTGCGCCTCATCTGACTGGAACCATGAAAGGAAGGCCAGTGCGGCTTTCTTGCGCTCTTCATCGGTGTTCTTGGGAACCCCTGCCAGCCAGTGACCCAACGGCGTGGCCGCCGCGAACCCCTCACCGGCAGGAGTGGCGGCGTAGTTGACCTTGCCCACCACGGCAGACTGGTTCGGATCATCAAAGAGGCCCGGTGCAAGCACTGACATGATATGCCCGGCCTTGCCGGTCGCCATGTTCTGGATCACATTGGCCTGTGTCTGACCTGCGGTCGAGGGATGCCCCACATTGGAGGCGAGGCTCATATAGGTCTGCATCCCCGCCAGCGTTTCGGGGCTGTTGATGGTGATGGTGAAATCGCCCTCTTTCTGATTGCGGAAAATGCCGCCGCCATGGGACCAGATATAGGGAAAGACGTCATAGGTGACGTCAAACGCCCCGCGCTGACCGCGCTGCGAGATGCCATAGCGGGCGGGTTGATCGTTGAGCGCCTGCGCGTTTGCCATCAGCTCGGCCCAGGTCTGCGGAACCTCAAGCCCGTTCTCGTCATACAGATCGGCGCGATAATGCAGGATCAGGATGTTGGGGTTCACCGGCACCGCCATCAGCGCGCCCGCGCCATCACAGGTCACTCGCTCGGCACCTGCATCCCAGCACACGCTGTCATCGAACCTGTAGATGTCATCACTCAGCGCAAAACCGGGGTCGATCTCGGTCAGGGGTTGCATGAAGCCGCCCTTGTAGAACTCGACAAAGAAACCCGCATTCATGATCAGCAGATCGTAAGGGCTTTCATCGGTCCGCACCGCCGTGCGCTGTTTCTCAAGGCTGCCGGCAAACGGGTTGACGTCCAGTTCGATCGTGTTGCCGGTGGTTTCCTCGTAAAGTTCGACAACTGATTGAAAACCGGGGAACCAGGGCGATTGGTTGATCACGATGGTGATCGGCACCTGATCCGCCGCCTGCGCCGCCGTCAGCGACAGCGCCATGGCTGCACCCGAAACAAGGCCGGTGAGGCCAGCAAGTCTTGCAGTGGTACGTGACAGCATTCTTATCCTCCCATTCAGCAGCCCGCCGCCAGAGTACGGAGCAGGCCGAGATCCAATCAGGCTGTCACAAAGTCACTCATTCTCATAATGATGAATATTCGCCTCTCCATAGCTGCTAGCTATGGTCAATTCACTTTCTCAACCGCGCAGCGCGCCTTCAACCGCTGTGCAACGAACTCTGCGGCTGCCGTCAGCAAGCGGGGTTTGCGATAGATCAGCCCCGCCGTTCGGGTCGACACCAGCTCTGGCACGTCGATCTCGACAAGTCCGCTGCCTTCCGCAGTCCCCAGCAGCGACCGCGTCGTGTAGATCAGCGCGTCCGAGCCAGCCACGAATTGCAGCAAAAAACTCAACGAAGTCGATGTGACCTGTGGCTCAGGCAAAGCATGTCCACGAAAGCTTGTCTGACCATCCAGTTTCCGCCGCGCCAGCACATGCTGCGGCGGCAGCGCCCAGGCCATCGCCAGCACCGTCTCGGTCGGAACGTCACGTTGCCCGACCAGCGGGTGTCCCGCGCGCGCGCACACAACCAGTTCGTCCTCGGTCAGTTCCTCGAAACCGAACACCCTGCGCCTGTTCTGCGGTTCTTCGGCCACCACATAGTCCAGCTCACCGTTTTCCAGTGCCTCCAGCATCCGCTCGTCGAAACCGCTGGAAATCGACACCTGCAACCCCGGCCGCGCTCGCAACGCCTCGGCGACCACATCCGGCAGGATGCGCCGCACCCAGGACGGCCCCGCCCCGATGCGCACGCGGCCTGCCGTGCCGCTGCGCAGCGCCTCGATCTCTTCGACCGCGTCAGAGACCTGCGCCAGAACCAGCCTTGTGTGCCTTAGCAACTGCTCGCCCTCTCGCGTCAACACCACGCCGGTCGGCGAACGTTGAAAGAGCGTGGCAGCCAGTTGCCGTTCCAGTTGCTGGATCGCTTTCGACAGCGTGGGTTGCGCGACATTGAGCGCTGCCGCCGCGCTGGTGATGTTGCCGATCTCAGCGGTCTTGTGGAAATAGGCCAGCAGCCTCAGATCAACGGCGGGTTTCGCTGTCATATGTCGAACGCCACGCGAAAGCCCTGATGGGTCGTGGCGCTGTCGGGCGAATTCCCCGACCGCGCGGCAATCCGGTAGCGCCAGCAATAGGTGGAATGGCACAGGAAGGACCCGCCTTTGAGAACGCGGTATCCCTTCATGGTCTTCAGCCGTTCGCGCACAGCCTTCTTCAGCGAAGGAATGCGAAACGGGTCCGCTGTCCATTCCCAGACATTACCGACCATATTGAACATCCCGTAGCCGTTGGGATCGAACGACCGGGCCGGTGCTGTTGTCAGATAGCCATCCGCAGCCGTGTTCTGATGCGGAAACCTCCCCTGCCAAATGTTGCAGGGGTAATAGCTGGTGTCATCGGGCTCAGCGCTGCCCCAGGGATAGGGCACATCCCCCAGACCTCCGCGCGCGGCGTGTTCCCATTCAGCTTCGCTCGGCAGACGTCCCTCCGCCCAGGCGGCATAGGTACGGGCGTCATTCCAGGATACCTGCACAACAGGATGATCGGGATGCCAGGCGGCTTCTTCCGATCCCGGCCCGTTGATGTCGCGCCAATTCGCGCCGTCGACCCGGCGCCACCATTCGATCCCGTCCACCCCCAAAGGGTCCGCGACGCCGCGCGGCACGTTCAGCCAAAACACAAAGGACCAGCCGATATTCTCTGCCTCGGTGACATAGCCGGTGTCATCGACAAAGGTCTGAAACTGCGCGTTGGTGACCGTCGTCACCCCAACGCGATAGGGCTTAAGAACGCCCGCCTTGCGCAGTTCTTCGCCATCATCGGGAATGATGGGCCGACTGGTGCCCACAATCGGCCGCCCACCCGGAATTTCCGCGGTGCCTTCCAAACGCGGCGAACCTTTTTTTGCGAAAGCCATCGGCACCGCGGTGTGAAGCCGACGCTCCGTTCGAGGAGAACAACATTCTGATTTTCGAGCACTGGGGATGATCAAATCTCGACAACTTTCCAGACTATGTGGCTTGTAAACTCAGGCCTGCCCAGCGAGCCTGACAAGGCAGTTTAAGGCCGAACCTTGTGCCGGAGCAACCCTCGGGCTGTGTTGCATGTTTTGACGTATGACGCTCTCGGAGTCGGCAGGTGAATGACCGTTGGTCATGCCAAAGGTCAACTCACCCAGGGTCGGACAAGACTCGACTCCGATAGGGTTTTCACGCCCGGGTCAGAGGCGATGCCGGGCGGATACACGCAGATTACCTCGGCGCAGTCCAACGGTCTGTTAGCGTCCGAACCCCGCAAAAAACCACCAACGGGCCGAAAATGTTGTGTTTTTGTTAGATAGGAAACATGTTTAGTTGAGGACGTCGGAATACATGAACGACCTATTGAATCTGAACTTGGGCAAACCAGAGCCTGACTAGGTAGGGCACTTTCGTTGACTGAGACCACACACCAGATTGGTGTCATCACTTTGACGTTGATCACTGCCGCCTTGTTTCTGACGTTACGCAATATGCCGATGATGGCACAGACCGGCATGAAAATGGTCGCCTTCAACGCCATCACAATTGTTGTCTATCTTATCCCGGTCGCACTTGTTTCGGCCGAGCTTGCGACGGGTTGGCCGAAAAATGGCGTCTTCCATTGGGTTGAGGCTGCCTTTGGACCTCGTATGGGATTCCTGGCAGTGTGGTTGCAATGGGCCCAAAGCATCTTTGGCATTACATCTATTGTCGCGTATGTCGCCGCATCGCTTGCCTACGCGCTTGATCCCACACTGGGATCAAGCAAGTACTTCATCGTTACGGTTATCCTCGTTGTCTATTGGGGCGCCACGCTGGCAAATTTTCGCGGTTCGAAAAGTTCCGGCATGATCAGCAGCGTTGCTGTGTCCATTGGTGTTTTATTGCCTACAGTCATTCTGATTATCTTGGGTCTTGCATATGCTCGTGCAGGAAACCCGTTGCAAATTGACACAGCACTTACCGCCGAAAACTGGGTGCCATCGATCGGCGAAACCGGCAACTTGACTCTCTTCCTCAGTTTTATCTTCGGATTTGTGGGGGTCGAAGTTTCAGCGAGCCACGCCCGTGAGGTCAAAAACGTCCACCGCACCTATCCGTTGGCGGTATTCAGTGCAGCAATCATCGGGTTTGTGCTGACATTGCTGGGTGGCCTTGCCGTCGCGGCGATATTGCCGGTGGCTTCGATAGACCAGATCAACGGTGCAATGCAGGCCTTTTCCGCGTTTTTCGAGCATTTTGGCCTTGTGTGGCTAACGCCGGTTGCTGCGGTGCTTGTCGCGCTTGGTGCGGCGGGCCAAGTCAGCACCTGGATTGTGGGGCCGGTCAAAGGAATACTTGCGGCAGGGCAAGCGGGCTATCTTCCGATCTGGGCGCAAAAGGTAAACGGCAAGGGCGTGCCAACGAATCTTCTGATTGTGCAGGCATCATTAATCTCGTTGATAGCCATGTCGTTCTTGCTGGTAGACGATGTAAACACAGCCTTTCTGATCCTGACTTCGATCGCGGTCCTGATCTACTCGCTGATGTATGTGCTGATGTATGCGGCGGCCATTCGTCTGCGGTACTCACATCCGGAAGTCCAGCGCGCCTACCGGGTCCCAGGCGGCAACGCCGGAATGTGGATTACAGCCGGACTCGGGTTACTTGCCGCGCTCGCCTGTTTTGCAATCGGGTTTATCCCGCCAGCCGTCGGAGCGCTTTCCATCCTGTCATTCGAGCTGATGATGGCAATTGGTGTTATCCTCGTCTCATCCGCGCCAATCCTAATCTACGCGGCTCGTCGCCCTGGTTGGGCTTCCAAGGGGGCTGTGCAAGCGACAACAAAGGAAGAAACATGACCAAAAAACGAAGCCCCTCGTCTCATTCGGAGTCTGCGTCGGTCCTAACTCCGGCCTATGGGGGACGCTTCATGCGCGAACCCATTCCCAAATTCACGCTGCCCAAAGATGAGATGGACGCGGATTCCGCTTATCGCCTGATCCATGATGAACTCATGCTGGACGGCAACGCGCGTCTGAACCTCGCCACCTTCGTGACCACCTGGATGGAACCGCAGGCACAACGCCTGATGTCGGAAACATTCGACAAGAACATGATCGACAAGGATGAGTATCCCAATACGGCGATGATCGAGGAACGCTGCATCAAGATCGTCGCGAACCTGTTCAACGCGCCGAGCGAGGCGACGGGATCATCGGCCATCGGATCGAGCGAGGCCGTGATGCTTGCTGGTATGGCGATGAAATGGAACTGGCGCGCGCGCCAGCGGGCCAAAGGCAAACCGACAGACAAGCCGAACCTGATCCTAGGCACGAACGTGCAAGTGGTTTGGGAAAAGTTCTGCCGTTATTGGGATGTTGAGCCGCGCTATGTACCGATGGCGCCCGATCGCTATGTGATCGACCCGGAAGACACGATTTCCAAGATCGACGAGAACACGATCGGCATTGTTGCGATTCTGGGCACCACCTTCACCGGTGAATATGAACCGATCAAGGAAGTGCATGACGCACTGGTGGCCTCCAATGCCAGTACCGGCTTTGAGGTTCCGCTGCATGTCGATGCGGCAAGCGGTGGATTTGTCGCGCCCTTCCTGCAACCGGAACTGGAGTGGGACTTCCGGCTACCGCTGGTCAAGTCGATTAACGTGTCCGGGCACAAATACGGGCTGGTCTATCCCGGAGTTGGCTGGGTTGTCTGGCGCGACAAGTCAGAGCTTCCGGAAGATCTGATTTTTCACGTCAATTACCTGGGGGGCGATATGCCCACCTTCACGCTGAATTTCTCACGCCCCGGCAACCAAATCGTGGGCCAGTACTATAACTTTCTGCGACTGGGCCGGACTGGCTACAAACAGGTTATGGAGAACCTGGGCAGCATCGCTCAACAACTGTCAGCCCGAATTGCGCAGATGGGGCCGTTTGAGTTGCTGAGCGATGGCAGTGCAATTCCCGTGTTTGCGTTCAAAGTAAAAAACCCAGAAGATTACAGCGTATATGACGTGTCAGACCACCTGCGGGCGTATGGATGGCAGGTGCCTGCATATTCCATGCCAGAGGGTGCCGAGAGCATTCATGTGTTGCGCATCGTTGTGCGCGAGGGCTTTAGCTACGACATGGGAGAAATGCTTCTCGCGGACTTGACCAAAGTGATAGAGAAGCTGGAGCAGAATTCGAGCGCGCAATCTAACGACAATTCGGGCGGCTTCGCGCATGTCTGAGTCGCGCATCCTCCCATAGCAAAGACCGGTTTCGGCTTTGATGGAATGGACGTCCGCTGATCTCTGATTTGAAAAACGGCGCCTATTGATGGCGCCGTTTCCAATGTCGGGAGTTTTGCTATGTCACTCGGCAGGCTGACTGGCTTCCGCGCTGTCGAACTTGTCGCGAAGACCGTCTCGGTAGAGAGCTTTGGCAAGTGCGATCATCATCAGCGCCATCACCAAGGTGAACGGCAGCGCTCCGATGATCATAGCGTTGGCGAGCGCATCAAGCCCGCCGCCGCCAGCAAGCAGCAAGGTGCCAATGGCCGCGGTGAGGATAACCCCCCAAATGATGCGGTGTTTGACTCCGGTTTCCTGCTCACCTCCTGACATGATGGTGTTCATCACGAGAATCCCCGAGTCCGCTGAGGTCACCAGGAAGGTCATGATGAGAACCACGCACATCACGGTAAGCGCCGACAGGAGGGTGCCATCGATCATTTGAGCCAGTGTCACGAAGAGCTTGGCTGTGTTGGACGCACCGATAATGGTGCCATCGGCCCCACCGGTCATCTCCAAGTCAATGGCTGTGCCGCCCAAAATGGTCATCCAGGCAAAGCAGACCATCGCAGGCGCTATCACGCAGCCCAGGATGAATTCACGCACGGACCGTCCACGCGAGATGCGCGCCAAGAAGAGGCCCACAAACGGAGAGAAGGCGATCCACCAGGCCCAGTAGAAGGTCGTCCAGCCCGCCTGCCAGTTGAACAGGCGTCCACCGGTTCCCGCTTCGTAGGCTGCGATCAGTGTCGCCTCATCCAATTGGGCTGCGGCACCTTCTAAACCAGACCGGAAGCCCTCAAAATCTCCCCAGGCGTTTGTTGCACCCGAATAGAGATCGGAGGCCAGCGGCATCGCTGCCTGCGGCAGCGCGGCAGCAAACTCTCCCTCGGATACCGGACCATATGCGGCGAAGCTCAAAGAGAAGAAGTGAATGAGGTAGTCAATGAGGGCCGACACATAGGTGCTCATCGCGAAGAGGAAGGAACCGAATATGATGAAGGTTGCCAGCAAAATAATCGACAGGACCAGATTGAGGTTAGAGAGGTATTTCACCCCGCGCCCCACCCCGGAAACAGCCGATAAAATGGACAGGCCCATAATGACGATCAGACCAGCGATCAGGCCAACCTTGCCTGGAGCGGGTGCGTCACCGGTCATATTCATCATCCACTCCATGCCGGTGATCGCATAGAGACCGTCGATGAACTGGCTGACGCCGTAACCAATGGTCACCGACACGCCGAGAATCGTCGCAATAACGCCCAGAACGTCGACGATATGGCCCAGTACACCGTTCATCGCCGAACCAAAGAGCGGAGTTAGAGCAGAGCGAATGGTCAGAGGCATGTCGCGCGTGTAGGCATAATAGGCCAGCGAAAGGCCCGTCACCACATAGATGGCCCAGGCATGGAAGCCGTAATGCGCAAAGACGTACCGGTAGCCGGACTTCAGTGCCTCTTCGCTATTGGGCTCAACGCCGCCCGCGACGATGACTGGGTTCGAGCCCCATAATCCCAGGGGCTCTGCCGTCGCGAAGACCATAAGGCCCACGCCCAGGCCAGCTCCGAACATCATGGAAAACCAGGAAAAGTCAGAAAACTCCTTTCCCTCACCAGGGCGCCCCATGATCCGCTTTCCGGTTGACGGAATAATGGCGACAGCTGCGAGAAAGAAGAAGAAGACGCCGACGATAATGATGTAAAACGTGTTGAAGCCGTTCAGCAGCGCCCATTTTGCGCTTCCTAAAACCTCATTGGCGTTCAATGGCCATACCAGCGCCCAAAGCACAACAGCGACCATAATCCCTTTGCTGATTAAGGCGATAGGAAGACTATACCCCTCATAGAATCCAGCTGGGGATTTCTTAATCTCCAGGTCGGTAAAAGGTGGTTTTATTGACATCTATGTCGCGCTCCTCAGCAATTGACTGAATGTGCTATCTGGTTGGGATAGCTGAACAACAACCCGGCGCGGACCGCATCTAAGCTCTGATGCGCTTTGGATACTCTGCATCGGCTTCTGATTTTTTGGTCAGATGCGTAAAGGTGGAGTGATCGCGCCAGCCAGTGGTAGGGGCACTTTAGGGGTGTTAAAGGTTGGTTACTCAAAAAGATTTCGGTGAACACTTGGCTGGAATATTTTCGTCGCCTGCTGGGACCAAAAGTGCAAGTACACTAGTCACGCCGATTGAAACGACGTCCGAACGGGCAGGCCGGAAAGCTATCTACAGATGAAGTATCTTCCCCACTTCACATTTCTTCGATCATTTGAAGCAGCCGCCCGGCACAAGAGCTTTACGCACGCAGCCAAAGAACTGAACTGCACCCAGGCGGCCGTGAGCAACCATGTTCGGTCCCTGGAAGACTTTCTGGGTCGCACCCTCTTTGTGCGCACAACCCGATCACTCGTTCTGACAGAAGCCGGAAAAGCGTATCTGCCGTCAATCCGCGCTTCGATCGAAGAAATTAACGCAGCCACCGAACTCCTGGTCGGTAAACCCAATGCACGAACGGTCGTTGTCTCATGCCCCGTCTCTCTGGCAGCAAGCTGGATGCCCGGACTGATCGCGAGATTTCACGAATTGCATCCCAAAATCGAACTGGAAGTTCATGGGATCATCTGGTCCGAGGATGATGATCTGGTGTCCGATATCAGCATCACGATGGAGGACTCCCACGAAACGAAGTCGTCAGCGCATAAACTGTGGCAGGAAGAGATCTCACTGGTATGTGCTCCGGATTACAATGCCGGAGGGGAGCCGCTCAGCCGGGTCGAGCAGTTGCTGGAGTGCCGCTTGCTGGTTGCCTTGTCCAGATACGCCTTTTGGGAACGGCTTGCGGTGGCGCTGCAATACGACGCATCCCGTATTATGGGCATCGTTCAAACCAACGTTAACAGCCTCGCCTTGGAGATGGCCACAAGCCGGTTGGGCTGCGCGGTGACGCCACGCTCTGTTGCGGCGCCCTATATTGAACGAGGGCTTTTGATCGAGCCTTTCGACATTTCGGTCGAGTGTCCTTGGAGTTTCTTCGCACGCTGCGATTACTCTGCGGCGTCGCCCTCAACCAAGACGTTCTGGAACTGGCTTGTCGAAGAGCACCAATGCAATCCCTAGATGTTCGGTCCCGGCATCTGGTGGATTCGATCGAATGTGATTCTCTCAGGTTCTGAGGCCCCGGTTTTGCAGGAGTATTTGTAGGTGTGAGACCGCTGAGGGTCTTGAGACGGTGAACGAAGTTGCAGGCGTCCAGAGCGCTCGAGATGTTCAACCGGAGCATCCGTCGCTCCGCCGCCGGAAGCTGTAGTTTGTAACCGCCAGAGCTATCGCAGCGGCCATAGAACCAAATGCGATCCGGTACGCGCTTTCATCGCCTACACCGGCACTACGCGCTAGGTCGAGAACAAGACCGAAGGCAGTCTGCATGACCGGTATCGCGCCGATCGCAATGAGCATCTTTAATGCGTTGGCACGACCAAATACCGAGGCAGGCACCGTATCTCTCAATCGCACTCCCAAGGGAATATAAAACTGTTGGAGGAATACTGAGCCTGCCAAAAGTGCCAAAGCACCCAAAAGCGGTGGTGTCGACATCAGTGCCATGACAGCGAGGCATGTGGCCGAACCCGCTGCCGCAAGCACAATCACCTTGTCGCGCCCCCGCCCGGTGCGGTCGATACGGCCAAAAACGACTCCGGCAGCGATTGTTGTGGCAAACAATCCCATGAGAGCTTTGCCGGACTCTTCAGGGCTTAAACCGTGCACATCGTGCAGGTAGGGCCCACCCCAAAGACCGGTGATTGTGACGATGGGCGCATAGGTTACGGCACCAAGACAGAGTATGCGGCGCAGCTCGCTATCCTTGAGCAAAGCGATGAACCCCGTATTTGTCTGGCACTGCTCTGCCTTTTCGGGCGCGGTTGGCTGCAGAAACCATGCGGCGATCCCCATCACGAGAAGAGCCAAAACTGCGCCAAATCCAAAAACAATGATCCAGGGGAGGCGCTCCAACGCGACCGCCAGCGGCCACGTTCCAACGAGGCCGCCGACACCCCCGAGTGTCACGAGCAGGCCGGAAGCGTATCCGTAATCGCCAGATGGCAAGTTCTGCGCAAGCATCATCTGGACGCCTGCTCCGGTTGCGGCAAGCCCCACACCAATAAGAACACGCGCGGCCAGCAATGCTGGCCATGCCGCGTTGCCCAATCCAGGCGCGATCGCAAATAGCGCGTTACCAACGGCCACCAACGCGAGAGTCCAAAGGATGACGCGCTGTGGTCCGAAGCGGTCAAGCGCGATGCCAGCCGGGGCCTGAGACGCGAGCGTCGCTGCGAACATTGCCCCTACGAGGACCCCCAAAGCCGTCGCTGGAATACCTAGTTTCTCAGACAGGACAGGGCCGAATATACTCCCGGATGCACGCTGAAACTGACCCAGTGCAAAGACAGCGATGCACGCAAAGAGTGTCGAGCGCGCGCCGGGAGATGGGGCTGATACGGTTTTCATCCCACCCGTGTAGCGCAAACAAAGAAATCATAATAATATCACATAAGTACCAATTGATACCTGTATGAAATCATGCCCGATGCCCTCGATCACCGCCTCCTTCGTCAGTTCGTCGCCGTTGCGCACGCCGGTGGATTGAGGGCTGGCGCGTCCGCCTTGAACATGAGCCAACCGCCCCTGTCGCGCACCATCAGAGAGTTGGAGACCGCGTTGGGAGTATCGCTTTTTGAGCGCTCCAAGAGCGGTATGACCCTAACGGCTGAAGGCAGCGTATTGTTGGAAGAGGCCGAGGCAATTCTTGCCGCGCTAAGCCGTGCTGAGGCTCGGATAAAACGCATGGGAATGTACTCAAAACCATTGCGAATAGGCTTCGTCTCCGCTGCACTTGATTCACATCTGCCGGATCTTCTGTCGCGCATCTCCGCGCGAGGGTGGCCTGCCCCTGAACTGATCGAGACACCTACGAACCCGCAGGCCAAAGCGCTGGCGCGAGCAGAACTTGATCTCGGCCTTTTGCATCCACCCGTTGATGCTGCGCGCGGCCTTTCTCTGGCGTCGCTGGGCGAGGACGAATTCTTGGTTGCCCTGTATGAAGGACACCCATTGGCCGAACGTAAGGCGATCCGTTCTGCAGATCTGGCGAACCACCCTCTTGTACTGTTCCCGAGGTCACAAGGTCCTGTTCTGCATGCAGCGATAAGGGACGCCCTTGCGCCATATGGCGAGTTGAAGATCGGCGCAGAAGCGGCGCGAAGCCATACCCAGCTGGCACTTATAGCAGCCAAGGTAGGGATCGGCTTGATCGGCGCATCGGTTGCCCGGACGCTAGACTATCACGGTGTCGTCCTTCGTCCCTGGGTCGACCGACCAAAGATGGTTGCGCTGCAATGCTCGATAATGGGGTCAGAAGCGCTGTTGGCAGAACTTAACTATACCTGATCGTCCGAGCCGAACTTTCGGGCAGATTGAAGTGGTCCCAGAAGACTGGGCAGCGATGACAAATCAGGGGATGCCCATTCCATCAGAGCCGTTTCAGTCGAACGAGTTGATCAAGCGCTCGCGACCCAAAAGCGCTCTCTCGCGCTGGGCGGTGGCTCTTGCCGTCGCTATCCGCCTGCGCCGGTCCGAGCGCGGCGCCTCACTATCGGTCGTTGCCAAGAACGTATCGGCAAGCTTTTGAAGGGCCGGGATGCGGGTGCTCGCGTCAACAAGGATCTCGATGATGGCGCAGATTGCCATGACCTCATCCGTCGTGCCGCGTAGACGAACGTAATCCTGCGAGATTGCTTCTGAAACTTCCATGTATCCCAGAAGAAGCGCGGTCACTGTTTGCCTGTCAGTCGCGCCGTTGGGGCTTTTCAGTTTGGCTGTCGCGCGCAACCGGGTGACCCGCAGAACCTCGTCGTGAAATCGCACGGTGACCCGGTCGTCATCCAGTATCATACGTGAAATCTGACCACCGGCGAGTTTGCGGATAGCCCGAGCGCGGTGCGGCGCGGCCTCTTCCAATGCCGCATACAGCGCGATGATCCAGTCACGCAGATGGCTGGGGCTATTCGACATATTCAAACACGCCCACACCTTCGGCCCGCAATAGGCCCTGATCCAGCGTGGCAGTCAGTTTGCATCGCCCCGCCAGTTCGTTGATAAACCCCGCGCCCGGACGCATCGGGTCAGACAGCAAAAGCTGCGCCGCCGTGCCCGTTTCAAACTCCAGCTCAAAGCGGGCCAACGGGCTATCGGCGCGCAAGGTCACGGTTTGCGGCAGATCAGGCGATCGGCGGTCAGGGTAAATAGCTGCCAGGGAACCCGGCAGGCGGCGCATTGTCCGCGTTGGTCCCGCCTGATAGGAAAGCGCGATCTGGTTTGGCGTGAAACCGTAGACGCGGCTGCCATGCACGAGAAAGACATGCGGCGGCTGGCGATTGAAATGGGCCTTGTCCGTGCCGCGCGCCGCAACAATCGTGATGTCGTCACCAAGAACCCATGCGCCCCATTCCCAGGCCACATCCTCGCCCCAGAACCAGCGGCCCCAATTGTGGTCGTGATAGCCCCGCGCATTTTCAAGAGCGATCACCTCGCCGTCGAGTGTCAGAGTGCCCGAGATTGAAAGGACAGGGATCGCGCTCCAGCCGATCCAGCCGCTGCCGAACGCGGCAGTCAGATCGAGGGCCGCGGCAGGCAGCAGCGGCCGGGCCACGATATCGGCCTCAAACCCGTCCCCAGGCCGGGCGACGCGGGCGTGAAGCGCTGCGCCATCGCGCGTGACGGCGATCGAGAGCGTGCTGAGAAAGATGGCTTGCGTATCAATCGTGCTGTCAGCGAAGGCCGCGACCTCGACACCGCCGATCCAGTCACCATCAGCCGCACTTGCCAGCGCCACGCCAACCACGCGGGCGCGATTGTCCCAGGGCGCGCCATGTAATGAAAGGTTTATTAGAACGACACGCCCGCTCTCTGGCAGGAAGATGTTGAGATGGAACCAGTCCTTATAGGCCGCCGCCGTCGGATCGCCGATTGCCGGCGGCCGGAGCGTATCGAAGCGGGTCACCGCAGGATCGGGCCGCGATGCACGGCATCGCCGGGCTCGACCGTGTCCGCGTCCGGTGCGCTGCGGGCAAGCGCCTCGACCGATTGCACGATCTCGCGCGAATGAATCCAGAGACCCATCAGCGTATCGATGAAGGTAATCGCTGCCGGTACGGTCTTGCTGCGATGCACCTTGTTTTCCAGCGGGGCGGGGACGTTTTCGATGGTCTCAGCGAGGTCTTCAGCCAGCAACAGTGCCAGATCGTTGCGGATGTGATCCAGCACCGGTGCTGCAGGCATCCCCTCGGTCCAGCCGGTCACGCGCAGAGCGCTCCACAGTAATTCGCCATTGTCCTTGACCGCGCTGGCCTCAAGCGCGCGGCGGATGCGGGCGCCCTCGGCGGTTTTGGAAATCTCGCGCCCGGCCTCGGCCAGACCGGCGAGGGTGGAGCCAATCACGCTGACCCCGGACGTATAGTGCAGCGTGATCAAACGGCTGGCCAGCGAGGCGAAGAGGCTTGCCGTGGTGCGTCCCGCATCTTCGGGCGGGTCGATGAGGCGGATATTCGCACGGTCGGGCATGGATCGGCTCCTCAAGAGGTTTTGGTGGATTTCGCAGGCTTGCGCGTGGCGGCCTTCTTGGCGGGGGTCTTTTTGGCGGTCGTTTTGCGTTTCGCGGCCGCCGCGCGCGTGGCCTTGGTGACGGTGACTTCCAAAGGAACCACCCCCTCGCTGCAGCCATAGATCATGACGGCCCCGCGATAGACCCCCACGGGCATGTCAGCGGGCGCATCCAATGTCAGCGCAAATTTCAGAACCTCATCGGTTGCCAGAAGCGCCGTGGGGGGCGAGAACGCGGTCTGCGCGAACCATGTCGCGCCGGTATCAGACACCAAAGGCGTGATCATCGGCGTGACCATGCTGTGCACGCGCTGGCGGTTCTCGACATTCACCACCGCCTTGGCCTGCCCCCCCGGTTTCATTTTCAGATCGATGGTGCTGCCCTCGACCTGCTGCACCACCGTGCCCGGCGTGACCGGCCCCACGATCCCCTGCAACTGGCGCAGATACTGCATCGTGGCCTCGCTGAGGCTTTGTTGAAACGCGCTTTGCAGCTTCATCAGCTCTTCGAACGGGCTGGACGGGACGGTTCCGGGGTCATGGTCATGTGGCATGTGTCGTCCTCACTTCAGTCTTGCGATTACATATCTGAGCACTTCGCGCAGAAACTGGCGATGCCGGGTTTCGGGCATGAAACTCAGGTTTTCCGCCTCGAATTTCAGCGCCCGCGTGATGAAATCCTGCGCCAGTTCGCGCCCGTGATCGATCGAGCCCGCCTCGTGCATGGCCTGCAGCAGCCAGCGCACCTCGTCTGGCTCTTTGTCGGCGCGCGGCTGGGTCAACAGCCGGATGGCGCGGCTGCGCTGACGCTTGGGGGCGGTGCGCAGGAAATGTAGCAACATGACAGTGCGCTTTCCTTCATAGAGATCGCCGCTGATCTCTTTGCCATAGAGCACCTCATCGGCGGTGAGGTTCAGCAGATCGTCCTGCACCTGAAACCCGATCCCGGCCAGATAGCCAAGCTCCATGACATCAATCAGCGCTTCTTCGAGATCGGCCACCAGCGACGGGCCAGAGCCCGCCACGATCCCAAGGCGCAAAGGCGCGATCATCGTGTACCAGCAGGTCTTTTTGTAGGCCATGCGCAGGTAGTCTTCGGTCTCCAGATCGAAGCGCGCGTTGCGGATCCAGTCCAGTTCGATCGCCTGCCCCTCGACGGATTCGCGGCTGAGACGTTCGAAATCCTTCAGGATACGCAGCGCCTTGCGCACGCCAAGCTGCTCGACATTGTCCAGGAGCAGCGAGAGGCAGAACACGAAGGTCGCATCGCCGGTATTGATTGCGATGGGAACGCCGTGGCGGCGGAACAGCGTCTCATCCCCGCGGCGAAAGTCAGAGATATCCTCGATATCGTCATGCACCAGCGCGCCGTTATGGAAAAGCTCGATGGCCGTGGCGGTGTTCTCGGCCTGGGCCTGCGTTCCGCCCATGGCCTGACAGGCGGCATAGACCAGCGCCGGGCGCAGGCCCTTGCCCACACGGAACGGATAGTCGCTGATCTGGTCGTAAAGCACATCCATCCCCGTTTCGCGCCGCGCATTGAAAAAGCGGGTCATCGCCTTTTCGGTCCGGGCCCGCGCCGATTTGAGGACCTGCTCAATGAGGTCCCGATCATAGCCCGGATCATTCAAACCGGCTTCTGCGCGCAGGCGATTCCGAAACCGGGAACAAGGTCAATCCAGCCCGTGTTTTCGAACCCTGCCGCCTCAAAAAGGGCCATGAACTGTTCCGGCGTGTGGAACCCGATCCAGCCGGGATCGGCCCAGAGCGCCAGCCCTGACGAGCGTTTCACGAACCATTCAGGCCCGGCATCGATCACGGTGTAGTACCCGCCGGGCCGCAGGGCGCGGAAAATCTCGCGCGTGGCGGCGGGCGGATCGGGGTAGTGATGATGCGCGAGGCAGGAATAGACCAGATCGAACCGGTCGGTGAACACCTCGGGCAGCGCGCCCACATCGGACTGGAAAAAGGCGGTATTGTCGAAAGCCTTGGCGCGCGCCGATTTGTGGGCGGCGTTGACCATGCCAGCGGCCAGATCAATGCCCACTACCTCACCCTCGGGCACCAGCCGCGACAGGCGGCAGAGCTCGCGCCCAGCGCCGCAACCGGCATCGAGCAGGCGAAAATCGGGTTTGATATAGGCCGAAAGCTCCTCAACCGCTGCGTTCATGATCGGGGTTGAGAACGGGCGCACATAGGCGTCGTAGATCTCGCCCATGCGATCAAATTCTGAAACCAGCGGATCGTTTTCCGTGGCATGGCCGAGCAGGACGGGACGATCATAGGTCTTGCAGAAATGTTGGCCCAGACCGTCGCGATTCAGCGGGACGGGCAGCGTACCCATGCTCGTCCGCTCGATCAGGCCCGCGTTACGCCCCTGTTCATAAGGTTTCATCACCAGCGCGGAATAGAGGTGCATGGCCTGCACCAGAATGCCTTCGGCCAAGATGCCTCCTGGGGCGCTCATGGCTTCTTGGCTTTCGCGGCAGCGGCCCCCGGCAGGCGGCGCAGGACAACCGGGATCTCTCGATTGCCGAAGGGGTGAACGCTGACCGAGCCGTGAATGTCCTGATCCAGCTTCATCTTGCCAGTTGGTTTTCCCTTCAAGGTGAACACCGCCTCTTCGCCATGCGCCACCATGCGCCCTGCGGGCTCGACCTTAACGCCCGCTGCGGCGAGGGCATCTGAAACGGCGGGGTCCGCAGCGACCTCCTTGCCGGTATTATTGGTGACCGCAAAGCTGGCCGAGGCGATCTTGTTTGCTTGCGCAGCCAGGATCAGCGGCTGCACTACGGGGGCTGCAGGAGCAGGTCGCGGCGCGGGCGGCGTATCTGCCGCCGCCCCCTTTTCAGCGAGATCGCGCAACGCGCCCAGATAGTCGCGGGTCACGTCGAACAACCCGCCGTAATACTTCATATTCAGGCGCATGGCCTGGCCGAAGAGCTCCTTGAATTGCGAATTTGACATGGCTTACCCGACCGTATCCTTGCCCGGCGTCGGGCGCGTGGACCGGCCATAACAGGAGCGGACACAATAGAAATGGTCGTACCAGTGGTGTTCATAGTCGGGCTGATCGAAGACCTCGACATGATGGCAGCAGGCGCGCGCGGTCTTGCCCACATCCACCGTCCAGCGCAGATAATGGCTGTGGCAGCCGACGATCCAGATCAGCGCCTCGAATTCCGCGCAATGGACCGAATCGTCCAGTTTCGTGTCGAACTCTGCGCGTATCGTGCGGCGTTCTTTGGGGCCAAGGTTAAAACTGTTGGGGGAAAGCTTGACGCGCCCGGCATCAGGTCCCCCTGCAACGGCAGTAAAATTGCGCGGGCGAAAGTCGGTATTGGTCACCCGGATCTCGATGATCCCGGTGCTGCCGGGGCAGAGATCGCAATGGTATTCGCCAAGATCCTTCGGCATCCAGCACGGTTCCGGGATGTCACAGCAGTTATGCGCCTTCTGGCCCTGTGTCAGCGACGACAGAAAGCGCTGCGCGGTTCCGGCGAGGCTATCGACGATCTCTCCGGTCAGGTCCATCTGCCGCAGCATGATATCGGACATGCTGTCCATGGTGTCGCGCATCTCTTGCGCGGTGTCCTTGTGCTTTTTCTTCATCTGCTGTCCCCTTTCTTTTTCGGAGCACTCAGGGTCACGCGAACCACAAGCCGCAGGTGCTGCATGACCAAAGTGGCGTGGAACCGGCGGCCGGTACCAAGCGGTGTGCCGGGGTTCAGTGGCTCGGGCAGCGTGAACTCTCCGGTGATGTCGCGCGCCTCGCCGGGGGGCAGCGGTTTCTTGCTCTTGGCGGTCAGTTTGACGTGCATCAGCCCCAGATAAGACCGGCGCAGGCCCAGAATGAATTCGCCAAACACCTCAAGCGGTGCTTCGGCGTTCGAGCCATAAGCAGCGGCAAACGCACCGGCCAGCCCGTCAGAAGCAAAAAGCCCGGTGACACCGCCCGCAGGCACCGTCAACGCGACATTTCCGGTGTTCTTCACGAGAAACGACGCTTGCACGCTGTCGCCCGGACGCCCCGTGATCTCGATCGAGGAGGGGGACAGCCGCAGCTTTTTCTTTTCGGGCACATCCACGACAACCGGAAACTCGCCCGCGTCGCTGACCAGCACGGCCTTGTGCGCTCCGGGAGGCGCGCCGGTGCCGATCCGGGCCCTGATCCGTGTCTGGCCCTTGCGCGGCAAAAGCCTGGCCTTGACCTCGGCCCCAAGCTCGGACTTCAGATCGCCGTCAAGTTTCAGGACGGCCGAATGCGCGCGCTGCACCTCAAACGGGGCTATGCCCTGGCCCTTGCGCAGGCTGATGGTGTCGCCAAGATCAGCCATCGTCTTCAACGAGGTCTATGCGGTTCACGCTGCCTGCGATGGCCCCTGCGCTGTTGGTACTGCCCACCGGCCCGCAGATTTCGCAGGGGTTGGGCTTGTAATCTTCGGTGATGACTTGGGCCTCGCCACACAGATTGATGCAGAGCAGCTCATTACCGAGCAGCGACAGGCCGACCTTGAAATTCGCAGGCAAATGCGCCCGGATCGCGGGGATTTCTTTGAGCCTGAGCGAAAGGTCAATCGGATCGACGCCCAGCTGCACTTTGGGCAATTCCGTAACGCCGATCTTGATCTCTGGCAGTTCCAGCACCTTCAATTCGATTGTGGGCAATTCACGAACTCTAAGGTCCGTATCCAGGGACAGATCGCCATCAATTGTCGTTCCGCCGCTGAGGGTGAGGTCGATCTCATAGTCGTCAGGTACATCAACGCCCATGGTATTCTCCTTATTCGGGTCGGACCAAGGTATTGACGTTAGGTTAACAGAGATTTGAGATTCTGCGAAGGACGGCGTCAAGATGACCTGCGAGCGGGTTTGTTGTCACCCAATCATCGGGGCTGAATGTGCATCGTGAATTCGTGAAGCGTCGCAGAGACTGCCGTCCCAAAACGCACAATCACGACCAGCGCTGACCTGTCTGGTCAGGCCAAGACGTATCAGAGCGGCCCGTGAATGAAGATCAGAGCGGGCGTTTCGGCGATGACGGGCGGATGAGGGTGGCCACGCTCTGCGAATTGGTAGGCCCCGGCTCCAAAAGTCTGCGATCCAATCCTCAGCGTTCCTTCCAGCACCACGCAATGCTCGTCAACGGGATGTTCGTGCCTCGGGAGCTGACTGCCCTTGGCAAGTTCCACAAAGTAGCTGGCGCGCCCGGCATCGGCATCAATATGCACGATCTTGCGGCGCAGGCCGTCACCAAGCGTTTCCCAGATACCATCGTCGCTTTGCACGGTACGGATTCCTGGAGCGATGTTGGTCTGTGCGGCGATCGACTCCCACAATGCCGCAGGCGGTGGTGGGGCGTCGCCGGTCTCAAGCGCCAGAAAGTGGTCGGCCCAGGCCAATATGTCCGCCTCGGCGGGTGCATCCCGGTCCTGGTCATCGCCATCCAGCCCCAAATATCGCAACGCGGCGTCCGCGTCTGGCGTATCCTTGGGTTTTGTTTCGCGATCACTCATCTGGTCAGGCATTCCTTCAATGCAATCAAGCCACGCCGAAGCTGACTTTTCAATGTCCCAAGCGGCAGGTTCAGATTTTGACTCAGCTCGCTGTGGGTCAGCCCATAGAGATAGGCAAGGCGGATCGCGGAACGGATATGTGGCGCGAGCTCTTTCAGGCACTGCTCCAGCGCCATCCTCTCTTCCGAACCGGTCGCCTGCGACGGGCCAGCCTCATCGGGCCGGATCGCAACCTCCCTGTGCAGCCAGGGGCTTGCTCTCAACCTGTCGAGCGCGCGCCGCCGGACGATGGTGCATATCCACCCCATTGCCGATCCGTTTTCGGGACAAAAGCGCCCGGCACTTTGCCAGATGGATACAAACGCGTCATGCACCGCTTCCTCAGCCAGATCATCGCGGCCCAGAATGCGCCTGCAGATGGCGAGTTGAAGTGCTGCGGTCCGGTCGTAGAGCGCCTTGAAAGCGGCCATGTCACCATCTGATGTCAGGCTGAGTAGATCTTCGAGCGATGGCTCTTCGCGGTGCACAAGCTGGCCCATTCCGGTCTCCGGTCGCTACCTTCATGGTAGGCCAATTCGGGCAAGCTGGCTAGGTCGGCGGCCACACCCCGACACTTGGTCGGGATGCAGCTTCTTGCGCAACAGTTAGGGCTTTATGCACCGGTACAGGAACCTGCGGGCCGTGCGGAACGGATTGACCGCGTCACCTATCAGCGTGGCACGTTCATTCGTTATTCCAACGATCCGCCCACGGCAGTTGGGTCCACAGCGTCTCTGGGCTTCCTGCATGGCATTGACCATCGCATTGTTCAGCGCAAGTTGCTCGGTCGCGCCGCTGCCACCGATTATGAAGTCCCTGACACCAAGAGCCGCACAAGGATCGACCGGCGGAACTGGTGGCGCAGGTGGGACGGCTGGCGGCGTCACCGGTGTCGTCGGCGTGCTCGGCCGAGGCGTGCCGCCCGTACTGGGCAACTTAAGCCCGCCCTGTCCGCGAAAGTCGATGAGGATCAGAACGTTCACAATCGTAATGACAAGGAATTCGGTGTCGCGACGACGCAGGAACACGACAACTGTCACCAGAATAATGATGATCTTGATCATTGTCGGCGGATGCAGTCCGACCTCGGAAAGCGGAATGCCAAAGGAGGCAAGACACTCGACAAGTTCCGCCCTTTCGGGTGTCGGGCGAACCTGCAACGCGGCGGGTGTCAGTTCCAGCACGCGAAACAGCGCGTCCTCGCTTTGCCCGAGAAACCCGGTGAATACGGCCATGTCGTCCATATCCGGAAGCGAGGTCGCCCCGCTCGCGGCGTCCTGACAAAAGACATCGATGAGTGTGCTAAGCGTGTCGACCGCAGGCGCAACGCGCTCTCCCAGTTCGCCATTGTCCCTATCGCCCGGTTTGACCGGAGAACCCAGCCTGCCGTTCAATGACTTGACCGTCGATGTAAGCTTGTCGGCAGCCGTCACGACACCGACATCGCTGTCATCCTCGAAAGGCATCAGCTTCACCGCGTCCGCAAATCGCTCGGTCTCTGCCGCAAAGGCCAAAAATGGTTGTGGTAGCTCAGATGTATTGATCTTAAGCATTTGTAATCTCCTAGTGAAAATACGAAGCCTCTGTTGAGTGCTTCACCCATTAGATCGAGCGCGGAGGCGAAATGGATGCATTGCGCTTGCAAAAAAATCAGAAAGGCGGGCTGCAAAGATGGATCTGATGGGGCTTTGTTGAGGTATTTTACCTGACGATGCCGACCTCAGCGTTTCCTGAGTTCGTTGCGCCCTTCCTTCGCGTTTGGCGTGCATAAACGCTCTGGTGAAAGACCCGCACCTGTCACGCAGTGGCAGGTCGTGAGGGTGTCGACGTACTTGAGTATCAAATGGTGAGATTGTCGCCGATTTGTGCTATATTTCCCTTGTTTATTGCTACCAGCGCTGCGCCGCTGATGATTTTTTATTGAACATATCGGAGGATTTTTCATGCCGAAAATTACACTGAACGATCTTCGTCAAATGATTTTGGATGAAACGGTTTCTGAGGACGAAATCGCCCAGTACCTGATGGAGGACACAGACGCGCCTCCTGCATTTTCGCCACGGGTCAGTATCAATCCCGAGATGGTCGACGACCAGGGGCTTGAAGCTGACGTTGCAATGGCCGCATTTAACTCCTGGTCGAGACGGCGGAGACAACGGAAATACCGCCGCAAGATTGCAGGTGGTTGGACTGGGTTGAAAATCGTCTCGGAAGGCGACTCGTGGTTTCAGTATCCATTCCTGCTCAAGGACACGATTGATCATCTCTTTGATGACTATGCCATATACAGTCTTGGGGCAGCAGGAGACCTGGTCTCTGCCATGCTTGCACAAGACGAAATGCATGACGCGATCCGGGCCGAAAACCCGCATGTCTTTTTGCTCAGCGGTGGCGGAAATGACCTTTTGGGCGACGGGCGGCTTGCCACGGCCGTGCACCCTTTCGACCCGGCACGCGATCCCAAGGATTATCCGAACCAGAATTTTGCCGCGCGCCTCAACGAGGTTCTTGGGATTATGCGTCAGATTTTCGGAAGTCTGACGGCGGAGTTTCCGTCACTGAAAATCCTCTGCCACGGGTACGATTATGCAATACCGGACCGGGGCAAATGGCTCGGGCGACCGATGGCGCAGCTTGGTATCGAAGATAGCGGGCTTCAGGCCGCGATCGTGCGTGTCATGATCGATCGCTTCAACACGGGCCTTGTTGACCTAAGCGATGAATTTCCCGGCAGGGTCCATCGGGTAAACTGCACCAACGCGGTTGGTGCTGATGAATGGCATGATGAGCTTCATCCCGACCGGGACGGATTTGGAAAGGTTGCGGATCGCTATCGAGACCTGATCAACCATCTTTTCTCGGGGGCGGAAAGCCTGCGCAAACCTGCAGAGCCACTTTCACCCGGTCGAGAGGCGATGATCGCAACCGCCAAAGATCTTGGCGCATCAGAGTTCCGCGCCTTGGTGGATCACCGCGGCAGGGAGCTGTTGTCGAAACCACTTGCGCCGACAGCAAAAGAAGGAACCCGGCGAGAGATCGAGCGAGAGATATCAGACCATTTCGAAAAGATCTCGGGCGGAGCTGACTTTTTACCCGCGCATTTCCTGAGCAGAGGCGATACCCGCGCCCGGGCGGTGTGCAAAATCAACCTGCCTGGCGGTTCCGGGTCAGGCTTCCTGATTGGCGAGCGTGGCTTCATCATGACGAACAACCACGTTATCGCATCGATAGATGAAGCCCGGGACGCAATGGCGGAGTTCGACTTTGAAGAAGGGGCATCCAGTTTGACGGTAACGCTGGAACCTGACCGGTTCTTTGTCACGTCGGTTGAGCTTGATTTCACCATCGTCGGCTGCGACCCCTCGGCGGTATCACAAATCGAGCCGATCGCTCTGTTGCGAAGCCCGGCAACCATCACGCGGAACGAGAGGGTGAATATCATCCAGCACCCTCGCGGACGGCAAAAAGAAGTCGCCTTGCATGACAACAAGGTCAAACGCGTCAAAGACAAAGTCGTTTGGTACACGACGGATACCGAGCCGGGATCATCAGGGTCACCGGTTTTCAACAACGAATGGGGTCTGGTTGCCCTGCATCATGCGGGCTGGTTTGAAGCGGATGGAACAACCACGAACGAAGGTGTGCGCATGGCCGCCATCGTCTCGCATCTCATTGCGCTGTCTGCGGCGAATGAAAGCTCGTCAAACCGGTTGCGGGATCTGCTTTCGACCATACCCGATACCTCTCCGCATCTCGGTTTCTTTGATATTATGGGTATCACCGGCGCTGGTGTGCATGAGGTCGAGATTCCTGAATATCGCGGGTCTCAGGAATTTGCCGATGTGGGGTTCTGGAATATCGAGCATTTCAACGATCGGATTTCAGATGCCCGGGTCGACCAGGTGGCCGAGGTGCTGGCACATCTGTCACTGGACGCCATCGGACTGGTCGAGGTGCAGCGCGACGCGATGGAACGTGTGACTACCGCACTGCAACGCCTCGGCTACAGTTATGATTTCAAATATCTGAACGTACGCGGAAGCCAGGATCTGGCAGTTCTGTTTGACAGTTCGACGACTGAAGTCACGATAGCGCAGGACCTGCTGAACCGTCATCGTGATGCCTGGAACGCAAGAACCGCATCAGGGCACAGTGCCTTTCCCCGCCGTCCGATGATCGCCCGGGTAAAGATCGAGCACAAGGTTGCGCCCGCTGGGGCTCGCGAAAACGCCACAGTAGAGTTCATCATGATTGCCGTTCATCTCAAGGCGTTCGGAGATCCCCAAAGCCGATCGCGACGGCGACTGGCGTCGAACATTCTGGCCGAAGTCATAGAGGATATTCGCACGAGCGAAAACCTGCCCGTTGTATTGGGCGGAGACATGAACGAGACACTGAACACCGATGTTCTGAACGCCCTAACCGATGCACCCGATTTGATCGCACTGACGAGCGATGATGCCGACGATAATGCCCTTTCTTATGTCGGGCCGCGTCACCGGTCTTTGATCGATCACATTGTTGTCTCTGATGACGTGAAACTCGCGGATATCAGCGGTGACGATGCAGCCATCGTTCGACTGGACAAAAGCGTTTCCGACTTCGTCTCCGACATTTCGGATCATGTGCCTCTCGTGATCAGGATGATCAGCCGGGATAGCCCCCTGCAATTCAATTGAGGCGCTTTAAGCCCCACGTCGCGATTGCCATCCGATCAGGCTGAAGCATGCAAACAGGATTGCGGCGACGCAGACGATGGATGGGCCTGCCGGGGTGTCAAACAGGTAAGCTGATCTCAGCCCGGCAACAGCAGAAAAAGCGCCGATCGCCGCTGCGATCAACGCCATCGATTCCGGGGATCGCGCCAAACTGCGTGCGGCAGCGGCCGGGATGATCAGCATCGCAGCGATCAGCAAAACACCCACGACCTTGATCGCAACCGCCACGGTTACGGCAAGCGACAAGGTCAGGATCAACTGCTCGCGCTTGGGATCAAAACCGCTGGCATAGGCCAGTTCTTCGTTCAGGGTGGCCGTCAGCAGCTGCGACCATCGCCACGCGATCAGAGCCACCACAAGTGATGCCCCGCCCCAGATCACCGCCAGGTCGGCGCGTGACACGGCCAGAATGTCGCCAAACAGATAAGCCATCAAATCGATGCGAACACCGGACAGGAACGAGACGGCAACAAGACCAAAGGCCAGTGCAGAATGCGCCAGAACGCCCAGAAGCGTATCCATCGCATAGCCACGGCCAGTCAGCAGCGTCACGGTCAGTGCCATGATCAGTGCAACGGCCAGCGCACCAGCGAATATCGACATTTGAAACGTCAGTGAGAGTGCAACGCCGAGGATCGCCGCATGTGCCGTGGCATCCCCGAAATACGCCATGCGGCGCCACACGACAAAGCACCCGAGCGGTGCTGCGGCAAACGCAACGCCAACCCCTGCAAGCGTTGCACGCGTCATAAAGTCATCAAGCATTATTCTGCGGCTTCCTTGGGGTCTTCACCGTGGTCATGATGGTGATCGTGATGGTGCCGATACAGGGCGAGCGCGCCGCCTGTGCCGGTTCCAAACAGGGCGCGATATTCCGGGGCCGAGGCGACGACGGCAGGCGAGCCTTCGCAGCACACGTGCCCGTTGAGGCAAATAACCCTGTCTGATGCGCTCATGACCACGTGCAATTCGTGGCTGATCATCAATATGGCACAACCGGTTTCGCGGCGTACCGTTTCAATCTGTTGGTAAAAGGCCGCTGAACCCCGCTGGTCCAAACCCTGCGTCGCCTCGTCCAGCAGCAGAATGTCGGGCTGGTTTATCAGCGCCCGAGCCAGCAGAACCCGCTGAAACTGCCCACCCGAAAGCTGTGACATCTGGCGCTTCAGCAGATCAGGAACGCCAGCAGAGTCGAGCGCATCCATGCAGCGCTGCCGTGTTACAGGATTGGTCAAGCGCATGAACCGTTCAACCGTGATCGGCAGCGTAGGATCGATATGCAGCTTTTGTGGGACATACCCGATCTTGAGCCCCGGCTTCTGGATGACGCGCCCCGCATGGGGTTTGGTCGCGCCAATCACCGCGCGCAGCAAACTAGTTTTGCCAGACCCGTTTGGCCCCACGATGGTCACGATCTCGCCGGGTTCGATTGTCATGTCGACATGATGCAGAACGGTGTTGGTACCATAGCGGACACTGAGACCTTCGACAGAAACAAGAGACATCTTCAGGCCTTCTTGGTGCAATCGGGGCAGACGCCTTCGGCTTCTACAACCGTTCGCTCAATCTCAAACCCAACCGCGCGGGCGGCAGCGCCAAGCGCCCCTTTGGCCGGGGCAGATTGCGCCTCGGCCACCGCGTCACATTTGCGGCAGATCATGAAAGCAGGTGAATGGGTTGCTCCCGGATGTGCGCAGGCGACAAATGCATTCAGGCGTTCGATCTTATGCACGAACCCGTTCTCGACCAGAAAATCAAGCGCCCGGTACGCCACCGGTGGCTGCGACCCGAAGCCTTCTTCGCGCAAGCGATCAAGGATCGCATAAGCGCCAAGTGCCCGATGTTCCTGCACCAGCATCTCCAACACCTTGCGGCGAACCGGAGTCAAACGCAGCCCTTCTTCCCGGCACCGTTTCTCGGCGTTTGCCAGCGCTGTCTCAACGCAGGTCTCGTGGTCATGCTGTTGAAACCCGATCAGGGCCGAGTCATCGGCTGGCACGGGTCGCGTATCACTTGTCATGTTATTCCATATCATGTATGCCGCTCGCAATGTTATACAATCACATAGAGGGTCTGATGTCCAGAAAGCTCCTTCCAGTTTCGATCACCGCTGCGTTAATGGGTGGAACGGCAATGGCGGATGTTCCGAATGTCGCGGTCGATATCGCACCGGTGCATTCGCTGGTGGCGCGTGTCATGGATGGGGTTGGAACACCTGATCTGATTGTTCAGCCGGGCGCCTCGCCCCATGAATACAACCTGCGCCCCTCCGAGGCGGCAGCGCTGCAAGAGGCGGACCTTGTGTTCTGGCTTGGCGAGGATCTGACACCCTGGATGGGGGGTGCGGTTGAAACCCTTGCTGACGGCGCAACTGTCACGACTCTGCTGGAGTCCGACGGCACTGTCCTTCTGGACTTCCGCGAAGGGGCTTTGTTCGAAGCGCATGACCATGACCACGGCGATGACGAGCATGGCCATGACGATCACGATGATCATGACGCGCATGCCGAAGACGAAGGGCATGAGGGCCACGATCATGAAGAGCACGCGGAAGACCACGGGCACGAGGACCACGGGCACGAGGACCACGCCGAAGACAGGGATCATGACCACGGCGACGAGCATGCGGAAGGGGAAGATCACGCCGGGCATGACGATCACGATGATCATGCCCATGGCGATCACGACCCTCACGCCTGGTTGTCACCTGAAAATGCGAATACCTGGCTGAACCTGATCGCAGCGCAGCTCTCCACTGCCGATCCGGACAATGCAGGCGCTTATTTTGCCAATGCGGCAGCGGCACGCGCAGAAATGGATGCGCTTTCCGCAGAGGTGGCCGCAACGCTCGAACCAGTGCGCGGCGGCAGCTTCATCGTATTCCACGATGCCTATCAGTATTTCGAGAATGCCTTCGATTTCCCGGCTTCGGGTGCGATCTCAATCGCGGATGCGACGGACCCCAGCCCCGCACGCATCGCCGAGATTCAGGCGCGCATCAAGGATGAGGGCGTTGACTGTGTTCTGGCTGAACCGCAATTCAACCCCGGAATTGTCGATACCGTACTCGACGGAACCGATGCCAAGACCGGTGTGATCGATCCGCTTGGATCCGATCTGAACCCCGGAGCGGGCCTGTATCCGCAGGTTATCCGCAACTTGGCCACCACCCTGGCCGAGTGCCTTTGAGCCACGTTATCGGCCCGGTCGAAATGATCCTTCGGTCGGGCCAAGCAACGTCAGGGACAGCACAGGTTAACAGGTACCGTGCCTAAAGAGTCGTCGTTGTCCCTGGCGCCAAAAGGTCGAGCACTCCCAAATCGCTTGATCACCAGTGTTTTCAACTTGAGCTGTCACGATGATTTGGCCCGTTTGTTTTTTCTCCACAAGAAATGTGATGATATTACATAATGAATCAAGGAGAAAGCAGTGATTTCCCAAGCAACAAACAGTGTTGAGGACATAACGGACCGGCGGATACCGGTCACCGTTCTGACCGGCTTTCTGGGGGCCGGAAAGACGACGCTTCTGAACGCGGTGCTATCCGAATCCTCGACCGGGAAAATCGCTGTGATCGTGAATGAATTCGGCGAAGCCGGGCTGGACCACGACCTGATCGAATCCGTTGAAGACGAGATCGTGCTAATGCAGTCGGGCTGCCTGTGCTGTTCCATTCGCGGCGATCTGTCCGGGACCATCGCAGATCTGATCGAGCGACGAGATGACGGAGTCCTTCGGTTTGAACGGATCGTTATCGAAACGACCGGCCTTGCGGACCCGGGCCCTATTCTGCAGACGCTTCTGGTCGATCCCGAACTGGCGCGCGCCACCCGCATGGACGGGCTGGTCACCGTTGTTGACGCGGCCAACGGGCCAGCCACACTGGACGCGCAGTTCGAGGCCGTTTCCCAAGTTGCGATGGCTGATCTCATCCTGCTCAGCAAGACAGATCTGGTCCCACCCGCCGCAGCAGATGCGCTTGCACTCCGCCTGAGTGGTCTGAACCCCACCGCGCAGATCGAACGACCGGTTGGCGGGCGCTTCAAGCTCAACAAACTGTGGGGGCTGAGCGGCCTGCGCAAGGACATCAGCCCGAAAGATGCGATTGCGTGGACCACACCTGCGCTGCCGCCTGAATTTGACCCGCTTGGCAACCTCTCTGGCCTCTCCGGCCCCAAGGCATCGCCCATGGCCATGCCTCCTCATGACAAACGGATCAGCTCGGCCTCGATCGTGCTGGACGCGCCGCTGAAAGACGCGGCTTTTGACCTTTGGCTGGACTCGCTGATCGCGCTCAAGGGCCCGGACATTCTGCGCGTCAAGGGCATCGTGTTCCTCAATGGTATCGAAACACCCTTCGTGTTCCATGGCGTCCAACACATTTTCGACCCGCCCGTCCCGATGAAGAACTGGGAGGGCGACGACCGCCGCTCGCGCATTGTGGTCATCGCCCGCGACCTTGGCCGTCCCGAGTTGCAGCGCAGCCTCGACATGCTGCGCGCCCATCAACCCGATTCCACCACGAAAGATAAGGTGTTTCTGACCCATGACTGATACCCGTCTTCCCGTCACCGTGTTGTCCGGCTTCCTGGGCGCCGGAAAAACCACCCTGCTGAACGGCGTGCTGAACAACCGCGAAGGCAGGCGTGTCGCTGTGATCGTAAACGATATGTCCGAGGTGAATATCGACGCCGATCTTGTGCGCGCCGAAACCGAGCTGAGCCGCACCGACGAGACGCTGGTCGAGATGTCGAACGGCTGTATCTGCTGCACCCTGCGGGATGACCTGCTGGCCGAAGTCCGGCGGTTGGCTGTTGAAGGCCGGTTCGATTACCTGCTGATCGAGTCGACCGGCATCTCTGAACCCTTGCCCGTGGCTGCGACCTTTGACTTCCGCGACGAGCATGACGAAAGCCTGTCGGATGTCGCCCGTCTCGACACGATGGTTACGGTTGTGGACGCGGTGAACCTGCTCAACGATTTCTCAAGCCATGATTTTCTGCGCGACCGTGGTGAAACACTCGGGGACGAGGATGAACGCACACTGGTTCACCTGCTGACGGACCAGATTGAATTTGCCGATGTCGTCATCCTCAACAAGGTGGACGATGCGGGCCCGGATCGTACCGATGCTGCGCGAAAGATCATTCGCAGCCTGAATGCCGATGCCCAAATCATCGAGACGAACCATTCCGAGGTTGCAAGTTCAGCAATCCTGAATACCGGGCTGTTCGATTTCGACGCCGCCCACGAACATCCGATGTGGGCCAAAGAGCTTTACGGCTTTGCCGACCATGTCCCGGAAACCGAAGAATACGGCGTTTCATCTTATGTATACCGCGCGCGCCGTCCGTTTGAGCCCGAGAAAATCCTGGCCGTGCTGAACGACGACATGCCCGGCGTGATCCGCGCCAAAGGTCATTTCTGGATCGCATCCAGACCCGCTTGGGTTGCCGAATTCTCGCTTGCCGGTGCGCTGTCAAGCGTCAAACCAATTGGAACCTGGTGGGCATCGGTACCAAAGGAACGCTGGCCCGATCACCCATCGGCGTTGAACTATATTGAGCAGCATTGGATGGCCCCCTGGGGTGACCGGCGGCAGGAGATCGTCTTTATCGGCGCGGATATCGATTGGCTGGCCCTGAAGTCGAGGCTCGACGGCTGCCTGCTGCCCGAAACCCTTGCCGCAGACCCGGAGAGCCTTCCGCAGGACTTGCCGGATCCCTTTCCACTGTGGCGCCGCGTGGAGGATGCCGCATGAGCTACGCCCGGACCGAGATCAAAAACGCAGCGGTGGGTGTTGGCATCACCGATAAACCAGACGGGTTGGCACGAATTTCTCAGGCCGGATGCGCGGCGACGCTCTGGCGTCGCCAGCTTGCCTCTGAATTTCAAACTTGGATCAATGCACTGGATCCTTCGAAACTGCCCAAGGCGCGGCTCGTGCTGCGCCCGGACGCCGCGAAAAATGCAGTGCGCCACCTATGCGATACCTCGGATATCGAAGACGTCCCCGAACGCGCCTGGCTTGAAGAGGATATCTCGGACCTCGCCACGCGTTTTGCAGAGATGATGCGCGCGCCCTATCTGCGCCTTCGCCTGGATGTGATCACCACAGACGCGTGCAAGAAGTTCCACATCGATGCAATTCATGCCCGGTTGATCTGCACCTATCGGGGAACAGGAACCCAATATGGTATTTCGCCAGATGGCGAAGATCCTAAACGGGTCTTCACCTTGGGCACCGGAGCGCCAATGGTCATGCGCGGCACGCTTTGGCCGCAAAGCCCGCCCTCTGGCCTGCTGCACCGTTCGCCACCCATCGCGAGTACGGGCGAAACACGTCTGGTTCTTGTGCTTGATCCGGTCTTTGACACCGATGAGGTCGAGTGATGGGTCGCAACCTTGGCCAGACAAAACTCCGCAAGCGCCGCCGCAGAGAAGATCCAATGCGCGAATTTGACCGGCTCCCACCGGTTTTGCGGGCCTGGATTACGCAGGCGGCCTTGCCCTGGCGACCGCGTTCGGTCCTGCGCGCTTACAACAAGGCGCTTGCCCAGACAGGAGACCAAAGCCGGGCATTGGACGAATTGGGGCACCTTGAGGCGGCACAGATAGCAAAAGATAGCCAGTTGGCATGTCAAGGAAGCTTTGGCGCCGCCACATGATTTAAACGACTGACCTTACGCGCCTTGAAGGCGCCTCCGATCCCTTACCTTTATGAGTCCGTTCAGTGATAGGAGACAGGTTACGGCCCGGCCGCCCAAGCCCGGCGTCCAAAGGAAACCCTGCCAGCGCTGACCGACAGGGTGAGGGGCAAGCCCGTTAGAAATGCGCAGACCGGCTCAGGGCGGGTTTCGCCAGCGGCGGCGCGAACTTTGTCAGATCGATACCCTCAACGGCGACCTTGTATTCGTCCAAGGTGGGCGTTCGGCCCAAAATCGCGGAAAGGACCACAACCGGGGTCGAGCCCAGCAGGGACTCGCCTTTCTTGGTTGCGGAATCCGCCACAACCCGCCCCTGGAACAGCCGTGTTGAGGTGGCAAGCACCGTGTCGCCCTTGGCCGCCTTTTCCTGGTTGCCCATGCACAGGTTGCAGCCCGGGCGTTCGAGATAAAGTATGTTCTCATACTCTGTCCGCGCCGTCTGCTTGGGCGCGGCGTCATCGAACTCGAAACCGCAATACTTTTGTAGGATGGCCCAGTCGCCCTCTTCCTTGAGCTCATCAATGATATTGTAGGTCGGAGCGGCAACCACCAGAGGCGCCTTGAATTCGACCTTGCCGTATTCGGCCTCAAGGTTGCGCAACATCTGGGCGACAATCTTGATATCGCCCTTATGCACCATGCAAGAGCCGACAAACCCAAGATCGACCTTCTTTTCCGCGCGGTAAAACGAGATCGGGCGGATCGTGTCATGGGTATAGCGCTTGGACACATCCGCGTTGTTCACATCGGGATCGGCAATCATCGGTTCGATGATGTCGTCCAGATCGACGACCACTTCGGCAAAGTATTTGGCGCTGTCATCAGGAGTCAGCGCCGGTTTTTCACCAGATCTGATCTGGGCAATCCGCTGGTCGGCGATGTCGATCAGCGCCTGCAGCATCCGGGCATCATTATCCATTCCCTTTTCGATCATGATCTGGATGCGCGACTTAGCGATTTCCAGCGACTCAATCAGCGTGTCATCGTTGGAAATACAGATCGACGCCTTCGCCTTCATTTCGGCCGTCCAGTCGGTGAAGGTAAAGGCCTGGTCCGCCAGTAGAGTGCCGATATGGACCTCGATAATCCGACCCTGAAAGACGTTGTCGCCGTGCTGCGCCAGCATCTGCGCCTGCGTGGCATGGACCACATCGCGGAAATCCATGTGCGGGGCCATCTGGCCCTTGAAGGTCACCTTGACCGATTCCGGGATGGGCATCGTCGCCTCACCGGTCGCCAGCGCCAATGCCACGGTGCCGGAATCCGCGCCAAAAGCCACGCCCTTGGACATGCGGGTGTGACTGTCGCCGCCAATAATGATCGCCCAGTCATCCACGGTGATGTCATTGAGCACCTTGTGGATCACATCTGTCATCGCGTTATAAACATTCTTGGGATCGCGAGCGGTGATCAGGCCGAACTTATGCATGAACGCCATAAGCCGCGGCGTATTTGCCTGCGCCTTCAGATCCCAGACCGAGGCCGTGTGGCAACCAGACTGATAAGCGCCGTCCACCGATGGGGACAGAACCGTGGCGGCCATGGCCTCAAGCTCCTGGCTGGTCATCAGGCCGGTGGTGTCCTGACTGCCCACGATGTTCACCTTGACCCGCACATCCGAACCTGCGTGCAGAACCTTGCCCGGTGTGTTGCCCCGTGCATTGGCGTTAAAGATCTTCTCAACTGCGGTAAGCCCCTGACCCTCATGGCTGATTTCCCTGGAGCGTGCGAAGGCGGATTTGAGCTCGACGCCCAGCGCCTCGCAGGCAAACGTCTGGAGCTTTTTGCCAAAGACAATGGCATAGGAGCCGCCCGCCTTCATGAACTCCATCTTTTGCGGCGTGAACGAGCCAGCCATGTCCACCAGTTCCTGGCTGCCATCCGCATTATAGAGCTTCTTGTCTTTGGTATTGATCGTCAGGACCGTGCCTGTTTCGACCGAATATTTCTGCTCAAGAATGGGGTTGCCATCATTGTTGAGGATCGGTTTGCCGTCCTCATCGGTTTTCCTGACCCAGTTCTTCAGGTCGACACCGATCCCGCCCGTCACGCCGACAGTGGTCAGAAAGATCGGAGAAATTCCGTTTGTCCCGGCCACAACCGGCGCGATGTTCACGAACGGCACATAGGGGCTGGCCTGTTTGCCGGTCCACAGCGCCACATTGTTCACCCCCGACATCCGCGAGGACCCGACGCCCATGGTGCCCTTTTCGGCAATCAGCATCACGCGTTTGTCGGGATGCTGAAGCTTCAGCGCTTCGATCTCTTTCTGCGCCTCTTCTGAAATCAGGCATTTGCCGTGCAACTCGCGGTCAGAGCGCGAATGTGCCTGGTTGCCGGGCGACAGAAGGTCGGTGGAGATGTCGCCTTCGGCCGCGACATAGGTGACAACCTTGACCTCCTCGTCCAGCTCGGGAAGCTTGGTAAAGAACTCGGCCTTGGAATAGCTGTCAAGGATATCTGCAGCCATGGCGTTGCCCGCATCAAAGGCTTCTTTCAGCCGATCGGTATCCGCCTCGTAGAGAAACACTTGTGTTTTCAGAACCTCGGCCGCATCACGCGCGATCGCCGCATAGGTTCCAAGCGCCAGATCCAGCAGCACCCCAACCGATGGTCCACCCTTCATGTGGGACAACAGCTCGAAAGCAAAGGCCGGCGTGATTTCTTCAACAACCGCCTGACCCAGAATGATCTCTTTCAGAAACCGGGCTTTTTCACCCGCAGCGCTGGTGGTGCCTGGCAGCGTATTGTAGATGAAGTAGTGCAGACAATCCTGACGATGCGCGCTGCTTGAATCCTTGATGTGAGCGATGACCTCTTTGGTCAAAGCGCCCTCATCGATGGGCTTGGGGCTCAGCCCCTGTTCCTTGCGGGCTTCAATTTCGGCTAGATAGTCTGTGTACAGGCTCATGAGGCGTTCCAAATGTGGCGGTCTGGGTAAGGCGTACGAGGCTCAGGGAGCTTCGGTTGTGACCATATGGTATACTTTCGTATACATTGCAAGCGCTGACTTATGCTCTGCGCAACCTTCTGCCCGGTCAGAAGCGGTAACAGGCAAGCAACCAGCACCGCCGACCAAGCTTCTGACCGGAAATACTCGCGGCTGAGGTTTTGCAGCGACTAGGCCAGAGCTCAACTATGGTCTTTCTGGATCACAACAACGCCCGGTTTGGCGGTGGGAGGTGCGCCAGTAATTGAGTAACGCCGACCGACCAACTGCAACGTCACGGGCTGCTGGTTTTGTGCGGAAATCATGTGGCCCTTGGCCCTCAGAATATCCGGATCAGCTGACAACGTTTGGGCAAAAGCCTCGGGGTCAACAGGCTCTGACATCGCAAGGACATTTGTAACGAGACGAATGCTATGTGCGCCTCGACTTTGCCCGGGTTTTTTGAGTGCCTCGATATGGCTTAGGATCAATTCGCTATTGACGTCTTGCCCCCGGCTTTCGACGACACCGGCCAAAGGGGCGTGTTCGTGGACGATGTCGAGGCTTCGGCGCATCTGATCTGGGGAGGCCAAATCGCTCTTCGTCAGGATCACAACGTCAGCAGAGTCAAGCTGCCGGCTGATGGTGTCAGCGATGTATGTGTCGTTGAGATGGCCAGGCAAGGTTTCTGCATCTGCAAGGATGACGATGCCATGGACCCGGATATCGTCCCCGAAAAGTCCTATTGCAGAGCCTATAGCGCCGGGCAATGCGACACCGGATGCCTCAAGCAGGACATGATCGGGCGCGGGATCGAGCTTCTGAATTTGCGTCAAGGCGAACATCAGGTCATCGCCATAGGAACAACAGACGCACCCCCCTGCCAGAACAGTCAGGTCACCTTCCTGCGCCTCGATCAGGTCGGCATCTATCGGCAGGCTGCCAAATTCGTTTACCAGAACCGCGAGGCGTTGCCCTTGCGCGTTTCGCAGCAGGTGATTGACCAGGGTAGTTTTGCCTGCACCGAGATAGCCACCGATAATCGTGAGGGGCAGAGCGGGGTCAGACATCACACGTTCCAAAGACCTTGCCGCCAAGCACGGTTCCCCAAACCCTTGTCTCGTTCAACCGCTCGACGCCCATTTCTTCGGGATCGTCTTCAAGCACCGCAAAATCCGCGCGTTTGCCTGTTTCAATCGACCCGAGTTCCTTGTCCAGATGCAAGGTGTAAGCCGCCCCCAAAGTAATCGCGCGCAGCGCCTGATCCAGGGTGATCTTCTCGGCCTCGCCAAGAATACGGCCGGACGCTGTCCGCCGGTTCATGGCGCACCAGGCCGTGAACAACGGGCCCAGCGGCGTTATGGGCGCGTCGGAATGGACGGCAAAGGGAACACCCTCGCGCACGGCGGTTCCCGCAGCGTTCATGCGTTCGGCGCGCTCTGGTCCAACGGTCAGTTCATAATGCTGATCGCCCCAGTAGTGGTGGTGATTGGCAAACAGGTTCACGCAAAGACCCAGCTCCTTGATTTGTCGGAACTGCGCTGTATCCGCAAGTTGGCAATGTTGCAGCGTAAACCTGTGATCGCGCGCCGGGGCCTTTCGCAAGACGCGCCGCATGGTATCCAGAACCAGCTGTGTGGCCTCATCACCGTTGGTGTGGGTATGGACCTGGATTCCCTTGCGCAGCGCGTGTTCGAGAATATAGGCCAATTGCTCCGGCGCGATGTACCAAAGCCCGTTTGGCGCACCATTGTAATATCCCGGCGCACGCAAGCGGGCCGTAAACCCCTGGATCGAGCCATCGACGACGATCTTTATCCGCCCCAACCGTAGCTTGTCGGTGGATTGCGGCGCCAGCGCCTCGACATGCGCGATCAGGTCTTCCGGGCTGACGCCGTGATGGAACCGCAGCGGTACGATGCGTGCCGGATAGCGGTCGTTTCCGGTTACATGTCGCAGAGTTTCAACCGCATCTTCTGGCAATCGGGCGGCCAGATCGGTTGCGGTGGTCACACCGGCACGTACACACAGCCTGCCAAAGCGCCACATACCATGTTCGTCGCAGGACAGCATATCCCTGTCAAAGCCGACATGGATCGAAACCGGGCTCATGACGTCCGGACCTCTGAGCTCACCCGTTGGCAGACCATCATTCCCAAGGGGCACCCCCTCGTGATTGATACCGGTGCGCATCAGGCCGGCCAGTTCCAGTGCTTTGGAATTGACATTCATGATGTGACCGGAGGCATGCATGACACCAATCGGGCGCGTGCTTGAAATCGCATCAAGCTGGTGGCGGGTGATTTTCTGATTGTCGAAATAGATGGGATCAAGCGACCAGCCGGGAAGCGGCGCGTCCGGACTATCAAGCCTTGCTTCCGCGGCGGCAAGTTTGGCCAGCATTTCATCGACGGTTTTGCACCCTGCCTGCATCTCACCCTCAGGCGACATTCGGTCAAAGAAGCCGACATAGGTGTGGGACCAAAGGGCACCTTCCTGCAAATGGCAGTGACCTTCCACGAGGCCCGGCATAAGAACCTTGTCGGCAAACCGGTCATCTATCCTGTGCTGGCCCCAGCCTCGGAGTTCTTCCAAATCGCCCGCGCCCAGAATGACGCCGTCTCTGATAGCAACATGCCTCACGACAGGACGCCGAGGGTTCATGGTCAGGATTTTTCGGGCGGAGAAAATTGTAATCATTGGCGTGACAGTCCCAGGATGCCTGCTGCACCTGTGAAGCTATGAGGTTTTCAATGCAGCAGAAACTAGATTTAATGATCAGAGAAACTCTGTTTTTTGGAGGAATCCATGTCACTGGCTCTGACCCTGAAACAGATGCGCTATGTCGAGGCTGCCGGGCGCCTTGGATCGATCACTCGTGCCTCCGAGGCGATGAGCATTTCGCAAAGCTCGGTAACCGCCGCGATTGACTCGCTTGAGGCAGAGTTGGGTTTCGACATTTTCAACCGCGTCCCGGCGAAGGGCCTGCAGGCGACACCCGCAGGGCTGGATGCGCTGCGGCTTGTCAGTCGCTTCCTGTCACACCACCGGGATTTCGAGACAGAGCTTCAGGCGATCGGCGGCGTATTGACCGGCACGATACGGCTGGCCTGTTTCGCAACAGCCGCGGCGACGTTTCTTCCACCAGCGATCGAACGGTTTCAGGCAGATATTCCGGGCGTTCGGTTTGAGCTGGTTGAAGGCAATATGGACACTGTCATTGATTTTCTGGAATCCGGACAGGCTGATCTGGCCTTCAGCTACAAAGAGGTCATCACCGATCAGCAGAGTTTCGAACTGATGGTGGATCTGCCCCATTACGCCATGGTGAATGCGCAGGATCCGCTTGCCCGGCAACCCTCGGTCCGGCTGGCTGATCTGACCAATCTTCCGATGATCAGTTTAAGTCTGCCGCGTTCCCGCGCCTATTATTCAGACCTTTTTGAAAAAGCGGGATTATCGGTCAATGTGGTTCATACTTCATCATCGGTGGAAATGATCCGTACTCTGGTCGCATCGGGGTTCGGCTTTACCATCCTCAATGCACGGCCCGCGACGTCGTCGCTGGCGCAGCGTGGATGCTCGGTTGTTCCGATCTCTGATCCGATCCCGGCGCGGCCCTTCGGGATCGTGACCCAATCGCGCATCGTTTCGCCAAGGCCAGTACGGCATTTTATGGAACATTGCACCGCCTTGCGCGACGAAGGCGTGTTTGAAGAGATGGCCGTAAGATTGCCCTGAACAACCCCTCGAAATCTCGGCCGAGGCGCGACAGCTGGCACCTGTCTTGGACATAGCAACCGTGTTTGATCTGACCCGCATTCACCATAAAATGTGGTATATGGCCTCATTAAATCTATTTTGCCGTGGCCATGGCTGAGCCTACGCTCTCAGAAAATCCAACAAAAAAGCTTCTGTTTCCAACCGAGGAGGTCCTACGATGACCACATTTCTAAAGGCATTGACGCGTTCAGCGGTCGCTGCGGCGCTGCTTGTCAGCGCGGCCTATGCCGATGAACCGGTCAAGGGCGGCACTTTGATCACGACTCTGCCGCAGACACCCCGCCACCTGAACCCTGCGGTTCAATCCGGCATTGTGACAGGTGCGCCAGGTGCGCAGCTCTTTGCAGCGCCGTTGCGGTATGACGAAGACTGGACGCCGCAGCCTTACCTTGCAGAAAGCTGGGCCTGGTCCAATGACGGTTTGTCGATGACCCTGAATCTGGTGAAAGATGCGCGCTTTCATGATGGCGAGCCCATCACATCCGAGGATGTGGCGTTTTCGGTAGAGACGATCAAGGCCAATCACCCGTTCAAAACCATGTTCGGTGTCGTCGATTCAGTCGAGACCCCAGACGAGCACACGGCTGTATTGAAGCTCAGCCAGCCCCACCCGGCACTTTTGCTCGCGATGTCTTCACAGCTGATGCCGATCATCCCCAAACATATCTACGGTGATGGACGAGACCCCAAATCCCATCCGCGAAACGGTCAGGATGTCGTTGGCTCTGGGCCCTTCAAATTCGTGGAATTCACACCCGATCAACAGGTTATCCTTGAGCGCAATGATGATTTTTTCATCGAAGGCCGCCCCTATCTGAATCGTATCGTCTATCGCATCATCAAGGATGCCGCCGCGCGCTCCATCGGTATGGAGAATGGCGAACTGCACATGACCACCTTTGAAAACACCGTGCGTAACATCAAACGGATGTCGGAGAATGAAAACATTACCGTCACCGACGAAGGCTATGCCGCGATCGGACCGATCAACTGGCTGGCCTTCAACACCGGTCAAGACGGTCCGCTCGCCGACAAACGGGTGCGTCAGGCTATTGCTTATGCCGTGGACAAAGAGTTCATCCTGAACGCTATCATGCTGGGCCTGAGTCAGGACGCCAAAACGGGTATTCACCCCGGGTCACCGCTCTATTACGAAGGCGTAAACGGATATGACTTTGATCTCGACAAGGCAAATGCGCTGCTGGATGAGGCCGGATATCCGAAAGACGCAAACGGTATTCGTTTTGCCCTGACCATAGATCACGGAAACCCGACCACGAAACCGCAGGCTGAATTCACCAAAGCATCGCTGGCCAAGGTCGGCATTGACGTCACGGTTAACTCCTTCGTGGACTTTCCCACATGGGCCAGCAAGATCTCGAACCACGATTTCGACATGACCTGGGATACCGTGTTCAACTGGGGCGATCCCGTGATCGGTGTGCACCGCACCTATGACAGCCAGAACATCAAGGAGGGGGTCATCTGGTCCAACACGCAGCAATATACGAACCCCAAGATTGACGAGTTGATGAACGCCGCCGGGCAAGAGATCGACTCGGAAAAACGCGCGGCGCTTTATCGCGAGTTTCAGGAGATTCTCGCCGAGGACCTGCCAGTCTACTGGACCAACACGCTGCCCTACCACACGGTTTATTCCAACAAGGTGGGCAACCCGCCTCTGGGGATCTGGGCGTCATCCTCGCCCTATGACCTTGTTTACCTGAAAGAAGAATAAGACAGTCAAGTAACCCTGTCCCGAGCCTCGGGGCAGGCAACTTCGGGGTTGGGCATGGCGTTTTTGAAAGTTCTGGCGCAGCGCATTGGTTACGCAGTGGTGCTGCTTATCGCCGTGCTTGTCCTGAATTTCACGATGATCAACCTCGCCCCCGGCGACGTGGTTGACACGATCGCCGCCGATATGGGCGGCGCGAATGCCGAGTTGATGGCGCAAATCCGCGCCGAATACGGTCTGGACCAACCGATCATTGTTCAGCTTGGGCAATATATCGGCAGGGTCTTGCAGTTCGATCTGGGTTATTCGTATTTCTACAACCGACCCGTCACCGAACTGATCTTCGAACGCCTGCCAGCGACCCTGCTGCTGGTATTCGCGGCCCAAATCTTCGCATTGATACTGGGCATCCTGCTGGGCGTATTCGCGGCCCAAAAGCCAAACGGACTGTTCAGCCATATCGTGACGCTTTTTGCGCTATTCGGATACGCGGCCCCGGTTTTCTGGACCGGAATACTGCTTCTGATTGCCTTCTCGCTCAAGATTCCACTATTTCCGGTGGCCGGTATGCGCGACGTGACGATTGAGGGCGGGTTTTTCCCGCAAGCACTCTCCATCGCGCATCACCTCGTTCTGCCGATGCTCACACTGGGCTCGATCTTCATCGCGCTCTATTCAAGACTTTGCCGGGCTTCGATGCTGGAAGTTCTGGGGTCGGACTATGTGCGGACCGCCAAGGCCAAGGGCCTGCGCCCACGCGATGTCGTCATGAAGCACGCGTTAAAGAACGCCTTGCCGCCGGTCGTGACACTGGCGGGTTTACAGTTTTCGGCGGTGATCTCTGGCGCGGTACTGGTCGAGACCGTGTTCTCCTGGCCGGGTCTGGGACAATTGGCGTTGACCTCGATCCTGGCCCGGGACACGCCTACGATATTGGGCATATTGTTTTTCTCGGCGCTTGTCGTGATCGTCGGCAACCTGTTGACGGATGTTGTGTTGCGCATGATCGATCCCAGAGTCAGGGGGCGCGGATGAGTGATCAGAAGACGATAAAGGCGCGGTCGCCCTTTGCCGAGGCGTTCGAGATGTTCCGCCGTAATCATGCGGCTGTGGCAGGATTGATCGTCTTGCTGTTGATCGTCGGCGTCGCGATATTCGGACCGCTGGTCTATCCCGGCAACCCGTTCGACATGGTCTGGGCGCCTTTCACGCCTCCGGGGCAGGATGGGTACCTGTTAGGCACGGACTATCTGGGCCGCGATATCCTGTCGCTGCTGATCCACGGCGCAAAGGTCTCGCTGACCGTTGGGTTGGCGGCCGCCTTTGTGACCGTCACGATCGGCATCACCGTTGGGGCGCTTGCGGGGTTTTATCGCGGATGGGTTGAAGAAGTGCTCATGCGCTTTACCGAGTTCTTCCAGGTATTGCCGACACTGCTTTTCTCGATGGTCATCGTGGCACTTTTCGGCGCGTCGTTGACCATGATCACCATCGCCATCGGTCTGGTCAGCTGGCCCGCCGTCGCGCGGATCACCCGCGCCGAGTTTCTGCGCATCCGCGAGCTTGAATACGTGACGGCCGCGCGCGCGGGCGGGGTGCGCAATGGTGGTCTGATTTTTCGGGTGATTTTGCCAAACGCCTTGCCGCCGATCATTGTTCAGGCGGCGCTCATGGTCGGCTCAGCGATCCTGTTCGAAGCGGGTCTGAGCTTTCTGGGGCTGACTGACCCGAACGTGGCCAGCTGGGGCCAGATCATCGGATCCAATCGCGAATACATCCTGGATGCGAGCTATACGGTCACGGTGCCGGGTGTGGCGATCTTTGTGACCGTTCTCGCCATCTCTCTCGTCGGGGACGGCCTGAACGACGCGCTCAATCCAAAGCTGAGACAACGATGACCAGCCCGCTTCTGTCCGTCGAAAATCTACGTATTGAACTGGCCGCGCGCGAGTGGATGGTTCCCGTTGTCGATGACCTGTCAATTTACCTGAACGCTGGCGAAACGCTCAGCATCGTGGGTGAATCAGGCAGTGGCAAATCCATGACCGCGCTTGCCGTCATGGGGCTTTTGCCCTCAATCGGTCGGATCGCACAAGGCCGCATCCTGTTTGAAGGCCGCGATATGACCCATATGGATGACGCGTCGCTGCGCGCCATCCGGGGCAACCAGATCAGCATGATCTTTCAGGAGCCGATGACCTCGCTCAACCCGGTCTACACCGTGGGCGAACAGATCGCCGAGGTTTTGCGTCTGCATAAGGGTCTCAGCAATCAGGACGCCTGGTCCCGTGCAATCGATTTGCTGGATGCCGTGCGCATTCCAGATGTCCGACGACGCGCAAAGGCGTATCCGCATGAAATGTCGGGCGGGCAGCGCCAGCGGGTCATGATCGCCATGGCGCTGGCCTGTCGACCAAAGATCCTGATCGCGGACGAACCCACGACCGCGTTGGATGTAACGGTGCAGGCAGAGATTTTCGAGTTGATGCGCGAGCTGGCACGCGAAACCAGAACCGCAACGATCCTGATCACGCACGACATGGGCGTGGTTGCCGAAATGGCCAATCGCGTGGTGGTGATGTATCGCGGTGAGAAGGTCGAGGACGGAGAGGCAGAGGCGGTGATTCAACGTCCTCAACATCCCTATACGCAAACCCTGATCGCAAGCGTACCGCATCTGACGACCGAAGCCGCGCCGACCGTTGCCACGCAGGCGCCCAACACCGAAAAGCCACTGCTCTCGGTCCGCGACCTGACCGTGCAATTCCCGGTGAAGAAGCGGTTCGGAAAGCGCGAAATGTTCACCGCCGTCAATGGAATAAGCTTTGATGTGATGCGTGGGAAAACGCTTGCGATCGTCGGCGAAAGCGGTTCGGGAAAGACAACTGCGGCGCTGGCTGTGGCCCGCCTTGTTGATGCACAGGCCGGACAGGTCACGCTGGATGGGACCGACATGCTTGGGCTTGAGGGGGAAGACCTGCGCCGGGCCCGCGCCAAGGTTCAGGTCATTTTTCAAGATCCCTATAGCTCGCTCAACCCGCGCCTGCGCGCTGGTGACATCGTTCGCGAACCGCTCGACAATCTGGGAACCCTGCCCGCCTCTGAACGCGATGACAGGATCGCCGAGTTGTTTGACAAGGTCGGGCTGCACCGGGATCAGATGCGGCTGTTCCCCCATCAGTTTTCCGGCGGTCAGCGCCAACGTATCAGCATCGCGCGCGCACTTTCTACCAATCCGTCCCTGATCATCTGTGATGAGGCCGTTTCGGCCTTGGACGTGGTCATTCAGGCGCAAATCCTCGATCTCTTGCAAGATTTGCAGCGTGATTTGAATTTGACTTATTTGTTCATCAGCCACGACCTCGGCGTTGTTCAGCAGGTCTGCGACGAAATCGCCGTCATGTATATGGGCGATGTTGTTGAGTTTGGCGATCGGCAAACGATCTTCTCCAATCCAAGCCAAGCCTATACGCGCAATCTGCTCGCGGCGGTGCCGACGATCGATCGTGCCCGCAATGACTCACCTGCCACGCCCTAGCCCGGATCTTTGCCGTAGATCCTGATCGTCCGGTCCGAAGGGCCGCCGATTCATCCGCTAATACGGGTCATGCCTGTGTGCCTTGTGAGCGCGGTGGTTACGGCAAGCTCCGTTGGAGCGGCAATCACGTTGATTTCGGCCACGCGTCCTCGATCGTCTGAATCATGGGGTTGGTTTGAGGTGGAAATAGGCGGGCTGGGGGGCAAACACACACCCACCCGGCCCTGGCCACAACCGACGCACCCCCCAACTCACACAAGGCTCGATCAATGGCTGGAAAAGAGCGTTATTCACTGGCGAGAAGCGTAGCAAGTTAACTTTCGGGCCTGTTTTTGCCACAAATACGCGACTCGCCCGAAGTGGCTTTGCAATCCAGAGATTCCTGAGGTTTCCGGCACTCTGCGGCGGTTTTTTGGCATAGGACCATCTGAGCTTTTGAAAGAACAATCCAAGCCATTCTGAGCAATTGTCGCCAGCTTTTGCATATAGCGCGCATGCTGGTGGGTTTGCGGCGACGCTATCACCGAACAATTGGCGGCTATACGATCCGCCCGCCGGTGAAGATAAATTGAAGTATCCCACCTTAATGCAAATATTTAACAATGGGTTAGCGTCATGCCATTGGCAGGAAGTCTCAAACAGGAACAATACACTCACGAACCGAGAGTCTGAATATTCCTGGTCCTACGGGAATCCCCCAATAGCGCGGTGTTAGCCGTCTGTTTACCACTTTGGACATGAGGTTCGACAGCCCCCTCTTCGGACCTCAGGCTTTGAGGGGATCGATCAATTACAGGTCGATCCCCCTAACTTTTCTGCGAGCCGGTTATCCACTCGACCAACGCACCGGTTCTACTCCGGCTTTGCTGTTCCAACTCCCCGCTGCACTCTCTGAAACAACCTGCGCGCGCTCTTGTTGAGGGACGGCGCAAGAACTGTCGGAGATGATCGGACTTCCCTTCGACCGCCGTTACGATAGAGTCCGATTTCAAGATGCATCACCTTCCAGAACACTTCGCAAGCCTGATCGAAAGTTACGGTCTCATTGTACTTTTTGTGACGCTGTTCTTTGAAACGTTTGGGCTACCGCTACCCGGAGAAAGCGCACTGGTCGCCACGTCCGCTGTTGCGGCCAATGGATCTCTTAACATCGTGGCGGTTGCTGCGGTCGCCGGCCTTGCCGCCATTGCAGGCGACAACGTCGCCTACCTGATTGGCCGACGCTACGGTCGCGCGCTGATCCTGGCATATGGTGGCCGCTTCGGTATCTCTGAGGCGAAATATCAGGCGGCAGAACGCGCAACGGAGAAATATGGCGCCTATGTCGTGGTCTGTGCCCGGTTTTTTGTATTGCTTCGGCAACTCAACGGTCTGGTTGCTGGCTCGGCAAACATGCCCTGGCCAAGGTTCTTTGTTGCCAACGTAGTGGGCTCCGCGCTTTGGGTCTCATTCTGGGCAACACTTGCCTATCAGTTCGGGCAGCACATCTCTCTGCTGCCGAAAGCCCTTCACCACCTGTCGTTGATTGCAGCCATACTGATTCCGGCAATCCTGGTGCTGGTGTTTGTTTTCGGTCGCAGCGGTCTGAAAGCGCGCAGTTCGGGCGCCAGGGAACCATCTCCATGACGCACCACCCAGCCTACACCTAGTGCTTGTTAGATCTTGGCATGGGCCTGTAACCTACCACGAAAAGGAAGCGGTTCAGAGGAGCCAAGCTGTTGTTGAATATATCTGCGCCTTTTTCTCTTGTATTTCTGGCGATCGTCCCTGCCGCCCTGCTGGATCGATGCACTGGCCCGGACTCCAGCGCGGCTCTGGGTGTGCTGGCCCGGGACAGGGTGGCGTTGACCGCGACAGCCAATGAAATCGTTGTCGACCTGCCGATCGCCGAGGGAACGCCGGTAGAGATAGGCGACGTTCTTGTGCAGCTCGACAATACGCTGCAAAGCGCAAAGCTGAATTTGGCGCAAGCAGAGCTTGAGAAATCAAAGGCGACGCTTCTCAAGCTTGAGATCGGTCCCCGTGAAGAAGAAATTGCCATCGCAGAGGCCAAGGTGGCAGGCGCACAAGCACGTCTGTCAGATGCAGAGGCGATGTATGACAGAAACGCGCTACTGGTGCAGAACTCGGTCGTGACCGAGGCGCGCCTCGAACAGGATCTTGCGCTTCGGGACACGGCCCGTGCCGAGCTTGCCAGTGCCATGGAATCTCTCAAGGAACTCCAGAATGGAACGCGAGCAGAGGATCTTGCCGTTGCCGAAGCAAACGTTCGCGCCGCCGAAGCGCTGGTGGAAGCCGAACAGAATGTCCTCGACAATCTGACGGTCGTCGCAACCCGGGACGGTGTTCTGGATTCATTGCCCTGGAATCTCGGGGAACGCGTCACCGAAGGCAGCCCGGTTGCGGTGATAATTTCCGGGGATACGCCCTATGCCCGCGTTTATGTGCCCGAGCCACACCGGGTCAGCATTTCACCGGGCGACATGTTGCAGGTTCATGTAGACGGCCTGCAGGACGCACTGGATGGCACGGTTCGATGGATCAGCGATGACCCGTCATTCACACCGTATTACGGGCTGAACAAGGATGACCGCACGCGGCTTGTCTATCTTGCTGAAATCGACCTGCCCGGCGCGTCACCCGATCTTCCCGCAGGGGTGCCCGTTCAGGTCGAAATGCCATGACCGATCTGGTGGTTGCCACCAACGGGCTGACGCGCCGGTTCGGAGAAAAGACCGCCGTTGACAACCTCGATCTCGAAATCCGAACAGGCCAGATCTACGGCTTCCTTGGCCCGAACGGGTGCGGAAAAACAACCACCATGCGCATGTTGACCGGCCTGCTGACGCCCAGCAGTGGATCAATATCGGTTTTGGGCCGCCCCATGCCCGACTACGCCGAACCTCTCAAGCACGAGATCGGCTATATGACCCAGATTTTCTCCTATTACCGAGACATGACGGTGCTGGAAAATCTTCGCTTCGCGGCCGAGATCTATGGGATGCCGCGCCGAACCACCAAGGATCGGATCGACGAGTTGCTGGGCACCTACGACCTGACGGAAAACGCCAACCAGCTCACCGGCAGCATGAGCGGTGGGCAACGCCAAAAGCTCGCGCTGGCTGCAACTGTCATGCACCGCCCGAAATTGCTGTTTCTGGATGAACCCACATCTGCCGTAGACCCCGAAACCCGCCGCGCATTTTGGGAGCAACTGTTCGATCTGGTCGATCAGGGCGCGACGATGATCGTCTCGACCCATTTCATGGACGAGGCGGAACGCTGCCATCGGCTGGCCATTCTGGAACATGGCGTCAAGAAAGCGGACGGAACCCCCAGGCAATTGATGAATGATCTGAACGCGGTCGTCGTCGAGGTCGAGGGGGATGGCCTGCGCCAAGTCAAACGCGCTTTGGATGGGACCGGCAAAACACTGTCGACCGCTCAGGTCGGTGCCCGCCTGCGCGTACTGGTCGAAATATCCGAAACCGATCCTGTGGCCATGCTACATTCCGTGTTGCAGGGTTTTCCGGACCTGTCCTTGTCCGTGCAGCGTCCAAACCTTGAAGATGTGTTCGTCAGCGCAACGAAGGGAACCTCGTCGTGATTTCCCCGCGCCGCATCACCGCCGTCCTGAAGAAAGAGCTGCTGCAATTGCGGCGTGACCGGATGACGTTTGGCATGGTGATTATAATACCCCTGATCCAGTTGCTGTTATTTGGCTATGCAATCAACACGAACCTGCGCCATGTGCCCGTCGGCCTGGTGGACCAGGCCAACACCGAATTGTCGCAAACGCTTGTACAGATCGTGCAGGCCACCCAAGTCGTCACCGTCAAAGAGGTGTTCCTGACGCCGGAAGACGCCGAGCAGGCAATCACGGAATCAACGATACGCGCCGCATTGATCATACCGCCCGACGTGGATAGCCGTCTGGCGCGAAGCCCGGCAGTCGGTCTTGGATTGCCCGACGCTACGGACCAGACGAGCAGCCGCCCGGTGGCCCACTGGATCGTCGATGGCTCTGACACGATGGTCGCCAGCGCGATCAAATCTCTGCGCACGATGCCCCTGACCGAGTTGCTGAGACTGCCGCCAAACCGCCAGGTTCCGACATTCGAAGTGACGCTCTATTTCAATCCCGAGCAGCGCTCGGCGGTGAACATTGTCCCGGGCCTCGTCGGCGTCATACTGACCATGACCATGATCCTTTTCACCTCGTCCGCAATCGTGCGGGAACGGGAACGCGGAAACATGGAAATGCTGATCAACACACCGATCAAATCCGTGGAACTGATGATTGGCAAGATCATTCCCTATATCTTCCTCGGGCTGATCCAGGTGGCAATCATACTGGGCCTCGGGCATGTCCTTTTCTCAGTGCCCATTCATGGTGGGCTGGGAACGTTGCTGGTCGTGACACTTCTGTTCATCATCGCCAGCTTGTCGCTGGGGCTGGTGATCTCCACACTGGCGCAGAACCAACTTCAGGCCATGCAGATGACGATCTTTGTCCTGCTGCCTTCAATATTGATGTCCGGCTTCATGTTCCCGTTTGATGGTATGCCGAAACCGGTTCAGGTGATTGCCCAGGTTCTGCCGGCCACCCACTTCATGGACATGATCCGTGGTGTGGTGCTGCGCGACGCATCGCTTTATGCGTTGCGCGGCGACATCTTGTGGATGGTCGGTTTTGCAGTTGTGGGGCTACTGGCCGCAACACTACGCTTCAAAAAGCGGTTGGGGTGAGAACCTGTCCAATGTCAGCGCGGATGGGCCAGCTTAGCGTGATCGGATCAATTCACGCCGCAATCTGCTGTGTTTTCAGAATTTCAATCACCATTGCAGCGGTCCAGGTGAATTGGGTTCCACCGCAAGGCGCGCCGGTTGTCGGGTCATAATACTCTGCAAATCCACTTTCATGGATCAATCGCAGGCAATCCTGCCTGATGCGGTCCGCCATCGCAACCTGACTGGCATTATACAACCCGTCGGCGATCATGTAATTCACGATTAGCCAGACCGGGCCGCGCCAGTACCGACGACCGTCAAATTCTGCGGCGTCGGGGTCATGGCTGGGTACCAAATATTCACATCGTTCCGACAGATCACCGATCCTTTGGGCGATTGCTTTGGCCTTGTCTTCCGGGGTGTCCGCGAACACAGCCAGGAGCCCCGCGATGGAGGGGCTATCAATCAGCTTGCCGGCGGTCCTGTCAAAACAAAGATACTGGCCCAGCTTATCGTTCCAGAGCGTGTCCATGGCGGCGCGTCCCTTGCTGGCGAGGCTACGGGATTCTGCGGCGATTTCCGACTCGTTCAGGCGATCCGCAAGCACTGCAAGTTCGGCGCAGGATCTCTGCAAGATCGCATTGAAACCCGGGTCGACGACCTGAAATGGTGAAGCATCGTGCAGCTTGACATTGTCCCACCCAAGGCTCCGGAAACGTTGAACCAGCCAGATGTAGCGCAAATACTGCTCGTCCGTCGGGCGATGGTCGGGATCGGCATGCTGCAGATCTCGACGCTGGAACGGCTGGACATCATCGGTGGGCACCCGTTCAAAAACGTCGTCCCAGTCAACCGAATTATCGCGGCCCGATTCCCAGGGGTGGATGAGGGCAACCAGGCCGGTTCCTTTCGGATCGCGGCACTCAAAGAACCATTTGTGCCAGGCGTGAATACGCGGCAACAGGGCGCGGGCTTGTTTGGTCGCAAGCTCCGTGTCGGAGGCGCGATCAAACATCTTGCTCGCTGCAAATCCCGCAACCGGCGGCTGAGTGATGCCAGATGTCGGCACCGCCGCGCCGGTGCCCCAGATGTCCGGCCCCGGAAAATACCCCTCGTCATGTTCGTGGAAGATGATGTGGGGCACCATCCCATCCTCCCACTGATGCTCAAACAAGGTTTGGATCTCGGTCCAGGCCCGCGCTTCGTCAAAGTGGGAGAACCCCAACGCGCTCAGGGCGCTGTCCCAGTTCCATTGAAAGGGATACAGCCCATGGGTTGGAACCGAGTAGGCCCCTCGATCGTTGCGGCGCAGGATCTCTTTGGCCTGCTCTATCAGGTGATCGCTCATCTCTGCTCCTCAGGCGACGGCGCGTGTTGTCTGAGGGTCAAACCAGCGGATGCGATCCTCTTGGGGCGCCAGTTTCAGCGTATCACCGGCTTTGACGCTCAGATCGCTGTCCAGAACTGCACGGAACATTGACCCTTCAACCTCGCAGGTCACCAGCAGATGCGCGCCCAGCGGTTCCACGATCTTCGCGGTAACTGGAAGGCCCGCTTCATCGATCCGGATATCTTCGGGGCGGATCGCAAATTCCAGCGAGCCGTTGCCGGTATCGGGCCCTGCAAACTGCTGTCCCGCAACATTCCATTTGTGATCACCTGCCGGGTTGGCGGGCAGGAAGTTCATCGGCGGATTGCCGATGAAGCCCGCCACGAAGCGTTCGGCAGGGTTGCGATAGACCTCGACGGGCGAGGCCGCCTGCACGATACGGCCCTCATGCATGACTGAAATCCGGTCGGCAAGGCTCATCGCCTCGACCTGATCGTGGGTCACGTAGATCGCGGTGGTGTTGCTTTCGGCCAGCACGCCCTTGAGTTCGGCGCGCATTTCCAGCCGCAAAAGCGCATCGAGGTTCGACAGCGGTTCATCCATCAGGATCACGTCCGGTTCCATCGCCAAAGCCCGCGCCACGGCAACCCGCTGGCGCTGACCGCCCGACAACTCGCCGGAATAGCGCTTCAGCAGTTGGTCGATATGCATCAGCCCGGCGGTGCGTTCGACCCGGCGTTTGACCTCGTCATCTGGCAGTTTCTGCATCCGCAGGCCAAAGCCAATATTTTCGAACACGGTCAGGTGTGGAAAGACGGCATAGTTCTGGAACACCATGGCGATGCCCCGATCGCGCGGCGGCAGGTGGTCCACTCGGCGCCCGCCGATCCAGACCTCACCCTCAGTCGCAGTTTCCAGCCCGCAAATGATCCGCAGCAGCGTGGATTTACCGCAGCCCGAAGCACCCAGAAGGACCATGAATTCCTGATCGGCAATGGTCAGGTTGATGTCATGCAGCGCCTGATACTCTCCGAAACGCTTTGCGACATTCTTGATTTGAATCTCAGCCATTGTCTTGGCTCCTATCCTTAGAGTTTCGGCTTAGCGGTTGGCGATGCCCCACATCGCAAACAGGTATTTGCGCACCGCAAAGATGAAGATCAGCGCCGGTACGACCAGAATGAACCCGCCCGCAAATTTCAGATGCATCGGCGAGGTATCGAGGTTTTGCAGCAGGAACGCGGTCAGCGTCCGGTTCTCGATGGTCAAAACGGCGGCCGCGAACACCTCGTTCCACGAGATCACGAAGGCAAAGATCGCGGACGCCGTGATGCCCGGCAGGATCAGCGGCAGCACCACCTTGGTGAATGCGGTGACCCGGTTGCATCCCAGCGTCCATGCAGCCTCTTCCAGTTCCAGGGGGATGCCGGAAAAGAGCGAGAAGGTGATCAGCACTGCAAAGGGAATGGCCAGCGTGGTATGGACCAACGCCAGACCAAACACCGTGTCATCCAGGCCGACCCGGATGAACATCACCGCCAAGGGCAGCGCCAGCAGCGGCAGCGGAAAGGCGCGGGTCAACAGGATCAGCATCCGGAACAATCCCTTGCCCGGAAACTCGAACCGCGACAGGGCGTATCCGGCTGGCGCGCCGATCAGGATCGACATGATCATCGTCATGCCCGCCACCAGAATCGAGTTCTTCAACGCGGTCAGAATGCCTGCGAAATTGGCAAAGAACGCGAGGCTGCCAAAGTTGAACTCAGGAAGGAACGGCTTGGGAAAGCTGTTCACGGTTTCGGGTGAAGACAGGGTGTTGATCAGCAGGAAATACAGCGGAACGATTACCCAGGCGCAAAGCAGCACAACAGAGGCCACGTAAAGCTTGCGCCCGGATTTCTGCGTATCGGCGGGGGTATCGGTTGCGACGGCGGTCATACTCCGGCTCCTTTCGGGACGCGCAGGGCGCGCAGGATGACAAGGGTGAAGGCGATCGAGATGGCGAGGATGATCAGCGCCATCGCGGCGGCCGCCCCGCTATCGAGCAGGTCGAACTGATAGGCATAGGTTTCGCCCATGAGCACCGGGAAAAGCGTGCCACCAAGGGCCGCGACCACGGCAAAGACCTCGAAGGCGAGGATCACGCGCAGCACCAGTGCGGTTTGCAGGGACGGGCGCAGCATCGGAAGGGTGATGCGCCAGAAGCGTTTCCATGGCGACGCGCCAAACACCTCGGCGGCCTCATAATATTCCTTCGGGATAAGACCGATGCCCGCCACAAGGATCACCAGCATGATCGCGGTTGCTCGCCAGATCTCGGCCAGTGCGATGGCGAGGAAGACGATGCCCGGATGCTGATAGGACAGGAAGTTCACCGGGCGGTCGACAATGCCCAGCCCGCTCATCATCGAGTTGAGGAAGCCGGATTGTTCAAAGATTGCCAGCCAAATGATACCGGCGGCCAGATCGGAAATGCCCAGCGGGATCGTCCAGATATAAAGGACCATATCCCGGCCCTTCTGCATCCGGTTGACCATCGTTGCCATCAACAGCGCCAGCGCCAACTGCACCGGCACCACGGCCGCCGCCAACAGCAGCGTGTTTTTCAATGAGATCGGGAATTTCCAGTAGGTGACAACGTCGCGAAAGTTGTCGAGGCTGAACCCGTTCTCGCCACTGAAGGCCTGTTGCGAGACGAGCACGAAGGGGTAGAGGAAAAACAGGCACAGAAACAATGTGACCGGCAGGATCAGAACATAAGGCAAGAACCGGGCGTTCATCGGCTTACTCCGGATAAATTTCAGCTGTTGGAGTCGACTTCTCAGGGGTCCGGGCCGCTAATGTGGCCCGGACAGCGGCGCAAAGATGATGCTTTGCACCAGGGAGATTATTCGACCGGGCAGGCCCCGTCGGAGGGTGCATCCGGCGCCCAGCACGGCGCGCCGGTCTCGTCCATAATTTTCTGCAGGGCACCTTTCTGGTCGTCCAGCACGGCGCGGATGGGCTGACCAGCCAGCACGATCCGCTCGAACGAGTCGGTGAAGACACGGTTAAAATCACCGCCCTGATCACCCAGCCCCGCAGGCAGCAGGCCCGGATTGGCGTCCGCCGCGCCGCTCATCTTGGCGATGGCAGCACCGGAGGCCTGAACCGAGGGCGGCAGGTCGGAGGGAAGCTCAACTTCAACCACCGGGAAGAAGTTGGTGGCCCTTAGCGTTGCGATCTGTGTTTCGGGCTTCAGCATATGCGCGACCAGCGCTTTGGATGCATCCATGTCCGGCGCAGTACGCGGAATGGCAACGCCCGCAATCACCGGCATGAAGCCGCGACCCGCCGGGCCGGCCGGGGCCGGGAATGCGACAAAATCGTCGGGCCGCTCATTGAACGCCTGCGCCAGACGCGAGGTGTGGTCAAAGGCGATCCACGCATCCCCGTTCAGCAACTGTTCCTGCAGGAACGAGAAGTTGGTCGAGGCGGGGTTGGTATGCTCCCACAATTCGAGGAACTTCTCCCACGCAGTCACCGCCTCATCTGAAGCGAAAGTACGCACGACGCCGTTGGTGTAGGACGGGTAGAGATAACCCTGGAAAAACCGGTGTTTCAGCCCTTGGGGGCCTGCGGGAAAGCCGAACTTGGCTTCGCCGGTCGCCTCATGCACATTGGCCGCCCATTCGATCAGTTGATCATAGGTCAGTGCGTCCAGGTCGGCGCCCTCGGGTAGGTAGGGCAGCGCCTCTTTGTTGGCTGCCATGATATAGCTGGCCTGCATCCACGGGATATATTGCATCCCGTCGCCACCTAGCTTGGCAAGGTTGTTGAACGTGTCGCTGGAGGCGGCAACGCCCAGATCATCGAGATCGACCAGATCATCGGTGTTCATGGCCGAGAAATCGCCATGCAGCGCACCCAGCACACCGATCGAGCCATCACCGGCCTGCAGTTCGGCCTGCAGTCGTGTCAGCCAGGGGCCCGCATCGTTCGGCTGATAGTCAACGCCGCCGTCATGGCTGCCAAGTACTTGCTCGCGCATCGCCTGCGCCTCTTCCACCGGCTTGGCCTGGGTGGACCAGAACAGCACGTCGTCGGCCTGCGCCGCGACGGCCGAAACGAGAATGGCGGCACCGGACACGGCCCCCGCCAGAGTGACTCTGAATGACATTTGCTCCTCCGCATTGGTTTTGTGCGCGTTCCCCCGGGCTCTGCGACTCGGAAGACGGCACTGGGTGAAGCATGGTATAACGTTATACCATCCGTCAACTAAAATTACATTTGATCCAGGCTTGAAATCAACGATTCCCATTGGATTTCGGTTGATCTTTGACCTGAAACCCACAAAACTTGCCAAAACGTAATATCTACTGACCCAAAGCGATGCCTGAAAAACCCAAGCTTGAAACCGTTGCCAAAGCTGCAGGCGTGTCCACCGCGACCGCCAGTCAGGTGATGCGCGGAACTGGGCGGATTTCCGAAGGCACCCGCAAAAAGGTTCTCGCTGCGGCACAGAGACTCCATTACGTGACTGACGGGCGGGCGGCCTCGATGCGGTCGGGCGAGAACCGCGAGATCGGTTTTGCCATCCACCAGATCGCCAACCCGTTCAATGCCGAGGTGATCAGCGGGGTCAGCGATTTGCTGGAAACCGAAGGGTATCTGGTCTCGGTACTCGACAGTCGCGACGATACGGACCGCCAGCGGCGCAACCTCGAAGCCTTCATTCGCAGCTCGCGGGGTGGGTTGCTGTGGGTGCCTGCCGAAGACACGGAGGACAGCACATTCGATCTGCTTGCCGCGCATGACTTGTCGACGGTGACCTTTTTACGTCGATCAGGTGCAGGCCGGTTCGATCATGTCGGGATCGAAAATGCCGCTGCAACAGCCAAAGCGACACAGTACCTGGCTGAACTGGGTCATCGCCATATTGCCTATTTCGGCGGAGTAGCCAAGGCGGGCGTGCGCAGCGAGCGCATCGCCGGGTATGAACAGGCTCTTGTCGATTTCAAACTCGACCTCCCCATCGTTTGGGACTGCTTTGACGACAAGATAAGCGGCCTGAGCGCACTTAAGGAGCTCCACGCCGCGCATCCAGAGATTACTGCGCTGGTGTGCAATGGAGACATGGTTGCCATTGGAGCCTGCCTGGGCATCAGCCAGTTAGGGATGCAGCCAGGTCGGGAAATCTCGGTGATCGGATTTGACGACATTCAGGACGCGGCCGTTGCGACGCCGCCCCTTACGACAATGGCAGTGTCGCCCTACCAGATGGGGCGGAAACTGGCGCGCGTGGTTCTGAACCGCATCAAGGACCCGGAGATGCCCAAATCCATTTCATTGATCCCGGCAGAGCTGGTCGTGCGCGAAACCACCGGACCAGTGGGCTGAGCGCACCCCGGTTCGCGCCGGATTTCTGAACTGCTTTGGGGCGGGCTCGATCAGATCGAGTTGATCATGTTGGCTTGGATTGGCACGGACACGCTTTCCTCCCTCGCGCCGCAGATCCAAAGCCCGTCTCCGGTCAAGTCAATGGAACGCACAGCCGACCCACTTGGCCAAGGGATCGCCCCAATTACATGTGCGACCTCAATTGTACCGGTGGGCGTCAACGCGACGCTTCCACCCCTGGATGCCTCATTCGTCAGTTGACCATTCAGGATATGCCCCGCCGCGCCTTCTTCAACACCCAGGCAACCAAAATGCCGGCCAGACCAGGGCGGATAATCCCTGCCTCCGTTTGAGTGCCAGAGCATCGTCATGGGGAGCGCGGAAGCGGAGCGAAGCGAGAGGAACAAGTCCCCCTCAACGGGTCTTGTGACCGCCGTCCAACCCAATTCGTGCCCCGGGGCCTCCAGACCGGCGATAAAGTCCTCGTGGTTTGGGAACCATGGATACCGGGTTAAATCCACATCTCCGCCAATGCCGGGAAAGGCAGAGAGCGAGGGGCTTTTGGCTGGATACACCAGACCTGATCTGCCCAAGCTAGGATCCGTTTCGAGTGCAACATTGGGAGTTCTCCAGCACAGTTTCGGTGAGGTGCGGATAACTCCCCCATTCGGCAAAGCAACGTTGGTGTGATTTGCGACCGGCACATGCCCCTCACCGCCTAAAAAGACATGGCGTTGGTAGACGAATGGATGGTTCGGGCGCAGCGTGATCTCCTTGCGGAGCGTGGCACCAAATACGGTCCGCCTCAGCTCGACGCTGAGGTGGTCGCCGGTATGCTTCAACACGCGCCACGGAGAGTTTGCCGACCAGCCATGCAGCGCTGAACCGCCTTCCGTGCCGGCAAAGGGCGCACAGAAAAGTCTCCGCCGAGCTTCTTCAGGTGCGGCGCTATATCATCGGGCAAGGTCTCGCCCGATCCCACCCATGGCGCAAGGTGCAGGGGCGCGATCTCTTTTTCGCGATCAGACACATGAAAGCTCTGGATTATGCCCAGGTCAGGATCGAAGGAGAGGCGGATGCCTTTCGAAGAAAGTTCAATCACGCAACATCCCCCAAACTGGCCGTCGTCCCAGCACGTCAGGAACAAGGATCACATGTTAGCTGATCTGGATCAGTACGCGACCGGCCTCAACCTTGGTATCGTAGGTGGCAAGGTTCGCGCAGACCGGCGCGCGCAAGGCTTCTCCGGTGCGATAATCAAAAACCCCATTGTGCCGGGGGCATTCGATTTCGTTGTCCATGACAAGGCCGTCCGCCAGATGCACCTGCTCATGCGTGCAAAGACCATCGGTGCAATAGAATGTACCATCCAGGCTTCGGTAGATTGCATAAGTCCGGTCATCATGATCCCAACGTATGACATCTTCTTCCTCGACGTCGTCTATGGCGCATGCGTCAATCCAGGGCATCGATCATTCCTTCTATCCGCATCGCGATCTCAGGCCGGGGACCGCTCTGGAACCTCATTGTGCAGGGCTTCGTTGTAAGGCTGCGCAGTTGGAGGAAGCTCTTTGCGCAGCGCGTAATCCGGGTCCTGCCTCTGGCGCATGACGGCGTCCATCATTTCGCGATAGCCATCCCAGATTGACGTGTTTGGCTTTGGTAAGTCGTGCTTGATCTGCTCGTGAAGCTCCGGCAGCGCGTGATATGGAACCATCGGAAACATGTGATGTTCCACATGATAGTTCATGTTCCAATACAGCCAGCGACTGATCGGGTTCATATAAAGGGTGCGAGAGTTCAAACGATGGTCTATGACGTTTTCCGCAAGGCCGCCATGTTGCAAAAGACCGGTCATAACGAAATGCCAGCACCCATAGACCCGTGGCCCGCCGACCAGCAGAATCGGGATAATGCTGGCCCAGCCCTGTCCAGCGACCAGCATGCCGATTGAGATGCAGAGAACGGCCACATAAATCGCCATATGGACCCGCGCCCAGAAGATCGCTTTGGGCCATTCGCTTTCGGGAATATAGGTCTGTTCCTCGGGCGAGACATGACCCATCGCGTTTCGCGCCAGCACCTTCAGGGATTGCCAGGTTTCAACAACACCAACAAAAGCCAACGCCTTCAAAACGAGGCCGATCGGGTGCATCCAGGCGATCTCGGGATCGCGACCAACGATGAGCGTGTCGGTATGGTGGCGCGCGTGGCTCCAGCGCCAGTTGATCGGGTTTCGCATGACCTGAAACGAGGCGATGTGATAGACCACATCATTCATCCATCGCGTGCGGAATGCCGTCCCGTGTCCACATTCATGCCACCGGCTGTCACATGCCGACCCGTACAGAACGCCATAGGCAAACCAGAATGGCACGCACAGCCAGGATCCCCAGAAATATATCCCTCCGGCGGCAAACAGGATGTGCAGCCCGACCCAGATTGCGGTGTCGCGCATCGCCGGACCGTCGCGCCGTTTTATAAGTGTCTTGAACATCTTACGTGGCACGTCGCTATGATACCATTCTGCCGCTGCCAACCCGATCTCAACGGCCCGGACCCCTGATGGGCCGGTCAAGGAATAATCCCGCGCCAGTGGTGCGGTGTCATGCAAAGGGACCGTGTCGCTCATGCGTCCTCCCCAGGGAACGGCTGAATCTCGAAAACACCAGAGATATCCGGTGAAGCTTGGCAACTCATCCACGCTTGCTCAAGAGATTTCCGTATCCGGCCCGGTTGCTGCAAAGAATAGACACCGTTAGCCCATGGCTGGCACGCCGGTCTAATCTGTAGGTGGCGCTGTGCTTGCGCGAATGACAAGTTCAACGGGCATCGCGGGTTCCCGGCCGCTCTGGTCATTTGCCTTGGCCAACCGGTCCAAGAGAACCTCTGCTGCGCGACGCCCCAAACCATGACGATCCTGCCGGATCGTGGTAAGGGCAGGAACAAACGAGCCCGACATTTCAATATCGTCAAATCCGACAACCGAGATGTCCTCCGGAACCCGCAAGCCGCCCGCGATCAGACCGGCTATGAGCCCGAATGCCACCATATCGGCGGAACAGAAGACCGCCGTGGGCCTGTCACGCATCGCGAGAATTCGATGTGCCGCCTCATGGCCGGACTCTAGTGAGAAATCACCGCGAATGATCCATTCCGAACGCACCGGCAGTCCAAGTCTCTCTCGTTCGGCCACCATCCCCTCACGCCGCGCGGTGGTCAGAATATTCCCATCCGGCCCCGTGACATGGGCAATCTTCTTATGGCCGAGATCATGCAAATGACGGATGGCAAGCCGCGCGCCTTCTGCGTTATCGCTTGAGATCACCGGGAAATCCTGGCCCTCCACCCATTCACACAAAAAGACAATCCGTCCCCCCGCCCCACAGCGGGTGCATTGGGCAAGCGCCTCGGCAGACAAGCCTCCATCCAATGAGATTGCCCCGTCAATTCGGCCATCGATGAAATACCCCGACAGTGTCGCGTCCTGAAGCGGATTGCTTTCTGTATCGGTTATCAGCACGGCGTAGTCGGATCCTACAAACCCCTCGCTGATGCCGGCCAGAATGCCGGAGTAAAACGGCTTGCCGAGGTTGGGGACAAGGATCAGCACGGCGCCTGCCCGCTGCATGCGCAGATTTCGCGCCGCCTGGTTGACCCGGTAACCCGTTTCCTGGACTGCGAGCAAAACGGCCTCGCGGGTACGCTCAGAAACGAGGCCGGGGTTTGACAAAACGCGGCTGACCGTTGCTGTCGAGACGCCTGCAGCGCGGGCGACGTCCTGAATTGTGGCGGGTTTCTGGAACATGTCGATGGCCCGTCAGAGAATTTGCAGCTTGACTCGAATCTTTTGCCAAGGCGACTATGCAATCGATTTCATGCTCTGAAAAGGGGTTTTACCGGACATGAAATCGATTGCATAAACTCAGTACGAAACATGAGAAGATCTGGGGAAACACATCTGCCACCGTAACGCGATAGGATTTTTCGGGTGACCGCCGCTGTGGCTTTCGACTTCGCGGGCGCCAAGGTGCTTGTGATCGGGGCCAGTCGGGCCGGTATCGGCGCCGCCATTGCGCGCGCCTTTCAGGATGCCGGTGCACAGGTTGAAATCACGGGTGTCGAGCCAAACTGCGCGCCAGTGGATGCAGACCGCTTCACCTATACCCAACTGGACGTCACGGATACCCAAGCGGTGAAGGCTTTCGCGCAGGCGCATAGCAGCGTGGATGTCCTGATCAATTGCGCCGCAATCACCCGTCGCGGCGAAGAAATGGCGCCGGATTTCTTTTCGCATGTGCTTGATGTGAACCTGACCGGCACGTTCCGGTGTGCAGAGGCGCTCTACCCTGCCCTGTCCAAGGCCCGAGGCCGCGTGATCAACATTGCCTCGATGTATGCCCGCTTCGGCTCGCCAAAGAACCCGGCTTATGGCGCGTCAAAGGCGGGTGTCGAACAGCTTACCAAGTCGCTGGCAATTGCCTGGGCGCAGGATGGCATCCGGGTGAATGCGATCGCCCCGGGGTTCATTGTGACCGAGCAATCCGCCAGAGCGCGGGAAAACCCGGATTTCACCGCAGCGGTAGAGGCGCGCACGCCTTTGGGGCGCTGGGGTCAACCCAATGATATTGTCGGTGCGGCACTGTTTCTGGCCTCGGATGCGGCGGCCTTCCTGACCGGCGCCTGCATTCCGGTGGACGGAGGGTATTCTGTTGTCTGAATGGGTGTGGACGTGAGGGGCATAGCCGAAACCGGAGCCGCGGTCATAGGAACAGGGTTCATCGGAACCGTGCATGTGCAGGCTCTGCGCCGTCTGGGTGTTCAGGTGCGTGGCGTCCTCGGCTCCTCACCGGAGCGCGGCGCGGAAAGAGCGCGCGAAATCGGCCTTTCCCACTCCTATGCCTCGTTGGAGGAGTTGTTGACCGATGACAGCGTGAGCGTCGTGCATGTCACCTCACCCAATCATGCGCATTACCCGCAGGTGAAAGCCATTCTGGAAGCCGGAAAACACGTGATCTGCGAAAAGCCGCTGGCGATGACCTCCGCCCAAAGCGCCGAGATGGTCGAGATTGCAAGAGCGTCCGGCAAGGTCGCTGCGGTCTGTTACAACATCCGCTTTTATCCCCTGAACCAACAGGCTCATGGGATGGTGAAAGCGGGTGATCTGGGCGATATACGCTTTGTCACCGGGCATTATCATCAGGACTGGCTGGCGAAACCAACCGACTGGAACTGGCGGTTGGAAAGCGAGATGGGCGGCGCGTTGCGCTCGGTCGGCGACATCGGCACGCATTGGGTGGACCTGACGAGTTTCGTCACAGGGCTGAAGGCCGCATCACTCATGGCGGAGCTGACAACCTTCCTGCCCGAACGCGAGAAGCCCACCGGCCCGGTAGAGACCTTTTCCAGCGCCGCTGGCGCAACAGAGCGGGTCGCAGTCTCAACCGATGACGCGGCCATGATCATGATCCGCTACGACAATGGTGCACGCGGCGTGATGAGTACCAGTCAGATCAATGTCGGTCGCAAGAATTCGCTGCAATGGGATATCGCAGGGTCCACGGCAAGCGCGGCCTGGGACAGCGAGACACCCGATCACTTGTTCCTTGGTCATCGCGACGGCCCGAACCAAACCCTGATGCGGGACTTTACTCTGATGAACGAGGCCGGAGTTGCAGCGGCTACCCTGCCCCCCGGACACGTGGAGGGGTTCGCAGACTCCTTCTTCAACTTCTTTCGCGCCGTTTACTCGGATGTTGTGCGGGGTGGCCGACAGCCCGGCAGCACCTGGGCGACCTTAGAGGATGGGCATTACGAGATGTTGTTCTGCGATGCGGTGCTGAGATCGTCACAAGAACAGCGCTGGGTTGACCTGAGCGAGATAGGAGAGGGATAAAATGAAACTGGGCCTGCTGACCGCTCCTTTCGAAGATACGGATTTGACAGATGTCGCGGCGTGGTCCGGTGCCAACGGGTTTTCCGCGCTTGAGATCGCTTGCTGGCCCGCAGCAGGAGGCGAAAAGCGGCGTTATGCGGGAACGAGCCATATCAATGTTGACGGATTGACCGCCTCTGAGGGTTCCGATGTCAAAAGCCAGCTTGCCGAGCACGGGATCGAGATTTCCGGCCTTGGCTACTACCCCAATCCGCTGCACGCGGAGGCAGATCACCGCGAAGACGTCATCAGCCATTTGAAGAAAGTCATCTCCGCCGCTGGTGTGATGGGGGTCGAAGTGGTCAACACCTTTGTCGGCGGAGACCGCTCCTTGAATGTCGATGAGAACTGGGTGCGAGCCACCGAGATTTTTGACCCTATCGTGCGACATGCACAGGATGCGGGTGTCAGGCTGTGTTTTGAAAACTGCCCGATGATCTTCAGCTATGATGAATGGCCCGGCGGTCACAACATTGCCTACAGCCCCCGAATCTGGCGACGCATCTTCGAGCAATGGGGCGACGGGGTCGGCATGAATTTCGACCCGTCGCACCTGATCTGGCAGTTCATCGACCAGACCCGTTTCATCAAGGAATTCGGGCCGCATATGGGTCACGTGCATGCCAAGGACCTCATGGTGGATTACGATGGACTCTATGAACACGGCATCATGTCGGTAGGGATGGGGTGGCAAATACCCCGGCTCTGCGGTCTCGGCGATGTGGACTGGTCCAATTTCTTTTCCGGCCTCTATCGCGCCGGGTATGATGGGCCGGTCATCATCGAACACGAAGACAGGTTGTTCGAAGGCACAGATGAGAAAGTGAAAAGGGGCTTTCTTCTGGCGCGGGACGTTCTGCAACCCTTCATCAAATAGAAAAGAGCGTGAAGCGCCGGGAACTCAAAACAGATTGTGAACTGGGAGGAACATAAAATGAAGACATTACTATCAGGCGTCGCCGCTTTTGCGCTCGCTGCGTCCTTGTCGTCGGCGGCATTTGCCGACGCGCATAAAGGCTATACGATTGGCGTTTCCAACACCGTGCAGGGCAATGGCTGGCGCGAACAGATGATCTGCGCGATGCGTGCGCAGGCTTTGGTCGAGGGCGACGTAGACAACATCATCGTGGCGCATCGCAATACCGACAGCGCGGGCCAGCTTGAAGACATCAACAACCTCATCGAAGCCGGTGTCGACGCCATCGTCCTGAACCCATCGAACCCTGATGCTCTGAACTCTGCGCTGGAACAGGCCATGGCGCAGGATATCGTGGTGGTCGCGGTAGACGCGGGCGTTACCGCAGAGGGCGCTTATATCCTCTCCAACAATCAGGAGGAATACGCCTATCTCGGCGCCAAGTGGCTGTTCGAGCAGCTCGGCGGCAAAGGTGACGTGGTCTATATGCGCGGCATTGCTGGCGTGTCAGCTGATACCGACCGGGACAACGGTTTCAAACGCGCTTTGGAAGAGTTCCCGGATATCAAGGTTGTCCACGAGGTTTTCACCGGTTGGCAGCAGGATCAGGGCAAGCAACAGATGTTCGATTTTCTTGCGACAGGTATCCCGTTTGACGGGGTCTGGACCAGCGGGATCGACAATGTGATTGTCGATGTGTTCACCGAATCCGGCGCGCCGCTCGTGCCGATTGTCGGTGCCGATAACGCGGGTTTCGTGCAATATCTGACCGAGGTGGATGGCCTCAAAGGGGCCGCCGTGACCAACCCCGGTTCGGTTGGCGGCGCGGGAATTGCGCTCGCGGTCGACATTCTGAACGGAGAGGCACCAGACAGCAAAACCGTGCTTGTCGATCCCGTACTCTGGGAAAATACCACCGACGACGGTGTGGCCACAATTTCCGCGGCGCAGAACCCCAACCTAGATCCAGAATGGCCTGTTTCCGTGACTGTTCCGGGCTGGACCGACTATACCATGGAACAGATCATCGCCTGCGAAGGTCCGGGCGAAGGCTGATTCAAAACCAGGTTGGCCCCCAAATCGATGCGGGGGCCACCCGGCGACCAGCAGGCAACCAGAGATCTTCATGACAAACACAGCCCTCCTTGACGCGTCCGGCGTGGCCAAGAGCTTCGGCGCCGTGCGGGCGTTGACTGATGCGCGGCTGACGGTAGCTGAGGGAGAAATCGTTGCTCTGATGGGCGCCAATGGGGCCGGGAAGTCCACCTTCGTCAAGATCATTACCGGCGCTTTGCAACCCGACACCGGCCATGTCCTGATCCGCGGCAAACCGGCACTGGTGGGCAGCCCAGCAGAGGCGCGCAGATCAGGTCTCGTCCCTGTCTATCAGGAACCCTCGCTCATTCCCGATCTCAACGTGACCGACAATCTGCGCCTGACCGATACACCCTCCGAGCCCTTCCGACATTGGGTTTCTGAACTCGGCATCACAGATCTTGCCCAGTCGGACATGATAAGCGATCTGCCTTTGGCAACCTTGCGCATCCTTGATCTTGCGCGTGCTCTGGCCGCCGACCCCGACGTTCTGCTTCTGGACGAGATGACGGCGGCATTGCCGACCGATCTTGTCGACCGCGTGCTCAAAACGGTACGCGGCAAGGCAAATGACGGGATGGGGGTGATCTATGTTTCGCACCGCTTCACGGAAATCTCTGATCTCTGTGACCGCGCGACTGTTCTGAGGGATGGTCAGACCGTCGGTGATCTGGACATCGAAGAGGGGGTAGAGGATCGCGTGGTCGAACTGATGCTCGGTCAGAAACTTGATCTTGGCCAGAGGGCGATGCCACAGACGACACTCGCGCAAAGCCAGACACCGCGCCTCAGTGTCAGGACGCTGGCCGCCGAGCCAAAATTCTCCGATGTCTCCTTTGATCTCTACCCCGGCGAGGTACTGGGTGTCGTCGCATTGGAAGGCCAAGGGCAGGACGAGTTGTTCGACGTGCTTGCAGGTTTCGAAAAGCCCAGCGCGGGCAGGATCGAGGTTGATGGCAGACCTGTCAGTTTCACCCATCCCGCTGACGCCATCGCTGCTGGCCTCACCTTCGTGCCGGGAAACCGGGCTGACGCCCTTCTGTCCCAACGTTCGGTGAAAGAAAACATCGCGCTACCATTCGCTGCCCGGCTGGCCAATTGGGGACCGCTGAACCGGCGCCACGAACGTGAGCGGGTGGGATATGCCATCGAGAAGCTGCAGATCGACACGCGCGCGCAGGGTGAAGTGCAGCGTCTGTCGGGTGGCAATCAGCAGAAAGTGACGATTGGGCGCTGGCTTGCAACCGGCGTCGAAACGCTGCTGCTGTTCGATCCCACGCGCGGCATCGACGTGCGCACCAAGCGACAGATTTATCCCCTGGTGCGCGAGCTTGCCGAACAAGGGGCGGCCATCCTGTTCTATACGTCAGAGCTTGAAGAGGTGCCGCTGGCCTGTGACCGCGCCGTCGTCATTTTCAATGGCCGGGTGGTCGATGTGATCGACGCAGCCGAGGCTGACGAACAGACCCTGATGCGCGCCGCTTACGGCTTGACCACAACCGAGGGCGCGGCGTGAGCCGGTTTGTCCGCAAACATGCCTGGGTGTCGGGCCTTGCGGCCCTGCTGGTTGTCCTTCTGGTCGTCACAAAGCTCATTCAGCCGTCTTTCGGTGTCTCCGGGCTGGAAAGCATTGCCCGCGCCGCTTTGCCCTTTGCCTTTGCCACCGCTGGCATGGCGGTGGTTGTGATCGTCGGCGGCATTGATCTGTCGGTCGCTTCGATGATGGCCGTCTGCGCCGTGACAGCGGCTGTGCTCATGGAGCGCATGGCGGGCATCCCGGCGCTGATCATCGTGCTTGGTCTTGGGCTTGCCATGGGTGTGATCAACGGCGCCCTGATCGTCCTCACCCGTGTGCCTGACATCGTCGTGACGCTTGCGATGCTCTTTGTCTGGGAGGGCGCGGCCCTTTTGATCCTAGAGAGCCCGGGCGGTGCAACGGCCGATTGGCTTGAACACGCCATCCGCGGAAGTTTTGTTTTCAACGGCCTCCCCAAGGCATTTTTGGTCATCGCGCTTGGCATTGCCATCGTCTGGCTTCCCATTCGGCGCACCAAACTTGGGCTATCCATCTACGCTACCGGGTCGGACGAACTCGCCGCGTTCCGTTCCGGCGTTGCGGTAGGGCGCACCAAGATCGCGGCTTACGGGATTTGCGGCCTGTTTTGCGCGATGGGCGGCTTGAGCCTCGCCGCCCTGACCGGAATCGGAGAGCCCGTTCCGGGACCCTATCTGATGGCGTCGGTCGCGGCTGTGGTGCTGGGCGGGGTTGTTCTGGGCGGAGGCAAGGGCGGTTTGCTCGGACCGATCATCGCCGTGTTCATCCTGCGTATCATCCGCACGATCCTGACGCTGCTGGCTGTTGATCCAAACGTCACCACGATCATAGAGGGAACCATCATGGTCGCGGTCGTGATGCTAGGGACCGCCGCATCCTTGAGAGGTGCACGCCGATGAGTACCCACAACGCAGACACTCCAGTGGTTCGGTTCGGTCGATACCTACGCGACAACCCGATCATCCCCCTGCTGGTCTTTCTTGTCCTGATGATCGCGGTGCTTGAGGTGTTGCGTCCGGGAATAGTCATGCCGATCCGCGCCGGTCGAGACGGGCTGATCTCGACCTTCTGGGTCGGCAACCTCATCAAGTTTGCAATCCCTCTGGCGATGCTCGCGGCCTGTCAGGTGCTGACGATGCTCACCGCCGGGATCGACCTCTCGGTCGGGGTCGTGGCCACGGTATCCGCTTTTGTCTGTGCCACGCTGAGCGCTGTTTGGGGCGTCACGCCAGCGATCCTTGTCGCCCTCGCCGCTGCGCTGGCTGTTGGCGTGGTGAATGGCATCGGGGTGGGTCTGGTGCGGGTGCATCCTTTGATCATGACGCTGGGAACCGGGCTGATCGCCACCGGCTGCCTGCAGGTCTATCAGCGCCTGGTCATCAATGCGGGCACGCATATCCCCGAATTCCTGGCATGGCTCGGCACCGGTCGCACGGCGGGCATGCCAAACGGTCTGATTGTCTTTGTCCCCTTCGCACTCTTCATTCTATGGCTCATGCGGTATACGGGCTTTGGCCGCCTGCTCTTTGCCCTTGGGTCGAACGAACATGCGGCGAAGCTTTCGGGCGTGCGGGCCTGGCAGGTCTATCTGGCGCTTTATGTGCTCTCCAGCCTCATTGCAGCACTTGCCGGTCTGCTCTATCTCGGGATGATCCGGCAGACCTCGTTGAGCCTGGCCAATCCGCTGCTCTTGCCATCGGTTGCTGCTGCGGTGATTGGCGGCACATCGATCTTTGGCGGGCGCGGAAGCTATGCGGGTGCAATCGTCGGCGCGCTGATCCTGCGCGTCCTCGATACGATGCTCACGCTCTTGCAGATGCCCGAGGGCGCACGCACGGCGCTTTTTGGACTTATCATTCTCGCAGTTACCGCGCTCTATGTAAGGATCACCGGCACACGTTGACAGGAGGCTCCCATGTCCAAAATCCGTATCGTCGGCATCAGCTTTGATCATATGCATATGGGGGATCTGTTGCGCATGGTGCATGAGCATCCAGATGCTGAAATCGCGGGACTCTTCGATCCCGACCGCGCCAGGATGCAATCCGCGATCGAAACATTTGCCATTCCCGAGACGGCTGTTTTCACCGATTTTGACACCTGTATGGCAGCTGGGCCCTATGACATGGCGATACTCTGTGCGGCCACGGCAGATCATGCCGATTACGCCGAGAAGCTAGCGCCGCAAGATCTTCATCTCTTTGTCGAAAAACCCTTCGCTGCGTCGATTGAGGACGCCCGGCGCATGATCGCGGCGATGGACGGGTCGGGCAGACAGATGATCATCAACTGGCCGCTGCGCTGGGTCGAAAGCCATGTGACCGCAAAGCGCTTGATCGATGAAGGCCTGATCGGAGAGCTGCGCGAAGTTCATTTCTATGACGGCAATCGCGGCCCGCTCTATCATCTTGCCGACAAGGTTGAGGTCAGCGCCGAAGAGGTCGAACGTCAAAAGCCCGAGTCCTGGTGGTACAAGAAGGCGTCCGGAGGGGGTTCACTGCTTGACTACCTTGGCTACGGCGCGACGCTTGGCACCTGGTACATGAATTGTGAGGCCCCGCTTGAGGTGACCTGCACTGTTGACGAAACCCCCGGCATCGAGGTCGACCAGCACGCCATCGCCGTTTGCCGCTATGCGAAGGGTCTGTCGAAGATGGAGACCCGCTGGGGCACCTTCACCGATCCCTGGACGACGCAGCCTCAGCCCACCTGCGGGTTTGTCTTTGTCGGCACCGATGGAACCATCTCATCGCCTGACTACGCAGACCATGTTACCGTGCAGACCCGCACCCGGACTGCGCGGCATGATATCCCCGCCGACCCCTTGCCGGAGGGTGAACGCAACGCCATCGAATATGTTCTGGGGTGCCTCGCACAAGATAGGCCGGTGAGCGGCCCGCTTGATCCCGAACTTTGCCTGACAGCCCAGCGAATAGTCGACACCGCCGTACAATCAGCCGCCGAGAAGCGGACCTTGGGGCTGCTCCAATGACCTCAGATTCTGCGGATACCGACACCTATGCCCTGAAATCGGCGGGCTTGCCCGCAATCGAAGCGCCCTCATTGCCCTACCGTCCGCCACACCCCAAGACCTATCGGCCCAGGATCGGCATGATCGGAACCGGTGGAATCTCTGCCAGCCATCTGGACGCCTATCGCAACGCCGGTTGGGAGGTTGCCGCGCTCTGGAACCGCACCCGAAGCAAAGCAGAAGAAAAGGCTGCTGAATATTGCCCCGCGGCGCGGATCGAAGACGATTGGCAATCACTTCTGACGGATCGAAATATCAGTGTCATCGACATTACCCTTCACCCAGAGCATCGCCTGCCGATCATCGAAGCCGCTCTGAAGGCCGGCAAACATGTGCTGAGTCAGAAGCCTTTCGTAACAGACCTCGACATTGGCGAAGACCTCGTGAAACTCGCCGACGACCATGGCGTGAAGCTTGCGGTCAACCAGAATGGCCGCTGGTCGCCGCATATGTCCTGGATGCGCGAAGCTGTTCAAGCGGGTTTGATCGGAGAAGTTCTTTCGACACATATCTCGATCCATTGGGATCACGGGTGGACCGCTGGCACGCCCTTTGATGAAATCGAGGATCTGCTTCTCTATGATTTCGGCGTGCATTGGTTCGATTTCTTAACGTCTGTGACCGGGGACCGCGCCCATAGCGTCTTTGCCGCCTCGGCGCGCGCGCAGGGTCAGCCCAATAAGGTCCCGCTGCTCGCGCAGGCCCTGGTGCAGCTTGATGGCGGCCAGGCAAGTCTTGTTTTCGATGGCAGTACCCCCCATGGCGCGCGCGACACGACCTATATTGCCGGAACGCGCGGCAGCCTGATGTCAGACGGGCCGGATCTTTCTTCCCAAGCCCTGACGCTGACCATGGCAGAAGGCATCGCGCGACCAGAGCTTGAGGGTCAGTGGTTCAATGATGGGTTCTCTGGCGCCATGGGCGAACTCCTCTGCGCAATCGAAGAGGATCGCGACCCGATGAATTCGGCGCAATCCAACCTAAGGTCGCTGGCCCTGACCTTTGCCGCAGTTCAATCGCGCCGGACAGGCCGGGCGGTCAAAATCGGGTCGGTGCGCAAGTTGATGACCTGAACCGTCTCCATGCGCCGCGCTGGGTTTTTCTTCGACGCAGACGCTTGTCAGAGCGCGGTTTGGTGTGGGCCGGACCCAGACAGGATGGCACTAATGCGATCCGGTCTCACGGCTGTAGTCAGCATGGTATTCGTCGATCACCCTTCGGGCGAATTTGCCGATGCTGGCGTAGTCGTGTTCCGTCAGGTTCGCGAGTGAGACGCGAGCCGAAGGGTCGACCACCTCAAACCCTTTGCCGGGCAGCAGAACCACCCCCGTCTCGTCCGCCAGTCGGAACAAAAAATCCGTGGCCTTGTTGTTGTCCTCAAACCACGTGGCAAAGCCGCCGCCATGGAGGCGGGCAGCCAGCTTCTTGAGGTCGATCAATGTGTAATAAGCGATGTCGTTGTCGTCCAGCTCAGGCGTTGTGCCCATATGTTTGTAGAGCGTATCGAAACGGTGCCGCACAAGACGTTTGGCGGCCTCCTTGTAGCGACCGTCGATGTCCATCAGCCCGTTCAGCGCGAACAACGTCATCTGAAGCTGTTGAGGCAGCGACAGACCCGCCGTGTGGTTCAGTGCCACGGCGCGGCTGTCTGCGACAAGGCGGTCGATGAAGCGCAGGGCGCGGGGCTCGGTCGTCAGGGACATATAGCGCCGGTCGAGGGTTTGTTTGGCGTCCTCCGAAAGTTTCGCAAGCGCCGTGTCGATCGCATTTTCTTCGTGCAGCCCGATCACGCCAAGCCGCCAACCCGTCGCACCGAAATACTTTGAGAAGGAGTAAACGCAGAGCGTGTTGCGCGGGCAGCGGGCAAAGAGCGACACGAAGTCATCTGCAAAGGTGCCATAGACATCGTCGGTGATGATGATCAGGTCTTTTCGCGGGCCGTTCACCAGATCGGCGATCTGGTCAAGCGAAGCCTGCGACAGCTTTGCGGAAGGCGGGTTGCTGGGATTGACCACGCAAAACACCTTGACCGCCGGGTCTTCGAGTTTCTTGATCTCGGACTCGGGGAACTGCCAGTCATCCTCTTCATCCATGCGGATATCGACGATCTCAAGGTCGTATCCAGGTAAGGGAGGAATTTCGAGATAGGGTGAAAAGATCGGTGTGCCCAGCGCAACCTTGTCACCGGCATCGATCAGGAGGTTGTTCTTGAGCGTCTGGAAAATATAGGTCATGGCCGCCGTGCCACCTTCGGTGGCAAAGAGCGAGAAGTCACCTTGCTGCGGGACTGGCCCATACATTTCCTGCGCGATATAGGCTTTCACGATCTCTTCGGCATGGCTCAGCATTCTGGGCGGCACCGGATAATTGCAGCCCAGAAACGCCCCAACCGCTTCGCTGAGGAACGCCTTGCGGTCCAACCCAAGTTGATCGCGCACATAAGAGATCGCCGACTGGATGAAGGTCACACCGGGGTCGGAAGCGTTGTGGTTCGAAAAGGCGTCAAAGCGCTGGACGATGCCCTCGGCGTCAGGCAGCCCCCCAAATCCACTGTTGAGGTAGGAATAAGACCTCTCGGCCTCCTGCATCGCAAACTCGCCCAGTCGCAGAAAGGCGCGCCGAGGCAAGGTGGCAAGAAAGTTCGGGTTCCCGCGCCCGGCATTCAGCATCATCCGGTCCGCATCCGAGCTGGCAATTTCGATCAGCTTGTCCTTCAGCTCGAACGGGCTGAGATCGGCAAGTTTGGCAATATCCAGGTCGTCCATCGGACATCTCCTTGGGTTAGGGCGACGGGTTGGTGTTGATCACGCCGATGATGATCGGCCCCCAAAGCGTCAAAAATACATTTGCGACCGCATAGGTGACGGTGAATGACACCACAGGCGTGGCGTTACCCGCCTTGTCCAGAAGTGCGGCAAAGCCGGGATTGGCGCTGCGCCCGCCAACAAGACAGCCAAGAGCCTCGATCGGGTTCTGAATGCGCAGCACGTAGTAGGAGAAAAAGAACACGACGATCTGCGGAATGATGGTCACCGCGACCCCGAGGAAGAACAACGTCAGGCCGGACTCGCGCAGCGTCTCAAGCGCTTGCGGGCCTGCGGAAATGCCTACGGCACCGACAAACACCGCCAGTCCAAAATCCCGCAGAAAATTCGAGGCCCCCACCGGCAGCGCGGCAAACCGCTGATGCGTGCTGTGCAGCCAGCCAAACAGCAATCCCGACAGCAGGCAACCGCCGCCGGTTCCGATGCTGACCGGAATGCCCGCGATCTTGAACTCGATCATCCCCAGGAGGAAGCCGACAGCCAGCCCGAGACCGAAGAATATGAAATCGGTAACCGCCGCTGCCGAGATCTTGTAGCCGAGCAGCTTCTGCATCCGATCCAGATCTTTCGGCGCACCGGTGAAATGCAACTCATCGCCCCGTCGCAGAGCCAGTTTCGGCGCAATCGGCAATTCCCGTCCAAGCCGCCGGGCGCTGGTGAGAAAGACGCCGTGGCGGATGTCGGCGCCCACCTTGTCATGCACCTCTTGCAAGTCCAGCCCGACAAGATCGCGGTTGGTCAGGATGATCTCGCGGCTTTCCTGAACCAGTTCGAACCCCTCGGGCGCGATCACTTCCGGACCGAAATAGTCTGCGGACTTCTGCACAATGGCGGTGGGGCCGGACAGGGCAATGACGTCGCCTGCGGCAATGATTGTTGCTTCGGACAGATCGAGTGCGGCGCTCTCGCGTATCACCGACTCGATGGCTGCATCCGCGACCGCCGCATCCGCAGCCAAGACCTGCTGACCTATCGCGGCGCTGCCTTCGGACACCAGATAGAACCGCGTCACCACATCGCGCACCGCGTTGAACTGTCCCGGCCCCAATACCGTGCGCCCGCCAGCCATCGTTTGTTCCAGCTTGATCGCCTCGGCGCGAATATCCCATTTCATCACCAAGGGAATGAGCCAGGTTGCGATCAGGATCGGGCCGAGCGAGCCGAAAATATAGGTCACCGCATAGCCGACGGCGACGTTGGTTTCCATCGTGCGGATCAGATCGGCGGAAACATCCAGCTTGGAGATTGCACCACTTGCCGTACCGATGATCGCCGATTGAGTGAGCCCACCCGCCGCCAGCCCCGCTGCAGTGCCCCGATCAAGCTGAAACAGCCAAGCCGCCGCAACAACGCAAATCAGGCCAGCAAAGCACATGACAAATGCCGAGATGAGCTGGTTGAGCGATCGCAGATTCAGGGCATGGGCGAACTGCGGACCACCCTGATACCCCACCGCATAAATGAACAGCGCAAAAAAGATCGTTTTGACGCCGGGGTCTATGGTGACGCCAAACTGACCAACCCCGACACCAACCAGCAGCGTTCCCGCAATGCCGCCCAGAACAAAGCGCCCTATGGTCAGCTTTCCGGCAAGGTATCCAAGGGAAATCGCGACGAATAGAGCCAGATATGGCAAGGCTTCAAAGAGCCGATCAATCATTTCGATCAAATCGTCGTTCTCCTTTGGGCCCGCACGCGTCCGCTGAGGGAAGCCTATCGACCAACCTGCACCCTGACAACCTTGCGCTGAGCTGGCTACCTAGCTGCGATATGATCGCTGAAAAAATTGGCGCGCTTAAACCTTGGTAACGGAGCCCCCGTCCAATTCATCCCTACCCCTTTAGCTGCGCATATGCGGAATGCGTGAAAGCAGATCGACTCCTTGCTGATTCCAAAAATGCAGCAAGTCGATAAATATCCAGTTTTCCGTCAGCTTGTCGCCGCTCCGCCGATACATATCAATCACCCGCATATCGCTGAGTTTGTCAGTGGCAGGCATACCCATAAATCCACCCGATGGCCTGAGCGTGAGATTTGGCCAGCCGAAAAAACCACCGAATTCACCTTCGGCTATACGCGCGATATGGCCGTTGAAGGCGCGATCAGCCAAGCCATCGCGAAAGGGCCCTGAATGCTGCTTGATGTATCGTTCAATCGTATAGGTCGCCCCGATACCAGTCGGACCCCACCAGATCATGTCGTCATTCCAGCTGCGCGGCAGCTCTTCTTCCAGACCGAGTTCCTCACGGCCTGTCCAATCGCGAATGTCATCGATCATGAACTCGATCGCGGCGAGTGTCTTGCGACCCTCTTCAGAATCCTGCGCGTCGAACATGACGCCCGTATGTGTCATCGGACCGGGTTGCACCAATTGCGCACCGGTCTGGGACGGAAACACCTTCAATCCTGCCTGAGCCATGAGATGCGGAATGTCGAAGAACATTGCCGTATCTGTGATCCTGTCTCCGTCTACGCGATGAAATTCCGCATAGCGCAGCATGGCAATCTTGTTGGTGTGGGGGATACCCAGCCAATCCGCATCGAACAGACCCATCAGGTGGCCCATCGAAGCGACCCAGACACCACCCGCCTCAAGATGATTGTCTCCCGCCATGAAAATATCCAGCCGGCGCTGCATCCTGCGCAGACTGTTTTGCAGCGGCCTCCAGAACCGTTCGGCCACCTCGACCGGGTCGTGGATTTCGTGGAACGGATGGTAACCGCGCCAGATCGCATTCGGTGCAAAATGGCGCTTGGCCGCAGCTACCGGATCGTTGTCGAGCGCCTCAAAGTAAGCCCGCACGAGGTTTTTTGCAGATTGTAAATCCGACATGTCTTTTCTTTCGTGTTTCAGATTGTGCCGTCGGTTGCACCCGCCGGAGTGTGGTATGTCTCAGACCGTATCCCGGCGCGCTCTGGCGATCTGCATCATCAGATCCAATTCGTTGAAAAGCTGCCATTCCTGTTCTACCCGTCCATCCTTGACACGCCATTGGGTGATGCCCCAGATCTGACAGGCCGCGCCGCTTGCCGCGCGATACATATCGGTGTCGCCGTCATGCGTGGCCTCGGCGCTCCAACGGGTCGAGATCAGCCAACCGTCATCGTCATTGCCCATCCAATACACTTCATCCACCTGAAGCGAGAGGTCGGGAAAGGCGCGGCGCAGGCTGTCGACATACTCCTTGTAGGCGGCGCTGCCTTTGAACCCGCGTTCCGTCGTCCCTTCAAAGGGCAAATCGGAGACATAGCTGGCATCGACCATGCTCATGTCGCCATTCCAGATATTGTCATGCAGATCCCGCGCAAAGGCATCGGGGTCAAAGCCGTCAACCGGATCAGTGGCCGAGAGCGGCTGCGCAGGGGCGGCAGACCGGCGCAGGTCGTCCCAGATCTGCGCGCTGCGCGGCCATCCCGGAGGCGGGTCGGTCGCAAGCCGGTCGGCCTCGTCCCACAGGTCAATGCCAAGCTGCTGCAGCATGGCTGATGTGTTGTAGAGCACATGTTCAAGGAAGATGTCATTCTCCAGCGCCACGCAATTGGCGATGACCATGACGCTGACCTTCTTGCCGGTTGCCGGTCCATAGCGGCTGTCACCGGTATTGGTCCCGATGATCCGCGTCAGGTGCGACGTGTGAAAGCCGACCGAGTCATCCCCGGCCCAGATCACCTCTTCCGCATCCAGGATGATGTCGGGAAAGGCGCCGGTTGTATGATGGGTATCGGCAATGATCTTCTTGCTGCCAGTCTGCAATCCATAATCGTCGTAGATCAGAGAGGTCGGAGCATAGCAGGCCGCGATATAGTCGACCTCGCGCGCTTCGGTTTCCCAAATGCGATGGGTAATGCGGACGATATAGTCGATGATATTGTTGTAATCAGGATCAAACCCGCGAAGGCTTTGCTTCGGACCGAACTCATCCGGGATGCGGATGGTACGGTTGTTCGTATAGCGTCGCAACGACACATCAAAGAGCGTGGGCATATGTCGGCGCTTGAGTGGCTGCGCCGATCCATAGTCGCGTGACATTTTCCCTCCTGTTCAGAACAGCAGGGCCGACACGACCCCGCTCGCTATTATCCTTTCACCGCACCGGCTGTCAGGCCGCTGACAATCTGGCGCTGGAAGAACAGCACAAGGAAGAACAGCGGGATCAGCGCACTGACTGCTGCACCGACCGCGAACATGACGTCGCCGGTTTCGCGCACGGTACCGAGGAAGCTGGCAATTTTCGGAACCATTGTCTGGTTTTCCGAATTCAGCAGCACTGCACCGATAGTAAAGTCATTATAGGCCAGCAGGAAGCTGAACAGCCCTGTGGTAATCACACCTGGCCACATCACCGGAATGATTACGTGCCGAAAGGCCTGAAATCGCGTGCAACCGTCGACCATGGCGCTTTCATCCATGTCTTTTGGGATGTTCAGGAAAAATGAGTGCAGCATCCACAGTGTGAAGGGTTGATTTATTGCGACCATTACGACGATCGTCGTTCCCAATTTGCCCCAGATGTTCCACTCAAAGAACGGTAGCAAATAGCCCGAGACAAGTGTGATATGCGGCATCGCGCGGAACACCAGCGCCAGCATCAGCAACCAGAATGCGTAACGATACCCTGACCTCGCCAGAGCGTAGCCGCCCAATGTACCCAAGGTCAGCGAAATGATGACCGTAAAGAACACCACAATCGCGGTGTTTAGGGTATTCCTCCAGAATTCCTGCTCAACCCAAGCGCCGTAGTATCCGGCGCCTGTAAACGCGCTGCCGGTTTCGGCTTTCGTCGCGACGCCATAGAGCGCATTCGTCCAGTCCGACTTTGAGAAGAAATCAGGCTGAACCTTGAATGAGCCCCAAACCGTCCAAAAGAATGGCCCGGCGGCGATCAATACCCAAAGGAACACAAAGCTGGTGGTAAACCAGATCAACCCCTTGGAGCGTCTGTTTGCGACGGATGTTGACATGATCAGGCCCTCTTCCGGTTAAAGTCGCGCCAGGTGCGGATCAGCACCGGAGCCAGCAGGATGGCCACTCCGATAATCGTGATGATCGACGTGGCACCGGCTGACCCAAAGGACGGGATGTCACCGCCCCGCAGGTCATTGTAGATTATGTAGGACAGCGAGGTTGCCTTGGCCGAGGCCTGGAAAGCAATGATTGGCTCCAGCACCCGGAAGTTATCCATCAGCTGCATCAAGGTGATGAACACCACCAGCGGCATCATGTAAGGCACGACCACATAACGAATGGCCTGCCAGCGCGAGGCGCCGTCGATCTTTGCGGCCTCAAGCGTCTCGGACGGAACGGTCTGCAGCCCTGCGTAAAAAACAATGAAGCTAAATGGGGTTGAACTCCAGATGCCGTATACGATCAACATGATCCATGTCAGCGGTGTTGACGCTTTAAGCGACAGGTTGGGATCGTTGAAGATTCTTTGCAAAGTCGCGCCAATGATTCCGTCTGCATCAACCATCCAAAACAGGATCAGTGCGCCGATCAGCGGTGTTACGATCATCGGCAGAAGTGATACGAAGATTGTCGGCCCTTTCAGCAAGCGCGGCACCGTATTTACGGCAAGCGCAACACCGAGACCTAACACGATCACAAAGGGCGTAACGACAAAGGTAAAAGTCAGCGTGAAGATAAGCGCTTTGTAGAATGGGAGATTCAGCAACTCGGACAAGAACTCGCCAATACTGTCGGTTTCGTTCCAGGTGACACCGACCTGCTCAAACGCAAGGTGCTTACGGTTCGTATATGTCCCCAATCCGTTGAACCGGCCCAGAGGCGCTTCTTCCTGCAGGGCTGCGGTGGCCTCGGTATCGACCTGCAACACCGTTTCACATTTGAACGGTCCGCAGTTTTCAACCTCGACCATGATCTGCTCGTGTTCCACGAATAGCGACTGCACGGCTACTGACACGATGGGCAGCGCAATGAAAAAGATCATCGCAGCTAAGGACGGCAGGATAAACCAGAAGAAAGTGCGGTGTTTCATAGCCCGATTCCTACGTCAGCATAACGATCTGGGTGGAATGTTCCGGGGCGGCGCGTCGGCAGCCCCGGAGATGACCTTTAGAGGTAACCGGCCTCTTTGGCCGCCGCGACATAGGCGGCCTCGATATCTGCCAGCGTCTGCTCTGCGCTTTCATTGCCTTGCAGGAAATCGGGCAGTTCCTCAAAGGCGGCCTGATGCAACAGCCCCATATAGGGCAGCATCGGATAGGGCTCTGCCCCCGCTCCGGCCGTCTGCGCAACGCCTGCTGCCGCTGGTCCCGGAGTGTAGGAGTCCATCAACCAGACGGCGGCATCGTTGTTGGCCTTGACCATCTTGTCCGAAATGCCATGCATCATTGCCAGAAAAGTCGCCTCGGCATCCTCATCCGAGATGTTCTTTGCGATGGTGAAACCATCCCACCACAGCGAAGATGCGGGGGTGGAGCCCCCTGCAACCGTCGGGGCACCGACAAGCACGGTGTTTTCGGCCACGCCCTCTTCAGCGCCCTCACCGCTCAGCAGTTCGCCGCCGCTTGACCCCCAAAGCTGTGCGATCGCCAGATCGCCCGACTTCCAGATCGGCACGACGGTCGCGGTGTTGTAGGTCAGGAAGTCCGGGTTGGACAGCGACACCAGCTCTTTCATCATGTTCAGAGTGGCGACACCCAGTTCGTTGTTGATCGCGGGTTCAGCTGTTCCGGGCTTGAAGAATTCGCCGCCATGCCCGAGATACATGTTCACGAATTCCTCGCCGAGGTTCCAGTCAGACATGCTGAGGAACGCGAAGGGGTGATCCAGGATACCCGCGTCTTTGATCGCCTGACCGGTTTCAACAACCTCTTCCCAGGTTGCCGGGGCCGGCTTGCCAACCTGGTCCAGGATATCCTGACGGAGGAACAGATGCTGGGCATTGGCCATGAAGGCGATCGCCATGATCTTTCCATCAATGGTGATCAGTTGGTTCTTGGGAATGCCTTGACCATGCTTGGCGACCAGATCGTCAAGCGGGCGCAGCAGGCCTTCGTTCAACAACGGAACGATGGAGGAGTTCGCGACAACAACGGAGGTGTATTCAGCCGGATTTGGTGTCAGCGCCTGGACGGTGATGTTGCGGAAATCCTTGTTGTGGTTGGCCGATATTGTTGCACCGCCACTTGCACATTCGGCGGCAGTCTCCGTGATCGCCTTTAGTGCCGGAAAATCGTTCGCCAGAACGTTGACATTACCGCTGCTGATTTCGCATTCGGCATAGGCCGCAGTGGCCATAAGCGCCGCAACCGCGCCGGTCGCAAAGCTTTTCATTAAAGACATATTGGTTCCCTCCGGTTGGACCCTGTTTCGCAGGCATCCGCCTGCACAGTCATGAGAATCGCTGCTTTTTGATATTTTATGCATTCGCAGTCATCATTATGCCGAAATTCTTCACCATGACAAGAAAATCCTAGTTAAGGCAAATTATGTCATATAAATATAGGCATCATGCCTATTTTATAACCTCATGTGATAGGCCACGATTGCGGTTAGTATTTTCTTCTTGCCAAAATTTGCATTCGCTGACAGTTTTATTGGGAACGCATGCAAAAGGTGGAACCGGGATGGCCGAGATTCAGCTGAAGAACATTTCCAAGCGTTGGGGATCGTTTGTCGGGGTGCAGAATTTCGACCTGACAATCGCCGATAAAGAGTTTTTGGTTCTGCTCGGCCCGTCAGGCTGCGGCAAGACCACGACCATGCGCATGATCGCAGGTCTTGAGGATGTCAGCGAAGGTGAAATCACCATCGATGGCCGCGTGGTCAACGATCTGGACCCAAAGGATCGCGATGTTGCGATGGTGTTCCAGAGCTATGCGCTTTACCCCAATCTGGACGTCTACGAGAACATCCGCTTTCCACTGAAGGTGCGGAAATCAGACCCGTCTACTCATGACGAACGTGTCAGGCGCGCGGCAGAGATGGTAGAGTTGACCGATTTCATGCATCGCCGCCCCGCCGAATTGTCGGGCGGTCAGCGTCAGCGCGTTGCTTTGGCCCGTGCGATTGTGCGGGAACCCAACGTGTTTCTGATGGACGAGCCGCTGTCAAACCTGGATGCCAAGCTGCGCGTGTCGACGCGGCATCAGATCAAGAACCTCAGCCACGAATTGCAGGTGACCACGATTTACGTGACCCACGACCAGATTGAGGCAATGACCCTCGCGGATCGCGTGGTGGTCATGAGCAAAGGCGTGGTGCAGCAGGTCGGCACCCCGACCGATATCTACGACACCCCCGCCAATACCTTTGTCGCCAGCTTTATCGGCAGCCCGGCCATGAACCTTCTGGAAGGTGAGGTTTCGGGCGGCACATTCACCGGCCAAAACGTCTCGATCAGCGGGCTTTCAACCAGGCATGAAGGGAAAGTGACCCTCGGTTTCCGGGCAGAAGACGCCGAACTTGACCCCAATGGGGCATCCGCGGCACCGCTCTATTCGCTTGAATTGCTGGGTGATGCGACAATTGCCACATTGAAGATGGGTGGAACCATTGCGTCCATCCGGGCGGCCAAGGACTACCGGGCCGAGATTGGCGACCACACCGCCGTGAACATCCCTGCCGAGATCTGCCACCTCTTCGACGCCAAGACCGGCGACCGTCTGGAATGACTCATCATGGTGACATGGTCGAAGAATGCGCCCGGCTTTTGTGATGGCGGGGCGCCGCGCTGACCGCGCGCGGCGACACCTGTTTGTTTAGGCATGGAGGAAACAGCATGAAGGGGTCCCGACCGGAGCAGGCCGTGCTGAGCCGCGATACGGATCTCAGCAAGACCGAAGAGACGCGCAAAGTCATCGAAACCATGGTGGATGGGCTGAACGACCACCGCATCGACGACATTGGCGACTTTTTCGCCCATGGCTTCCGCTGGATGGGCAATTTCGGCTGTGGCACCAAGACCGGGCTGAAAGAGTTTCAGGACAATTGGCAGCGCCCGTTCCAGGCCGCTTTTTCCGACAAGGTGTGTGTTGATGAAGCGCGTCTCTACATGGGCGAATGGGCTGCCGCATTTGGGCGGCAGGAGGCGACTCATTCGGGCGAGTTCATGGGGTTGGCCCCAACCGGCAAGCGCGTCGACATCCGCTATATGGATTTCTGGAAGGTCGTCGACGGCAAGATCGTCGATAACTGGGTCATGGTTGATTTTCCGCACGTGCTGTCACAGCTCGGGCATGACGTCTTCGGCGGCAAAGGGTGGGAGGCATTCGACCGCGGAGACGCCATTCCGCCCCAGCCCACGGAGCCTGCGTAATGGGCGCAGTTCTGGATCTGGTCAAAGACATGGAACAGGCGCTCGGACGGTCTGAGACCGACATGTCGCCCTGGTTCCACGATGACTTCATTTGGGACGGCAATGTCGGGTGTGGCCGCAAGTCGGGACTAAACGCCTTCGAAACTGGGTGGCAGCAGCCCTTCAGAGCCGCATTTGGCAATCGCCGCTTTGACACGCCGATTTGGCTTGAAGATGACGACTGGGCCGCCTGCGTCGGAACCTGCCATGCCACCCATGCGGGCGCGTTCATGGGCATGCCCGCAACCGGTCGACCGCTGCGCATATCTTACGTGGATTTCTGGCAGATCCGCGACGGATGCATTGCCTATAATAAGGTCAGCGTCGATCTGGCCGGTGTTGCCGCGCAATTGGGCTGGGATGTGTTCGAAGGCAAAGGCTGGGACCGTCTGGACCCACCCGTGGCCCGTTTATGGCGTGGTCAGCGGGGTCGGGGCGCAGCCGCAAAGCCACTGGATGTCGTTCACGCAATGGAGGCCGCGCTGCAACGCTCCGATGTTGACGTCTCGGACTACTTTCACGACGACTTCGTCTGGGACGCCAATTATGGCTGCGGGCTCAAACACGGTTTGCAGGAGTTCGAGCAGGGCTGGTATCTGCCGTTCCGCGAGTTCTTCGGCAATCGGAATTTTCAAACCGAGCATTTCATGCAGGACGGGGATTGGGCCGCCTGTTTCGGTGCGTGCCATGCGACGCTGGAAACCGACTTCATGGGCATCCCGGCCACCGGTCAGGCCATCCGTATCCCCTATATCGATTTCTGGCGCATCGAGGGCTCGAAAATCGCCGAGAACATCGTGCGCGTCGATTTTGCCAGTGTTGTGGAGCAGTTGGGCGGTGATGTCTTTTGCGGCATGGGTTGGGAAAACACGATTCCAGCCGATCGAAACGCGCATCCTGCCAATTAGGAGACGAACATGTCGATCCAGTATCTCAAGACCAACAAACCCGCCGCGGCGCGCGCCGAAGACGACGCAAAGGTGCGCAAGGTTGTCGAGACGACCCTGGCAGATATCGAAACCCGGGGTGACGCGGCAGTCCGCGATCTGAGCGAAAAATTCGACCGCTACAGCCCGGCATCGTTTCGCTTGAACGCGTCCGAGATCGAAGCCGCCATGCAAAAAGTCTCGACCCGCGATATGGAAGACATCAAGTTCGCCCAGTCGCAGATCCGCCGCTTCGCCGAAGCGCAGCGCGCCTCGATGACGGATATCGAGACCGAAACCATGCCCGGCGTCATTCTGGGCCATAAGAACATTCCGGTGCAATCCGTCGGCTGTTACGTGCCCGGCGGCAAGTTCCCAATGGTGGCGTCGGCCCATATGTCGGTGCTGACCGCGCAGGTTGCAGGCGTGCCCCGGATCATCGCGTCAGCGCCCCCGGTGGATGGCGCACCTCATCCCGCGATCGTTGCCGCGATGCATTTGGGCGGCGCCCATGAGATCTATGCTCTGGGTGGAATCCAAGCCGTTGGCGCTATGGCGATCGGAACCGAAACCATCAATCCCGTTCACATGATCGTCGGCCCCGGCAACGCCTTTGTGGCAGAAGCCAAGCGCCAGCTGTTCGGCCGCGTCGGTATTGACCTGTTCGCGGGCCCGACGGAAACCATGGTCATCGCCGATGACACCGTAGATGCCGAGCTGTGCGCAACAGATCTGCTGGGACAAGCCGAGCACGGCTACAACTCGCCTGCCTGCCTGATCACCAATTCACGCAGCCTCGCCGAAGGAACGATGGCCGAAATCGACAGGCTGCTCAGCATCCTTCCCACCCGTGAAACCGCAGCAGCCTCCTGGCAGGATTATGGTGACGTGATCCTGTGCGACACCCATGAAGAGATGCTCGATACAGCCAATGAGATGGCTTATGAGCACGTGCAGATCATGACCGATCGGGACGACTGGTATCTTGAGAAGATGCACTCCTACGGCGCGCTGTTCCTCGGCCCGCGCACCAACGTGGCCAATGGGGACAAGGTCATTGGCACCAACCACACGCTGCCAACCAAAAAGGCCGGCCGCTATACTGGCGGTCTTTGGGTTGGCAAATTCCTGAAGACACACAGCTATCAGAAAGTGACGACGGATGAGGCCGCTGCCCTGATCGGCGAATACGGGTCGCGCCTTTGCATGCTTGAGGGGTTTGTGGGTCATGCCGAGCAGTGCAACATTCGCGTGCGACGCTATGGTGGCCGCAATATCCCCTATGGCGAACGAGCCTTGCCGACCGAGACCGTCGAGTAACGCCGCATGTCAATGCCCCATGACGCCAATCGCAAATTGCTGACACCGCTGCGGGCGGCGCTTTACGATTGGGATGAGAAGCTGATCCGGGGCCTGCTTGCGTCGCTTTGCGCCCCTGACGCGCTGTTCCATTGCTGCCATCCCTTCGGGGATCAGGTTGGCCCCAACGCGTTTTTTCAGAACGTACTGACCCCGCTCCGCGCGGCGTGGCCGGATGCGGAGCGACGCGACTGGCTGGTTATGGCCGGACAGGACGAACATGGCGGTGACTGGATCGGGTGCGGGGGCCATTACGTCGGTACATTTGCAGGTCCGTTTCTAGATATTCCTCCGTCCGGGCATCTCGCGCATATGCGGTTCCATGAATATTGTCGGATCAAGGACGCCAAGATCGTCGAAATGCAGATGATCTGGGATTTGCCCGAGGTTATGATGCAGGTTGGCGCGTGGCCGATGGCGCCCTCTCTGGGGGCCGAAATATTCATCCCCGGTCCGGCGTCGGGCGATGGCCTTGCACGCTCAGCGCGCGACGAGGCCCAAAGCAACGCGAGCCGCGATCTGATCGTGGATATGCTCGACCACATGAAGCGGCACCCTTCGCAGGGCGGACCCGAGGTCATGGAGATGTCGCGGTTCTGGCACGAGAACATGAACTGGTACGGGCCTGCGGGTATCGGAACGTGCCGGGGTATTCGCGGGTTCCGCAATTGGCATCAGATCCCTTTTTTGTCGGGCATGCCCGACAGGGGGCAGTACCTGGATGAAATCACCTATCACTTCTTTGCCGACGGGCCATATGTGGCGGTCACCGGCTGGCCTGACATGATCCAGACACTCACCCAAGATGGTTGGATGGGTATCGCGCCATCGGGCAAGCGACTCTCGATGCGCAGTCTGGATTTCTGGCGCGTTGAGCAGGGCCGCATTCGCGAGAATTGGGTGATGGTTGATCTTCTGGACGCCTACCGGCAGTTGGGGGTGGACGTCTTCGCCAGACTGCGCGAATTCAACAAGGCCCGTGTCCCGGGACGTGTGCCCTACCCTGTTGGAGATCCCTGATGAACCTGCCCCCTGCTCCGTCCTTCCGCCTTGATGGCAAGCGCGCCCTTGTCGCGGGGGCCTCCTCCGGGATTGGCCTGGCTTGCGCGACGGCACTGGCCAGCCACGGCGCCGAGGTTACACTGGCCGCACGCTCCGGGGACAAACTGAAAGACATCGCCGAAGCCTTTGCGGCAAAGGGCTGGGCGGCTCGAAGCCTAGTCATGGATGTTGCAGACGTCGCCGCGACCGAGGCTGCGGTGGATGCCTGCGATCCGTTCGATATCCTGATCAACTCTGCCGGTCTGGCCCGCCATTCTCCGGCGCTGGAAACCGCCGAGACTGATTTCGATGCGGTGAGCGATCTCAACTTCAAGGGGGCCTACTTTCTGACGCGTGCGGTTGCACATGGCCTGATCAGGGCGGGACTGCCGGGCAGTCTGATCAACATCACCAGCCAGATGGGTCAGGTCGGCGGCATAGACCGGGCGGTTTATTGCGGGACCAAGCATGCGGTCGAAGGATTCACTAAGTCGATGGCGATCGAATGGGGGCCGCTTGGCATCCGCGTAAACTCGATTGCCCCAACTTTCATCCGCACGCCTCTGGCCGAGCAGACGCTGGCCATTCCCGAACGCCGCGCCTGGATTGAAGAAAAGATCAAACTGGGGCGCGTGGGCGAGTTGAGCGATATCACCGGTGCTGCGGTCTACCTTGCCTCGGACGCTGCAAGCCTTGTCACCGGTACCGCCTTGCTGGTCGATGGCGGATGGACGGCGGACTGATGGCGGACAAGGTCACATCCTTCGACGTGGCCCGCCGCGCGGGTGTGAGCCAATCGGCAGTCAGCCGGGTGTTTACCCCCGGTGCCTCGGCCTCGGCCGCGACACGAGACAAGGTGACCAAGGCCGCCAAAGAACTGGGCTACCGTCCAAACACGCTGGCACGCGCAATGATCACCGGCAAAAGCCGCGTGATCGGAGTGGTTGTGGCCTATCTGGAAAACCAGTTCTACCCGATGGCGCTGGAATATCTGGATCATGCCTTGAAAGAGCGTGGCTATCACATCCTGCTCTTCATGGCCCAAAATGACGACAATGTCGGCAAGATCGTCGAAGAACTGATGTCCTATCAGGTGGATGGGATCATTACGGCTTCTGTAGACATGTCCAACGATATTGCCAAACGCTGCGACGATGCGGGCATTCCGGTGGTGATGTTCAACCGAGGGCAGGAAACCGGCACTCTGGCGCAGGTGACTTCGAACAATATCGAAGGCGGGCGCACGGTTGCGCATTTTCTTGCCTCTGGTGGCCATCAAAAAATTGCGCATATTTCGGGTTGGCAAGGCTCTTCGACCGGACTTGATCGCACGCGCGGATTTGTCGACGGACTCAAAGATCACGGGACCGAACCCGTCGCGATCGAGGATGGCAGGTACAGTCAAGACGAGGCTGCGACAATCGCCCGAAAACTTTGTGGGGCCTCGGATCGGCCAGACGCGATATTTGTCGGAAATGACCACATGGCGTTTGCGGTAATGGACTGCTTGCGTTTCGAGCTTGGTCTATCTGTTCCCGAGGATGTCAGTATCGTTGGGTATGACGATGTCCCTATTGCAGCCTGGCCCGCCTATGACCTGACGACCATTCGCCAGCCGATCAACAAGATGGTCACCGCCACCGTAGAAATTCTGCTTGCCCGGATCGAGCAGGGCGCAGCCTCTGAACGCGTTCAGATTCCCGGCCCTCTCAAGATCAGGGGCTCGGCCAGAAAACCAAAGGGTTTCAGCACATGACCTATGCCGAGAAGTGGAAGGACTTTCCCGATTACATCCTCGGGATCACCAAAGAGATCTGGGAGGACCGGGGGACGGAAACGCTCAACCGCTATTACGCGGCCGACATTCCTGTGCGTACTCCGATGGGCGTCAGCCGTGGCAATCAGGGCGTCATCGCGGCGACGATGGCAACCTGCCATGAATTTCCCGACCGACAGCTTTATGGCGAAGACGTTATCTGGTCTCAGTCCGAAGAACATGGGGCTTTGTCCTCTCACCGGTTGCTGACCACCGCCACGCATTTGCAGGATGGTCAGTTTGGCAAAGCCAGCGGCAAGAAATGGACGGTCCGCGTCATTGCTGATTGTGCGGCCAGGGGTGAGACGATTTATGATGAATGGCTGGTTCGCGACTATGGCGGCCTTGTGCGCCAGTTGGGATTTGAGCCGGAAGGCTATACCCGCGACCTGATCGCAGCCGAGGGTGGCCCGGAACAAGCCGGGCGTCCCTTCACGCCCCAGATCGATGTCGATGGCGGTTATCACGGCACCGGCAATGACAATGAGTGGGGCGCGCGATATTCCGACACGCTCACCCGGATCATGAATAAGGATTTCAACCACATCCTTGCGGATTACGATCGCGCGGTGATTGGTGAATATGCTGGCGCGAAACAGGCGATCGGGCGCGAGGCGGTCAGCCGGTTCTGGGTCGGTCTGCGGTCCTCCTTTCCAAATGCGGCGTTCAACATTCACCACCAGATCGGCATGAATAACGGCATGATGCCCCCGCGCGCCGCGATCCGCTGGTCTCTGGACGGGCTCCATGACGGCTGGGGCGCCTTTGGTCGTCCAACCGGCGCGCAAGTGCATGTCATGGGGATGAGCCATGCCGAATTCGGCCCCTGGGGGCTGCGCAGAGAATTCTCGCTTTATGACGAGGTGGCCATCTGGAAACAGATTCTGCTGCACGCCGGAGAGGTTTGAGTGACCCGCAAGGTGTCATATCTGGATGCCAGCCAGGCTACGCGGCGGTATCATACCCACCGCGCCTCGCTGCGCGCACGGCGGTTGAACAACCACCCTCCGGGGAATGGGGGCCTGATCCGAATACCCCCCAATTCCGAGGAGAGAACACCATGAGCACAATCCAGCAACGCATCGTCCGCTACGGCGAGTTGAAACCCTGCAAAACCGCCTTCATTGACGCCCACACGCCGGGATCGGACCAGAAGGAAAACTTTACAATTGTCGGTGGTGGCGTATCCGAAAGCCCCGACCAGCATGTCCACATCACCGACAAGATCGGCTTCAACATTGGTGCGGCGGGTCAACCGCCGAAATGCCGAAACTCGCTGCACAGCCACACCACGGCCGAGGTCTTCTTTGTCGCCAAGGGCCGCTGGCGCTTTTTCTGGGGCCGCCACGGCACGGATGGCGAGTTCATTGCCGAAGAAGGTGATATTTTCAACATCCCCACCGGTATTTTTCGCGGGTTCGAAAATGTCGGCCAAGATTACGGGATGATCATGGCAATCCTGGGTGGCGATGATGCGGGCGGAGGCGTGACATGGGCGCCTCAGGTCATCCAGGACGCGCAGGCGCATGGGCTGATGCTGGGAGACAACGGCGTCTTATACGACACGAAACAGGGCCAGGAACTGCCCCACAATGTGGGTCCGATGCCGCTATTGACTGAGGAACAGCTCAAGGCCTTTCCCGAAGTACCGGTTGAGGACGTGATTGGCAAATATGTCGCGCGTTACTGGGATCTGATGGCGCTTGCTGCCAGCAAGCCAGTCATCGTGATTGGCGAAAACGGTCTGATCAAGGACAGGCCCGGCTTCGAAGTCGGTTTCCTTGGGCGCGGGTCCGACATCCCGGAGCCGGTCGCGGCGGAAAAACCTGTGGTTCTGATGCCTGCAAGCGGTCATTGGCGCGTTACCGTCGATGGGTATGAGGCCACATTGTCCGGTGGTGACACCGCACTGGTCTTGCCGGGCGAAAGCTATAGCGTTGCGCCGTCGATGACGGGTCAGGCGGGGCTTTATCGCGTCACCGCGACCGACGATCCGGCGGGTGCAACCTGGACGGGGAACTAGGCACAAGTGCTTCTCCCCGGTGAAATCAGGGACCAGCGCAGAATCAAATAGGTGACAGGGGAGACCAAGATGACCCGAGTTCTGACGACCCATGTGGGCAGCCTGCCCCGCACGCAAGATGTCGTGGATTTTATTTTCGCGCGAGAACGGGAAGAGCCCTTTGATTCTGCTGCGTTTGATGCCTGCATGACGGCGGCGGTCTCAACCACCGTAAAGCAGCAGAAAGAGGCCGGTCTCGACATCGTGTCCGATGGCGAGACCTCCAAGATCAGCTACGCGACTTACGTCAAAGACCGCTACACCGGTTTTTCCGGCGACAGCCCCCGGAACGCGCCTGCCGATCTGAAGATGTTCCCAACCTTCCTTCAGCGGCTGGCGGACTCCGGCGGCACGCCGCAATACGCGCGCCCGATGTGCACAGGCGAAGTCCGCTCGAAAGGGCAAGAGGAGTTGAACAAGGACATCGCCAACCTGAAGGCGGCGATGGCAGAGCATGGGATTGAGCGCGGCTTTATGAATGCAGCCAGCCCTGGTGTCATCTCACTCTTCCTACAGAACGATTTTTACAAATCGCGCGAGGCCTATCTTGCCGCGCTTGCCGACGCGATGAAGCAAGAATACGAGACGATTGTGGCCTCTGGCCTGGATCTGCAACTGGATTGCCCGGACCTAGCCCTGTCGCGGCACATGTTGTTCACCGATCTCTCGGATGATGAATTCGTCAAGGTGGCGCAGATGCATGTGGATGCGCTGAACCATGCCTTGTCCGACGTTCCGAAGGATCGCGTGAGGGTGCATATCTGCTGGGGCAACTATGAAGGCCCCCATCTTTGCGACATCCCGATGTCGAGGATGTTTGACACGCTCATGGCCACAAAATCGCGCTATGTCCTGTTCGAAACGTCCAACCCTCGCCACGGGCACGAATGGACCGTGTTCCGGGACCGAAAGGCTGACATCCCGGATGACAAGGTTTTGGTACCGGGTGTTGTCGACACAACGACAAACTTTGTCGAGCATCCCGAGCTCGTCGCGCAACGCATCGAACGCTTTGTCGATATTGTTGGCACCGATCGGGTGATTGCAGGCAGCGATTGTGGGTTTGGCACCTTTGCAGGGTTCGGCGCGGTCGACCCAACGATTGCTTATGCCAAACTGGCGGCCCTGTCAGAAGGGGCTGCCGCCGTTTCGGGCACATAGACGCTTCATAAGAATGCGTATTCACATAAGTCTTGAATACGCATTCATCGCGCAGGTAACGTAAGGTCAACAGATGCGATTCGTCAGGGAGGATGGAAATGCGCAAACGGAGTTTCTTGAAAGCCGGGGTGGCGGCGGCTGCCCTCACGCTCATGCCACTCGCTGTAACTGCAGATGACATGCCCTACAATCTGCAGGAGGGAAAACCCTTTGCCGGCACCAAGCTCAACATTCTAAGCGTGGTCACGCCCCAGTTCGATGGGCTGATGCTGCGCGATGGAGAGTTCACCGAGCTGACCGGCATCGAAACCGAATGGACATTTATTCCCTTCGGATCGCTGCAGGAAAAGATCAACGCCGAAGGAATTGCCGCCAACGGCACTTTCGACGTGGTCAATTATCTCGACAGCTGGGGGCCACCCAACGCCCATTGGCTGATGCCGATCGACGAGTTGATGGCGCGTGACGGGATTTCGATGGATCGTTATCCGGCAGCCTTTGCGCGATCCGCGCAGTTTGAGGGCAAGACGCTTGGCTTTCCGCTGCGCGCACATCCGCAGCTCATGTTCTATCGCAAGGATCTGATCCCCGAGCCGCCCGCAAGCTGGGAAGAAGTGATCGAGATCGGCAAGAGCCTTAAAGAGACAAACCCGGATGTCGCCCCGCTTGCGCTTTATTACAACAATGACGGCAACCGGCAGAACCTCTTCATCTGGATCAATTTCCTCTGGGCAGCAGGTGCGGATGTCTTCAACGATGACTGGACCGCCGCCTGGACAAGCGAAGAGGCTCTCAAAGCCACGGAGGACTACATCGCGCTTCACACGGTGCATGGGGTAACCAACCCCAATAGCCTTGCCTTTGTCGAACAGGATGCCCGGCAGAGCTTTATGCAGGGCAAATCGGCCATGATCCCGGTCTGGTGGTGGGCCTATTCCGGTTTCTATAATCCGGATTCCTCGACCCTGACCAAGGATCAGGTCGGCTTTGTCGGCATGCCCTCTTACGACGGAGCCACCAAGACCTACGCGATTTCCATGCCCTTCTCGGTCTCGGAGTATTCCAACAACAAAGAAGCGGCCTGGGAGTTCCTCAAGTGGCTCTCCAACCCCGAGATGGACAAGGCCAACGCGGTCGAGCGCGAGGTCGCTGGCAAACCCATCGTCAACAATGTGGTGACCCATATCTCGTCTCTGCAGGACGAAGAGGTAAATGCCGCAAATGATGGTATCCAGGCCGCGGCCTGGGACTCGCTTGAGGAGTCCGACATCATGCCACAGATTCCCGAATGGCCAGAGGTTGGCGACATCCTGTCAGCGGCCATTGCCAAGGCCGCCGCCGGTGGTGATGTCCGCGCACTGATGACCGAGGCCGCTGAACAGTCCAACCGCGTTCTCAAACGCGCCGGTCGCATCCAGTGACCTTCTTTCGGGTGCGGCTGATGAAGGTCGCGCCCACCCTCATCAGATTGGACGCGTGATGCGTGACAATACGCTGAAATACCTGCTGGTGCTGCCAGCAGTGCTGGTGGTCTTTGCCACCGCTATATGGCCCCTGATCGAGTCGCTCCGTCTTTCTTTTACGGTGGGGCGCTTGAACAGGCCGAATTTCCCGCAAGGCTACCTGGGCGCCGAGAATTATACCTGGGCCTTTCTTGACGAGCCTGCCTTCTGGAATTCGGTCTGGGTAACAGGGGTCTACACCGTTCTGACAGTCGCGCTGACAACCCTTCTGGCACTTGGCCTGGCAATGCTTCTGGCGCCGGGCGGCAAACTGCGATCCGGTGTGCAGACGCTGCTGATCCTGCCGTTTGCCATGTCACCCGCGCTGATTGGCGTCTCGTTCCGATTCATGTTCAATCCTGAATTTGGCCTGTTTGATGCCTTTTTCGGGACGGTTTTCCCGCCGCTGGCGGACGTAAGCTGGCTGGCCCATCCGCAACTGGCCTTTGCGGTCTGCGTCATGGCGGATGTCTGGGGCTGGATTCCATTTCTGACGCTGGTCCTGATCGGCGGCCTGGCGTCGGTCCCGCCTGAAACGATCGAGGCGGCGCAAGTGGACGGGGCCTCGGGTTGGCGTGTTTTTCGCGACGTGACTTTGCCGCAACTTGCGCCGGTCCTTGCGGTGGTCATCATCTTGAAATCGATCTTCAGCCTCAAGACATTCGACCAGATATTCATGCTGACAAACGGAGGGCCAGGCACAGCCACCCAAACGCTGAGCCACTACATCTATTTCAACGGCATGAAGTACGGCCAGATCGGATATTCCGCTGCCGTTGCCTGGCTGATGGTGATCCCGATGATCTTTCTGACCTATGCCTATGCCAAATTCGTGTTCCAGAAGAGAACATCATGACCGGACGGCAGAAAAAGCAGATCATCAACGCGATCCAGATCATCCTGATCCTGATCGCCATTTTCATAATGCTGGTTCCGATCCTCTGGATCTTTCTGGCGGCCTTCAAGAACCACGTGGATGTCTATCAGTTGAAGCTCTTCTTCACGCCCACGCTGGAGAACTTCGGAACTGTCTTCGACGCACCCTACCATCTGGGCGACAAGCTGATGAACTCAACCATCGTTGCTCTGGTCACGGTTGTCTTTGCGATCCCGATCGCGACACTGGCGGCCTATTCTTTCTCGCGCTTTCACCTGACGGGTGAGACGGCCATGCTGGTGATGATCCTCGCCACTCAATTCGTTCCCGCCGTGGTCATTATCCTGCCCTTCTTTGTGATGTTCCGTGATATCGGGTTGCTGGATACCCGCCTCGGCCTGATCCTGGTGAACCTCGCCATAGTGATGCCCTTTGCCATCTGGATGATCAAAGGCTTCATTGATGGCATTCCCTTGGACACAGAAGAGGCCGCAATGGTCGACGGGTCTTCACGTATGCAGGTGATCGTTAATATCGTCTTGCCAATGGCGGCTCCGGGCCTGCTGACCGCTGGTATCTTCTGCTTCATCATCGCCTGGAACGAGTTCCTTTTTGCGCTAATCCTCACCAACAAGGATGCGGTGACGCTGCCCATCGGGCTTGCCCTCTTCAAGGGCGAGGAGGGGGACCTCTGGAACCTGCTGAGCGCAGCCGGCATCATCATCATGCTGCCAATGTTCGTCCTTGCGCTGATCATCCGGAAATACTTCGTGCAAGGCATGACAATGGGGGCGGTGCGCTGATGGCCGAAGTTGTACTGAAGAACCTGACCAAACGTTGGGGCGATTTCGTAGGCGTCGACAACCAGTCGCTGGCCATTCAGGACCGCGAGTTTCTGGTACTGCTCGGCCCCTCGGGTTGCGGCAAGACCACGACAATGCGGATGATTGCAGGGCTCGAAGACCCTACAGACGGAGAGATCTGGATCGGCGACCGTATGGTCAATGACGATCTGCCGAAAGATCGCGATGTGGCGATGGTGTTCCAGAATTACGGTCTCTACCCCCATATGTCGATTTTCGACAACATCGCGTATCCACTGAAAGTGCGTGGCACACCGAAGTCGGACATCGCTCCCAAGGTCCATGAAGCCGCCGAAAAGGTCGAACTGACCGAGTTTCTGGATCGCAAGCCAAAGGCTTTGTCAGGTGGGCAGAGGCAGCGCGTGGCGCTGGCCCGCGCGATCGTGCGCACGCCCAAAGTGTTTCTGATGGACGAGCCGCTATCCAACCTCGACGCCAAGCTGAGGGTGACGATGCGGGCAGAGCTAAAGCACCTGAGCCGTCAGATGAAGATCACCACTGTCTATGTCACCCATGATCAGATTGAAGCAATGACGCTGGCGGATCGTGTGGCGGTGATGAAGCATGGCGTGATACAGCAACTGGGAACGCCCGATGAAATCTACAACGACCCGGCCAACCTGTTTGTGGCCGGTTTCATCGGGTCCCCGGCGATGAACCTGATCAATGGCTCGGTTCAGAACGGCATGTTTGTCACGACCGGCGGCACGCGATTGGTTCAGGTGGAAATCCCAGATCGTTCTGCAGTCATTCTTGGGGTGCGCGCCGACGACATGAAGGTGTTCGACCCCGGTGAAGGAGACATAGATGTGTCGATTTATGCATTTGAGAACACAGGCGAAAACACCTTGCTGACGGTTCAATGGGGCAAGCAACGCGTGATCGCACGCGGTGACCGGCACCTGCGGAAGAACCAGGACGATATCGTCGGGATTTCGCTGTCGACCGAGCATCTCTACCTCTTCGATCCGGAAACCGGCAACCGAATTCGGAAGGATTGAGAAGATGGCCGTCGAGCATATCAAACTCGGTATGTCGGATACCAATCGCGTCGACGCCAAGACATGCAATGTATGCTCCTGTTGCGGCGACGCCGCGCCAGTTCTGCAGCTATGGCTCCGCTAATGCGTAAGACACGGGTGACAGCAGCAGAGGTGGCCAAACTGGCGGGCGTCAGCCAGCCCACCGTCAGCCGTGTTTTTACGCCGAATTCCAAGGTCTCCAAAGAAAAGCAGGAATGGGTCCGTGATGCTGCGCGGCAGTTGGGCTACCTGCCCAATACGCTGGCCCGGTCACTGAACACCGGCCGATCTCGGACCATTGGCATCGTGCTCGCCTATCTGAAGAACCCGTTCTACACCGAGGCGCTGGAAAAGCTCTCTGCCGGGTTTCGTGCCCATGGCTATCACATCATGACCTTTTTTGCGTCAAACATGGCCGAAGACGTCGACGAGGTTGTCGAAGACTTGCTGGCCCATCAGGTCGACGGGATCATCCTTGCCTCTGTCAGCATTTCAAACACTCTGACGGAGCGTCTGCAGCATTACGGCATCCCTTTCGTGCTGTTCAACCGTGGCCAACCGGACCGCGCGCTGGCTTCAGTGACGGCTGCGAATTTCGATGGCGGCAGGCGCGCGGCCGAGTTTCTTGTTGCGGGCGGTCATACGCATATCGCCCATATCGCTGGATGGCAGAAATCGCTCAACGGTCGAGAGCGGCGCGCGGGGTTTCTGGCCGGGCTGCAAGAAGCCGGACTCGCGCCTTTTCACGTGGTGGATTGCCACTATCGCCGGGCCGTTGCAGTCGAGGCCACGCGCAGTCTTTTTTCCGGCCCAGAAGTGCCAGACGCAATTTTTGTTGGTAATGATCACATGGCCTTCGCGGTGCTGGAGACCTTGCGCGAGGATCTTGGCCTCGATGTTCCCGGCGATGTCTCGGTTGTTGGCTATGACGATGTCGCCATGGCCGCCTGGAAGACATTCGATCTGACCACGCTCCGCCAGCCCGCAAACCGCATGGCAGAAGCCACCGTCAGCATCCTGCTTTCGATGATCGAGGATGGCGCCCCGTCGCCTGGACGGATCGAGATTGAAAGTGCGCTTGTCATACGCGGCTCTGCCCGAATTCCCAAAGGGTTGACCCGCGATGCCTGAGCCAAACCTGATACAGATCGGAGCTTTGAGATGATCCCGCAGACCAGACCACGCCGCTAGTCTGATGCACGAGCCTATTGTTCTGCTGCCCGGCATGATGTGTGACGGGCGGCTCTTCACCCCGCAGATTGCCGCGTTTTCCGGCAACCACCCAGTGATGACCATGCCTCTTACCGGCCACAGCAACGTCGCAGGGCTGGCCGCCGACATCCTGTCGCGAACACCTGAACGCTTCGCTTTGGCAGGGCTGTCGATGGGGGGTATCGTCGCGATGGAGGTCATCCGCCAGGCACCGGAACGGGTGTCCCGGCTCGCGCTGCTCGACACCAACCCCAATGCCGAGCTTGCGGAGGTCGCCGCCGGGCGAGAACCACAGATCCAATCCGTTCGCGCCGGTGGGCTGCGCAAGGTCATGCGGGAAGAAATGAAACCGAAATACCTTGCCGAGGGGGCGAACCGGCAGCCAATTCTCGATCTCTGCATGGAGATGGCGACCTCACTCGGCGCGCAGGTCTTTGTGGACCAGTCGCGCGCGTTGCAAGTCCGCCCCGATCAGCGAGAAACGCTAAGCCATGTTCGCGTGCCAACGCTTGTCCTGTGTGGCGCACTTGACACCGTTTGCCCGCCACAACGGCACGAGCTTATGCGCGACCTGATCCCCGGCGCGGAGCTTGCCCTGATCGACGGCGCAGGCCACCTGCCGGTTCTGGAACGCCCCGACGAGACCAACAAGGAGCTATTGCGATGGCTGAACAGATAATCCCGGACGACCTGCTGACGCTACTGCGCGAGGTCGACACGCCCACCGTCTGCAACGCGATCGAAGTCGCGCAAGGACGCAGGGGCTTCAACCGCTTCACACGCGGCACCATGCTGCATTCGCGTCCGGGCGAACCGGCGATGGTCGGCTTTGCCCGCACCGCCCGGATTTCGGGTCTGGCCCCGCCACAGGAAGATCCCGAGGTAATCCGCGCGCGCCGCATGGATTATTTCCGGTCCATGGCTGCAGGACCTCGGCCCGCAGTTGCAGTGGTCGAGGATGTCGACTTTCCTAACTGCGTCGCCGGATGGTGGGGGGAAGTCCATGTCGCGGTACATAAGGGGCTGGGGCTCGCCGGAGCAGTGACCAACGGCGTGATGCGCGATCTTGACGTCATGGACGAGGGCTTCCCGGTACTGGCTGGCTCTGTCGGGCCAAGCCATGGCTATGTTCACACAGTAGATATCGACGCACAGGTGAACATCTTAGGAATGCGCGTCTCTCAAGATGACCTGATTCACGCAGACCGCCACGGTGCCTTGGTAATACCCGCCGAGGTTATCCCCACCCTCGGGACCGCGATCAGAACCGTTGTTGCCAGCGAGGCAATTGTCCTTGGCCCGGCCCGGGAACCAGATTTCGATATCGACGTGCTGCAAAGAGTTTGGGCAGACTTTGAAAACGCCAGGACCTAGAAGGGTCTGCCGCAAGGTTCCGGGGTTGATGCCAGGGTTGCCTGTCGAGAGCGCCGGAGGTCCGTTCAGGCTTGCACCAACGCCACGCAAATCAATTTGCGGAATTTTTTAACTCTACCCGGACATTGCTGAATTTGGCGTAGCTGTCCGATCCCGCCCCAGCAGTCAGACGGGTTGGCTCGAAATCGCTACCGCGGGCTGCGTTTTGCCAATATCCGCTGCAAGGTCCGGCGATGCATGTTCAGGCGCCGCGCGGTCTCGCTGACATTGCGGTCGCAGAGCTCATAGACACGCTGGATATGCTCCCAGCGTACCCTGTCCGCGCTCATCGGGTTCTCCGGCGGCGGGGGCAGTTCATCGCCGCTTGCCAGCAGCGCGTTCATGATATCCGTGGCATCCGCCGGTTTCGACAGATAATCCGTCGCGCCGATCTTCACCGCCGCCACGGCGGTGGCAATCGCGCCATAGCCGGTCAGCACCACCACCCGGCTGTCGGGGCGTTTCTCGCGCAGCACCTCAACCACATCCAGACCATTGCCATCCTCCAGCCGCAGATCGACCACCGCATAGGCGGGCGGGCGGGCTGTGGCGATGGCGCGCCCTGCGGCGACAGACCCTGCGGTCTCGATCTCGAAGCCGCGCTTTTCCATCGCCTTGGCCAGACGCCTCAGAAACGGCTCATCATCGTCAACCAGCAAAAGCGATTTGTCTGGCCCGATTTCAAGCTGAGAAGTGTCGGCCATAGTCGTTCATTCCATTGTTCTTTGGGCTCGATGTGGCTGCGCCGAGTATTAACGGCGCAACCTGAAAGGTCAAACACGGCAAGACAGTCACGCAGCGTCTAGAAAGCAGCCGATCTGGTCGGCCATCTTTGCTGGCTCAATTTCGCGGCGGAAGAACTCAACGAAGCCATGTTCGGGCAGAACCAGATAGCTGAAGGTCGAATGATCGACCAGATAAAACTCATCGGACTTATCCTGAGCCTTGTAGTAGGTCTTGTAGGCTTTGCTGGCCGCCTTGACCTGTTCGGGTGATCCGGTCAGGCCGATCAGCCGTTCATGCAGGTTCTCGGCGTAATCGCCGACCACCTCGGGCGTGTCGCGCTCGGGGTCGATCGAAATGAAAACCGGCGTTACCATCTGCCCCCGGCTTTCCAGCTCGTCCACCGCGTCGGCATTGCGGGCCATGTCGAAGGGGCAGACATCGGGGCAGAACGTATAGCCGAAATAGATCAGCGTTGGTTCGGTGATCACATCCGCGTCCGTGACCGTCTGGCCCTCTGCGTTGACCAGTTCGAACGGGCCGCCGATTGCGCCCGCCCCACCTGCGATCTGGCTGGCGCGGCATTGCGCGAACTGATCATCCGATTGCCCTCCGCGCGTCATGAACCAGGTTACGGCAAGCAAGAGCACCACAAAGACGGCGGCCAGAACAGCGTAGAGACGGGGCATGGCGTTGAACCTCTAAGAATGAGATGTTGAACATACTGGCCGTGAGACCTATCAACTTGGTCGGCCTTTGCAACGGGACATAGTTGACCAATGGCGATTTCCAATAGCAACCTCTGGCGCGGCCAGGAACGCAGCGGCTGGATTCGGCTGCGCACTTTGATCCTGCTGCGCTGGGTCGCAATCATCGGCCAGCTGGGCGCAATCACCGTCGCTCAGCGCGTCTATCACCTGCAGCTTGAGCTGACGCTGTGCTATCTGGCCGTCGGCATTTCGGTGATCGGCAACCTGATAGCTATCTTCATCTTCCCAGAAAACAAGCGCCTGACCGAGTTCGAGAACTTTCTTATGGTCCTGTTCGATCTGCTGCAGTTGGGTTCGCTGCTGTATCTGACCGGCGGCCTCAACAACCCGTTTGCGCTGTTGTTGCTGGGGCCGGTGACGATCTCGGCGAATGTGCTGGGGCTGCGCTCGACCCTGATCATCGGGGGGACGGCGATTGTGCTGGTAACGCTGCTGTCAGAGTTCTACCTGCCGCTGCGCACCGCAAGCGGGATGATCCTGCAGGATGCTGATATCTTTGTTTTTGGCAACTGGATCGCCATTATCATCGCGATTGTCTTTCTGGGCCTTTATTCCTACCGGATCAGCACCGAGGCGCAATCCATGTCCGAGGCGCTGTCAGCGACGCATATGGCGCTGGCACGGGAACAGAAACTCACCGATCTGGGCGGCGTCGTTGCAGCCGCCGCGCACGAGTTGGGCACACCGCTGGCCACCATAAAGCTGACCAGTTCGGAACTGATCGAAGAACTGGATGATCGCCCGGACCTGCGCGAGGATGCCGAACTTATCCGCGAGCAGGCAGATCGGTGCCGCGATATCCTGCGCGATATGGGCCGTGCCGGAAAAGATGATCTGCATTTGCGGCAGGCCCCGCTGTCGACCGTGATTCACGAATCCGCCGAGCCGCATCTGGATCGTGGCAAAGAGGTGCATTTCCACGAAGGTCCCGGCGAGGGTGGCGATATGCAGCAGCCCTCTATCCTGCGCCAGCCCGAGGTGATCCACGGGCTGCGCAACCTGATCCAGAACGGCGTCGATTTCGCCCGCAGTGCGGTCTGGATCGAATCCGAATGGACCGAGGACCGGATCGTCATCCGCATCATGGATGACGGGCGCGGCTATCCGCCGCATCTGATCCGCAGGATCGGAGATCCGTTCATGCGGCGCAGGCGTGGTGAGAGCGAGCAGCGGACAAGGCCGGAATACGAAGGGATGGGGCTTGGCCTGTTCATCGCCAAGACGCTGCTGGAACGCAGCGGCGCGACGCTGTCTTTTGCCAACGGCTGGGACCCGAGCCAAACGTTAAGTACTTCACCCGAGCGCTTGGGGGCCATCGTGCAGGTTGCCTGGCCCCGCAACAAAATCGACGCGCGGATGGGCGAAAATCGTGTTCCCGTTGGCCACAACCAGCAGATCCCCGTCTGATTAAGCAGCTGTTAACCTCTCTGGGTCCAGTGTCGCGGAAACGGTTTCGGCAAAGGATCGGATATGGCGGCAGGCGATTGGATCACCCTGACAAGCATCTGCGTGCTCTCCGCCATATTGGCCGCGCTATGGATTTCGCCCAGGCGCGCATTGGCGGGCCCCGCCGGACATCTGCTGCGCTTCAATCCGCGCCGCAAGACGGTGTACCTGTTCGATGGCGAGGATTTGATCGGAATGTCCGATAACGGCCCCGGCCTGCAGGATTCGGTAGTGGATTGGGACACGCTCCATGCGCATTTGTCGGTCGACTTTCCCGGTTTTCCCGACAGCCCGGAAAAAGTCCGCTGGCATGGTGAAATCCGGGTGCCCCCTATCGATGGCAGCAACCAGACCGAGGTGTTCTGCGAATGGATCGACGGGGTGACGCGGGTGGAACTGCGCGCGGCCCGTCCCGACACGGCCTGCGACGAAACCGCACCGATGCGGCTCGCCATGGACAAGGCACCGTATCCGGCCTGGTATCTGGACGGGTCCAACCGGGTGACATGGTGCAATACGGCCTATTCGATGCTGGCACGAAAGGTGCGCGACAACCGACCCCGGCTCGAAGACCCGTTTTTTCCCGATCCGCAGGCTCTGGGCGCGTTGGATCGCAAGAAACGCATCAGCATCGAAACCGAAGATGGTCAGCACAAGCTCTGGTATGATTTCACCGCGTTGAAACAACAGGGCGGCTTTCTGTGCTATGCCGTGGATGCCCATGCCGTGGTCGAGGCCGAGGTGGCGCGGCGCGATTTCGTCCAGACCCTGTCGAAAACCTTCGCGCAGCTCTCCACCGGTTTGGCGATCTTTGACCGCAACCAGCAACTGGCGCTGTTTAATCCCGCGCTGACCGACCTGACCGCGCTGCCCATCGATTTCCTCAGCGCCCGCCCCAGCATCGCCAGTTTTTTCGACCGGCTGCGCAACAACAACATGATGCCCGAACCCAAGAGCTACAGCAGCTGGCGTCATCAGATCGACGCCCTGCTGCAGGCGGCCGCTGACGGGCGCTATCAGGAAACCTGGTCGCTGCCCTGCGGCTCGGTCTATTCCGTCAGCGGACGGCCACATCCTGATGGCGCGGTGGCTTTCCTGTTCGAAGACATCACCGCCGAGATCACCCTCACCCGCCGATTCCGCGCGGATATGGAGCTGGGCCAGACCATCCTCGATCACCTGGACGACGCCATCGCGGTGTTTTCCGCCGATGGCGCGCTGAGCTATTGCAACCGGGCCTTCCGCACCCTCTGGGAGGTGGACCCGGACGAAAGCTTCGACCAGATCTCGGTGTTGGATGCGACCCGGATCTGGCAGGAACGCTGCACCGCCACGCCGGTCTGGGGCGACATACGCGATTTTGTCGCCGCGCGCGAAAATCGCAGCGATTGGTGGGCACAGGTCCAGCTTCGCAAGGGGCATCCGCTTGCAGTATCGGTCAGCCCCCTGCCGAACATGGCGACGATGGTAAGTTTCAACCATGAAAGCGCTCCGGCGGACGTGCAAAACAAGCGACTCACCAGGGCCTGAAGCCGCTTGCAGCCGGGTTGCGCCAGCGTCATTGTGGCGCCATGAATTCGGGCAGCCTATCGACACTTACCAAACACACACGCTCCCCCGCGGAAACAACCGCTCTGGCACAGAAACTGGGTCTAACGCTGGAGCCGGGGGATTGCCTGTTGCTCATCGGTCCGATCGGCAGCGGCAAGACCCATTTCGCCCGCCACCTGATCCAGAACCTGATGAGTGAGGTCGAGGATGTGCCCTCGCCTACCTACACGCTTGTCCAGACCTATGAGACCCGTCAGGGCGAGCTGTGGCATGCCGACCTCTACCGTCTGACCAGCACCGCTGAAATCGAAGAGCTTGGCCTAAGCGATGCGTTCGAGACCGCGATCTGCCTGATCGAATGGCCCGATCGCCTGGCCGAGCTGACGCCGGACACCGCCCTGCAGATCACCTTCGACGCCGACCCCCAACAGACTGAGGCGCGCGATCTGAGCTTTGCCTGGAGCGATCCGAAATGGCAGCACCGTCTGGACGGTCTGGCATGAACGCCCGCGACGCACTGCTGACGGCTTTTCTGCAGCATCACGGTTTGCAGGATGCGCCGACACAAGCGCTGGCGGGCGATGCCTCGAGCCGCCGCTATCTGCGTCTGACCGACCCGACAGGCAACCGGCTGATCCTGATGGATGCACCCCCGGAAAACGGCGAGGATGTCAGACCGTTCCAATCCATCGCGCGGCATCTGCACGAAATCGGCCTGAGCGCGCCCGCGATCCACGCTGCCGATCCAGCGGCGGGCTTCCTTCTGCTCGAAGATCTGGGCAATGACCTTTTCGTGCGCCTGATCGAACGCGACGAGACGCTTGAAATCAGTCTCTATCAAGCGGCAAGCGATGTCTTGATCTCATTGCGATCCGCACCAACACCTTCTTTGGCTCGGCCCGATGCCACCCATCTCGCGGCCATGACCGGCATCGCGTTTGAGAAATACGCCGAAGTGATCACCGGACGCGATCACTTGCAGGACGCCGCCGAATTCCAAAGCCGTTTCCACAAAATCCTCAACCAAATTCTGTCAGACCCACCCGTTCTGGCGCTACGGGACTACCACGCGGAAAACCTGATCTGGCTGCCGGATCGCAACGGCCCGGCCCGCGTCGGCCTGCTTGATTTTCAGGACGCGTTTCTGTGCCATCCCGCTTATGATCTGGTCTCGCTGCTGCAGGATGCCAGACGCGATGTGTCGCCCCCGACGGAGGCAGAAACGATCCGCTATTACATCGAACGCACGGGCTGTGAAGCCGACCCTTTCACCACCGCTTATGCGGTACTTGGTGCCCAGCGCAACCTGCGCATTCTGGGTGTGTTCGGACGGCTCTGCCGGGACTACGGCAAGCCGCATTATGTCGACCTGATCCCGCGTGTTTGGGGCCATCTGATGCGCGACCTCGACCATCCGGCGCTGCAATCCGTGGCGGGCCTGCTGCGCAACAACCTGCCCGAGCCCACACCAGAAAACCTGTCCAGGCTGAGGTGCCCATGACCAACATCCTTCTATTTGCCGCCGGTTTCGGCACAAGAATGGGCACCCTGACGCAGGACCGTCCCAAACCACTGATTCCGGTTGCTGGCCGCGCGCTGATCGATCACACGCTCGATCTCGCACGCGCCGTCAATCCGGGCCTGATCGCCGCCAACCTGCACTACAAACCCGACATGCTGGCCGCGCATCTGGAGCCCCAGGGGATTACCGTAAATGTCGAAGAGCCGGATATTCTTGAGACCGGAGGCGGCCTGCGCGCAGCACTGCCTCTGCTGGGTCCGGCACCGGTGGTCACCATGAATACCGATGCGATCTGGGCCGGCCCCAACCCGGTTGCGGACCTGCTGAACGCGTGGGATCCGGACCGGATGGATGCGCTGCTGATGTGTGTCCCGATAGAACAGGCGATTGGACATACCGGGAAGGGCGACTTCACCCGCGATGAGGCTGGCCGCATCACCCGTGGCAGCGGGCTGATCTATGGTGGCGTGCAAATCCTGAAAACCGAGAGGCTGGCCGAAATTGACGCCCAGGTCTTTTCGCTCAACCGTCTTTGGGACCTGATGCTGGCCGACAAGCGCCTGTTTGCGCTCCGCTATACCGGTCGCTGGTGCGACGTGGGCACGCCCGAGGGCATCACGCTGGCCGAAACACTGCTGGCTGATGTTTGAGCCCAAAGACACCCCCCGCGTCTATGCCGTCCCGCCCGGCGCGGATTTCCCCAAGGCGCTGGTCGAAGGGCTGCGGGCGCGCTCGGCAGGGCATCCACCCGAAACGTTGGTGCGCACCGATCTGGTGGTGAACACCCGCCGCATGGCACGACGCGTGCGGGCGCTCTTTGATGCAGGGCCGCCCTGCCTGTTGCCCCGCCTGTCGCTGGTCACCGGATATGCCGATTCGGCTGTCAGCCAACCCTTGCCCCCGGCCCTGCCCGCGCTGCGGCGGCGGCTGGAACTGACACAACTGGTCGGAAACCTGATCGACCGGCAACCCGATCTGGCCCCGCGCGCCTCGCTTTTCGATCTGTCCGACAGCCTCGCCGCGTTGCTTGACGAGATGCAGGGCGAAGGTGTCTCGCCCGAGGCAATCCGGGCGCTGGATGTCAGCGATCTGTCGGGCCACTGGGCGCGCGCGCAAAGCTTTATCGGCATCGCCGAGCAATTCCTGCAAGCAACCGACACTGCGCTGGATCAACAGGCCCGGCAACGGCAGTTGGTCGAGCGCCTGAGCGCCGAGTGGCAGCAGAGCCCACCGCAACACCCGGTGCTTCTGGCCGGATCAACGGGCTCGCGTGGCACGACGATGCTGCTGATGAAGGCAGTTGCCCAGCTGCCGCAAGGGGCGTTGATCCTGCCGGGGTTCGACTTTGACCAGCCGAGCCATGTCTGGGACAAACTCGACGATGCACTATCGGCAGAAGACCACCCGCAATACCGGTTCGCGAAACTGCTGCGCGATCTTGATCTGACCCCGGCGGATGTGCAGCCCTGGACGGGGGCCCCAGCCCCCTGCCCGCCCAGAAACCGTCTGGTCTCGCTCGCGCTGCGCCCCGCGCCGGTCACCGATGCCTGGATGAACGAAGGCCCCACGCTGACCGATCTTGCAAAGGCAACCGATGAGTTGACCCTGCTCGAAGCGTCCTCGCCCCGGTCCGAAGCGCTGGCCATTGCGCTGCGTCTTCGCGCCGCCGCAGAAACCGGGCAAACAGCGGCGCTGATCACGCCCGACCGGATGCTGACCCGACAGGTCAGCGCGGCGTTGGATCGGTGGAACATCCTGCCCGATGACAGCGCTGGTCTGCCGCTGCAACTCTCGCCGCCGGGCCGGTTCCTGCGCCATGTTGCGGGCCTGTTCACCAAACGGCTGGATGGTGAGGCGCTGCTGACGCTGCTGAAACACCCGCTCTGCCATGATGGCGCGGAGCGTGGCGCGCATCTGCTCAACACCCGCGAGCTGGAACTGGACCTGCGGCGCAACGGGCCGCCCTTTCCCGATGCGGTTAGCCTTGCGGGGTTTGCCGAGCGCAAAAAGATCGCGCCGGACTGGATCGACTGGATCGTGCATCATTTCTGTGACCAGCAGGTTTCGGGACCCTTGCCGCTCGACATCTGGATGCAGCGACTGCGGCACTTGGCCGAGGGCATTTCCGCCGGGCATGCCGGGGAAGAAGGTGGTCTGTGGGACAAGAATGCTGGCCAGAAGGCGCGGTCGCTGATGGAAACGCTCGAGCATGAGGCCCACCATGGCGGCGACCTGTCCGCCCGCGACTTCGCCGATCTGCTTGGCGCATTGCTGGCAGGCGAAGAGGTGCGCGATCGCGACGCCCCCAATGAAAGCATCATGATCTGGGGCACGCTTGAAGCGCGGGTTCAGGGGGCTGATCTACTGATACTCGGCGGGCTGAACGATGGCAACTGGCCCGAGGCGCCCAGCCCCGATCCGTGGCTGAACCGCCAGATGCGCCACCGGGCGGGGCTGCTGCTGCCGGAACGCCGCATCGGCCTGTCAGCGCATGATTTCCAGCAAGCCATCGCCGCGCCAGAGGTTTGGCTGACCCGCGCGACCCGTTCTGATGACGCCGAAACTGTGCCGTCTCGCTGGCTGAACCGTCTGACCAACCTGTTGCGCGGTCTGCCCGCGCAAGGTGGCGATCAGGCGCTTGCAGACATGCGCGCGCGCGGCAAAACCTGGCTGCATCGCGCCGATCTGCTGGAGGCCGCGCCTGCGCTGCCCCCGGCCCAGCGCCCCTCACCCCGCCCGCCGTTTGCGGCCCGGCCCCGCCAGCTTTCCGTTACCGAGATCAAACACCTGATCCGCGACCCCTATGCGGTCTATGCAAAACATGTCCTGCGGTTGCGCCCGCTCGATCCGCTGGTACAGGCACCAGATGCGCTGCTACGCGGGATCGTGATCCATGACATCCTCGAAACCTTTATCAAGGGCAGCCTACGCGATGGTGCGATCCTGCATCGCGACGCCTTCCTGAAACGCGCATCAGCCCTGTTAGAGACACATGTTCCCTGGCCCACCGCGCGCAAGCTCTGGCTTGCCCGGTTGGCGCGCATTGCCGATGCCTTCATAGCAGCCGAGGTTGAACGCCGAAGCGATGGCGGTCCGATCGCCTTCGAGGCGCGCATGAAAAAACGCCTCGATCCGCTGGATTTCACATTGGTGGGCCGCGCCGACCGGATTGATCAGATCGAGACCGGCGCGCTGCGCATCTATGACTACAAAACCGGCACCCCACCCAGTGAAAAACAACAGGCGCGGTTCGACAAACAACTGCTGATCGAAGCAGCGCTGGCCGAAGAAGGCGGGTTCGAAAGCATTGACCCGATGCCGGTGGCGCGCGCGGTTTTCATCGGCATGGGCGGCACCTATTCCGAGGTTCAAGCACCCTTGGATAGCGAGCCCCCAGCACAGGTCTGGGCCGAGCTACGGCAGTTAATCGAGGCGTATTTCCAACCCGATCAAGGCTTCACCGCGCGCCGGATGCTGCACCGCGATACCGATCAGGGCGAGTATGACCACCTCGCCCGGTTCGGCGAGTGGGACCGCACCGCCATCCCTAACCCCGAGGATCTGACATGAGCGCCCGCAACGATGCCACCGAACGGCAAGTGCAGGCGGCACGACCCGATGCCTCGACTTGGCTGGCGGCCAATGCGGGCTCGGGCAAGACGCGGGTGCTGACCGACCGGGTGGCGCGGCTTTTGCTCAGCGATGTCGAACCGCAGCACATCCTGTGCCTGACCTATACCAAGGCCGCCGCCAGCGAGATGCAGAACCGGCTGTTCAAGCGTCTGGGCAAATGGGCGATGCTGGGGGATGCCCAACTGCAAGCTGAGTTGATCGATCTGGGGCTGGAGGGCAGTGTCGATAGCGCCCGGCTGGCCCATGCCCGCACGTTGTTTGCGCGCGCCATCGAAACACCAGGCGGGCTCAAGATCCAGACGATCCATTCCTTCTGCTCGGCCCTGCTGCGACGGTTCCCGCTGGAGGCCGGGGTCAGCCCACAATTCTCCGAGATGGAAGACCGCTCCGCCGCCTTGTTACGCGCGGAAATTGTCGAAGACTTTGCCGATGGTGATGAATCCGAACTCGTGGACGGCATCGCGCAATTTGTGACCGACACCGATTTCGACGCGCTGACACAGGCCATCGCCCAGAACCGGACCGGATTTCAGACAATACGCGACTGGGCGGGATTATTAGACCTGTTTGACCTGCCGCGAGGCTTTGACGAGCAGGCGCTGGCTGGCTCGGTCTATCTAGGTGACGAAGTGGAATTGATCCGCACGATCCGTCCCATCCTGACCGAAAGCGGTGGTAACAACGCCAAGGCCGCCGCCAAGCTTGCCACTTTCACCGAGGCGGCGCTGTCCCAATTGCCCGTTCTGGAAAGCGTTCTGCTGACCGGTGCCTCTGCCAAGGAACCCTTCAGCGCCAAGATCGGCAGTTTCCCGACGAAACCCGTGCGCGAAGGGCCGCTGGCAGAGCAGATGCCCCAGCTTGAGGCGCTGATGCAGCGGGTGGAGGAGGCGCGTGAACAGCGTCTGGCCCTGACCGCCGCCCGCAAGTCTTGGGCGCTGCATCGCTTTGCCACGGCCTTTCTGCCCGAATATGAACGCCGCAAGCAGCTACGTGGCTGGCTGGATTTCGACGATCTGATCTTCAAGGCGCGGCACTTGCTGAACGACCCCGCCGTGGCCGCCTGGGTGCTCTATCGGCTGGACGGTGGCATTGATCACATCCTCGTCGACGAGGCCCAGGACACCAGCCCGGCGCAATGGGATGTGATCGAGAAGCTGGCGCAGGAATTCACCGCCGGAGAGGGCGCGCGCCCGGATGTGGAACGCACGATTTTTGTGGTAGGCGACAAGAAGCAGTCGATCTATTCCTTTCAGGGTGCCGACCCCGACGCCTTTGATCAGATGCAGGCGCAGTTTGGACAGAGATTGCAGAATTCAGGCTCTAACCTGCAGGATTTGACGTTGGAATACTCCTTCCGCTCGTCCCCGGCGATCCTGCGGCTGGTCGATCTTGTCTTTACCGAGCAGCCTGCGGCCGGGTTCCGAAAAGAAGCGCAACATCGCGCCTTCAAAGCCGACCTGCCGGGCCGGGTTGACCTCTGGCCGGTGGTCGAGAAGGTCGAGGAAGACGAGGATCGCGAGTGGACCGACCCGGTGGACCGGCCCGGCGCGCAGCATCATACCGTCGTGCTAGCCGACCGGATCGCGCGCGAAATCAAGGCGATGATCGACGGCGACGCGACCATCCCCGAAGACGGCGATAAACCCGGCCAGTTTGTGCGACGTAAGGTGCGTCCGGGCGATTTTCTGATCTTGGTGCAGCGCCGCTCTGACCTCTTTGCCGAGATCATCCGCGCCTGCAAAAAGGGCGAGCTTCCCATCGCCGGGGCCGACCGGCTAAAGGTGGGCGCTGAGCTTGCGGTCAAGGATCTGGCCGCGCTGCTGAGCTTTCTGGCAACCCCCGAGGACAGCCTGTCGCTGGCCACGGTGCTACGTTCACCACTCTTTGGCTGGAGCGAGCAGCAACTCTTCGATCTGGCGCATCGCCGCGAAGAGGTATTCCTGTGGCAGGCGCTGCGGGGCAGGGGCAAGGAATTTCCGCAAACGCTCGCCATGCTCAGCGATCTTATGGCGCAGACCGATTTCCTGCGCCCCTATGACCTGATCGAACGCATCCTGACCCGCCATGACGGGCGGCGAAAGCTGTTGGGTCGGCTGGGGGCCGAGGCCGAGGATGGGATCAATGCGCTGCTGTCACAGGCGCTGGCCTATGAACGCAGCGATGTGCCCAGCCTGACCGGGTTTCTGGTCTGGATGCAGACCGATGATCTGGAGATCAAGCGCCAGATGAGCGGGGTTGGCGACATGATCCGGGTAATGACGGTGCATGGCGCCAAGGGGCTGGAGGCCCCGATCGTCATCCTGCCCGATACCGGCCCGCGCCGCGCGACCACCGATGCCGAGGTGATGCGGGCAGGGGATACGCCTGTCTGGCGGGTCTCGAAAGACGCCTCGCCAGCAGTGATCGCCGCAGCGCGGGCAGAGGCGCGCGAGAAGCAGATGAATGAACGCTTGCGCCTGCTATATGTGGCTCTAACACGAGCGGAAAAGTGGCTGATCGTGGCCGCAGCGGGGGAATTGGGCAAGGCGGGTGACAGCTGGTATCAGATGGTGCAAGCCGCGATGGGTCCGGCTGGCGCGACAACGCTGCCGGATGGGCAGACCCAGCGATTGGAACATGGCGATTGGAGCGGTCTGCCGTTTGTTGAGGAAACTGAGGCCTCGAAGCCCAGCGCCGATCTGCCCGAGTTGTTCCTGCGAAACCCGCCCGAACCCACGCCGCAGCCAAAACCGGTCAGCCCGTCCGATCTGGGCGGTGCGAAGGCGCTGCCGGGGGATCAGGGCCAGGACGAAAACGCAGCAAAGCGGCATGGCACGGCGGTGCATCTGTTGTTGGAGCATCTGCCGCGATGTGATTCTGCGGAATGGCCTGCGCGCAGCGAAACCCTGCTGCCCGATTATGACAAGGCAGAGCGCGATCTGGCGTTGAGCGAAGCAAGCGCGGTTCTGCGAAACCCGACGCTTGCCCCTGTCTTTGCCCCCGAGACACTGGCCGAGGTTGCCGTGACCGCCCCGATGAACGGCCATCGCATTCATGGAGTCATCGACCGCCTGATCGTGACCTCCGATCATGTTCAGGCCATTGATTTCAAATCGAATGCCACGGTTCCCGATACTCCCGAAACCTGCCCCGAAGGCTTGCTGCGCCAGATGGGGGCCTATGTCTGCGCGCTGGAACAGGTCTATCCCGGACGGCGGATCGATGCCGCGATCCTGTGGACGCGGACAGGCAGCTTGATGCCCCTGCCACACGATCTTGTGACGGCTTCGTCGCACCGCACCCAGATATCTTGACGTTACATAGCAGGCTACCTAGGTTCACTGCCCAGACCCTTCCCATTCAGGAGACATCATAATGTCCACCGTAGCCGTCACCGACGCCACTTTCGACGCAGAGGTCAAGAACTCCGACATTCCCGTCGTTGTGGATTTCTGGGCCGAATGGTGTGGTCCCTGTAAGCAGATCGGCCCCGCTCTGGAAGAGCTGGCCAGCGAGTATCAAGGCAAGATCAAGGTCGCCAAGGTCGATGTCGACAGCAACCCGAACGCCGCCGCCGCCATGGGCGTGCGCGGTATCCCGGCGCTGTTCATCTTCAAGGACGGCCAGGTGGTGTCGAACCGCGCAGGTGCCGCGCCTAAGGCAGCGCTGCAAAGCTGGATCGACGACTCGATCTAAGCCCGGTCTGACCCGATCAATCAAAGGCGTCCCGCGGGGCGCCTTTTTTATTGCCTCGGGCGAGCGGTTGGTGAAACTGCGCGCAATGGATCAAGGAGGGTCAGCATGGCCAAGACACGGGTTCTGGTAGAGTTCGGCATGGGCACGTCGCTCAGGCGCGCGGATTACACCGAAGCAGCGGCGCGCGCGCTCAGGGATGCGCTGTGGCGCAATTCGGTGAATATGGCCGAGCTTTTTGGTTTTCCCAAAGACGCGATGATCGTCGAGGCCCAGATTGGTGTGCAACAGCCCGATCAGGTGGATGTCAGCGCGCTCACCTCGATCTTTCCCTACGGGCAGGTACAGATCACGGTGGCCAAAGGCGGTCTGGATATCGACAAGCCCGATGACGCGGGCTGCACGGTGATGGCCAATGCCGCCATCTCGGTCTATTTCGACATGGAGCCCGCGCAATGAGCATGAAACGCATCATTCTGGAAATGGGCTTTGGCACCAACCTGCATGGCATGGATTACACCAAGGCCGCCCGCCGCGCGGTGCAGGACGCGCTGCATCATTCCTCGATCACCGTGATGTCGTCGCTGGGCATGGACCATAAAGAGATGCAGGTTCAGGTGACCATCGGCGTGCAGCAGCCCGATCTGGTCGATTGCGATCTGGTTGCCGCCGACCTGCCACGCGGCAAGGCGCTGTCAGTGCGTGCGGTCAGAGGCGGTCTGGATGTCGAGGACCTGCCGACGGGGGATCGCCATATCATGGCAACCGCCGCGATCGAGGCGTTTCTACCGGATCAGCAGGGCGCCTATGAGCTGACCAGCTAAAGAAAAAGCCGCTCGGGGTCGAGCGGCTCATCTATCTTGACGGTTCCGAGAACCGGATCAGATCTGTGCGATTTCTTCGCGGGTCAGTCCGATATCGTCCAGTTGAGCGTCGGTCAGGCTGGACAGTTCGCGGCGGGTCAGACGGGCGTCGTTCCAGTCTTTGACCGGGCGAACCATCGAGACGATTGCGTCCGCGACGCGGTAGATGCTGATTGCGCCCAGCGGCGCGTGTGCTTGTACAGAGGCGTTTGCCATTGCGCTGTTCCTTTGATGTGTGTTTTCCGATCTCGTCGGCATGAGGCTCATCTAGACCCGCCAGGCGAGTCTCACAATTGCCCATTCGACAGCCCCGAATTGCACGCCGTGCATAACAAATAGGCAGCGTCAAAACCGGCCCCACCATCCGCGCGGCGACGACGCCCCTTGTGCGCCCGCACCGCCCGATCCATATAGGCGACGATCAGATGGAGGCATTCATGGCGGATAACGACTTTCCCGGCTGGCACGGCACAACGATCATCGGCGTCAAGAAAGACGGCAAGGTGGTGATAGCCGGGGATGGGCAGGTCTCGCTCGGCCAGACCGTGATCAAGGGCACAGCGCGCAAGGTGCGCCGGCTCAGCCCGGGCGGGTTTGACGTGGTGGCCGGATTTGCCGGATCGACGGCCGATGCCTTTACCCTGCTGGAACGGCTAGAGGCCAAGCTGGAGGCGACGCCGGGGCAGCTGGCGCGCGCCAGTGTCGAGTTGGCCAAGGACTGGCGCACCGACAAATATCTGCAAAAGCTCGAAGCGATGCTGATCGTCACCGATGGAACCGACATGTTCGTGATCACCGGGGCAGGCGACGTGCTGGAGCCTGAACATAACGTGGCTGCCATCGGGTCAGGCGGCAACTTTGCCCTTGCTGCCGCGCGCGGCATGATGGACAGCGACCGCAATGCCGAAGAGGTGGCGCGCGCCGCGATGGCCATTGCTGCCGATATTTGCGTTTACACCAATGGCAACCTGACCGTGGAATCGATTGGGGGCTGAGTTTCTGCCCTCAGCCCCCGGGCTCCGCGCGTGAGTGGTGGTGCCCTTGCTTCGCGCTTCCGGGGGGTTGCACGAAGACTTAAATGACATGATAGGGCCGGGGCCGGTTTTGTACCCCTGCTCACAACAGGCTGATATGCCGTGTATGCCCGCGTGAGGTCACGTGACTGCGCATATTATTCCAGCAGCGTTTTCAGCTCTTTGCTGCGCCAGCCGCGATAGGTGCCGATCAGGCCAAGGGTGGCCGACACGAAAACTACGTAAAAGGGCAGCCTTATATCAACGCTCATCAGCCCGCCGCCGATCAGCGACATGATACCACCGGCAAGGCAGAACACCGCCGTTGTCACGCCCATGACCCAGCCCTGATGCGCCTCGGCAACGCTGGAGGAAAACAGGCCCAGCAAGGTGGGGTAGGCGATACCGAAGAAGAAATAGAACAGGAAGACGGGCACATAGGTCAGGGCTCCGTAGGGGCTGAAAGCAAAACCCAAAGTGCAGAGCATCATCGTCGTCAAAGAGACGCGCAAGATGGTGTGTTTGGTAAACCGCTCCTGCGCGGGTTTGACCAGAAAGGTGCTGGAAAAGGCCAGAGCAAACCCAATGGTCACCATCAGGACGCTGGCCCCGACAACACCATAGCCAAAAGCGCTGGTCTGAAAGTTCTCGGCAAAGACATAGAATGTGACGTTGGCGATCATGAAGAACGCGTAGACCGGTAGCAGTTTCAGCACCAGCGGGTGATCTTTCACCGCGATCAGGCTGTCGGTGATGTCGGCGGGACGGAACACAAAGGGCGCGCGTTCCGTGCGCAGGTCCTTGAAAAAGAAAGTCACCAGAAAGATCGCGATCAGCACCAGCAGAAAGGCCCCATAAAACGGCGTCTTGAGGGATGCGGCCCCGCCAAACAAGGCCAGGTTCGACAGCGCTGCGCCGATCAGCGGGCCGCCCACCAGACCAAAGCTGATGCCGGTAACGATATAGCCCATGTTGCGATCGCGGTCGGCAGCATCGGTGCTGCCATCAATCATCGCCGCCTGCGCGATGGGCTGGTTTCCGGCGGTGAAGCCGGTGATGCTGCGCCCCAGGATCAGCAGCAACAAACTATCGAGATAGAGCGACAGGATCGTCAGCGCATAGCCCACCAACGCCCCGCCAAGGCAGATCAGCAGCGCGTTCTTGCGCCCGATCGCATCGGACACTTTCGAGACATAGACGACGCCCAGAAACCAGGCGAGAAAGAAGCACCCGATCACCAGCCCGTAATAGAAATGCCGCCGGCCATCCGGGGTCCCCTCGGGCAGGAACCCGGAATCGGGTAACATGATCAGCGAGTTAATGATCGGAAAGACCAGCCCCTGGCCAATCAGGTCGACGAAAACAACAAAAAGCAGGGTGATTTTCGCGATTTTAGTCATAAGTTTGCCCCGCACCATTGGTTGATCCCGGCTCCAGCCTAGCAAATAGCTGGATTATTTCCATAATTTCCGGGTTGCGCGGGTATCGATATGTGAAAGGGGGCCGAACCTCCGTTCGACCCCCCGGCACAGAGCAGGTGAGTGGCGCTCAGTTAATCTTGGCGACGCCCAGCGGCACACCGGCAACCTCGCACCAGATATAGACCTCGTTATAGGCCGAAGCGTCCCAGGGTTTGGGCACGGCATATTGCTGCTTGCCGGTCAGGTTCAGCAACGCGCCCAGCTTGGTGTCGGGGTCATAGGTGCCGTCCCTGCCAAAGGCGACGCGAGGGTCGGGGCCACCATCCAGCGAAAAGTCATCGCCCAGTTCTACGATATACCGGTCGCCTTCCTTGAAAACCCGGACCGAGCCGGAAGTTTCGTGATTTGAGCGGCCTTCAAAGCTGCCCTTGGCGCCGCCAGCAATGGCGCTGCCCGCTGTGGCAAGCGTCATGGCAGCACCCGAGGCAGCGGCGGTGATAAACAATGAACGGCGGGTCAGCATGATGGGGGTCCTTCCTGGCGAGACGCGGGCTTAATTGCCTTGTGCTGATCTGTGGGCGGGTTGCGAAAATAAAACCACGCATCACAAACCCCTGAAAACGCGTGTTCATTCCGTGTGAGCACGTGAGATTGCCGTGATCTGCTTGCGTTTTCCCCCACCATGCTTAGGTTCCCAGCGAAACAAAGAGACCGAGAGATCATGACCGACCTGACGCCACGCGAAATCGTATCCGAGCTGGACCGTTTCATCATCGGCCAGCGGGACGCCAAGCGCGCCGTCGCTGTGGCCCTGCGCAACCGTTGGCGGCGCAGGCAACTGAGTGATGATCTGCGCGATGAGGTCTATCCCAAGAACATCTTGATGATCGGCCCCACCGGTGTCGGCAAGACCGAGATCAGCCGCCGTCTGGCCAAACTGGCTCGCGCGCCCTTCATCAAGATCGAAGCCACAAAGTTCACCGAGGTCGGCTATGTCGGTCGCGATGTCGAACAGATCATCCGCGATCTGGTCGATGCCGCCATCATCCAGACCCGCGAATACATGCGTGAAGACGTCAAAGCCAAAGCCCATGCCGCCGCGGAGGAACGGGTGATAGAGGCCATCGCCGGATCCGATGCCCGCGACTCGACCCGCGAGATGTTCCGCAAAAAGCTCAAGGCGGGCGAGTTGGACAATACCGAGATCGAACTGGAGCTGACCGACAGTTCCAACCCGATGTCGATGATGGAAATCCCCGGCCAGCCCGGCGCCAATATGGGCATGATGAATCTGGGCGATATCTTTGGCAAAGCCTTTGGCGGGCGCACCGTGAAACGCCGGATGACGGTATCCGACAGCTATGAGGTTCTGATCAGCGAAGAGGCCGACAAGCTGCTGGACGATGAAATCGTCAATCGCACCGCGATGGAAGCGGTCGAGCAGAACGGCATCGTCTTTCTCGATGAGATCGACAAGGTCTGCGCCCGCACCGAGGCGCGCGGTGGCGATGTCAGCCGCGAAGGCGTGCAGCGCGACCTGCTGCCGCTGATCGAGGGCACCACGGTCAGCACCAAACATGGCGCGGTGAAAACCGACCATATCCTGTTCATCGCCTCGGGCGCTTTCCACATCGCCAAACCCTCGGATCTGCTGCCCGAATTGCAGGGCCGCCTGCCGATCCGGGTTGAGTTGCGAGCGCTGACCGAGGAAGACTTCGTGCGTATCCTGACCGAAACCGACAACGCGTTGACCCGGCAATATACCGCGCTGATGGGCACCGAAGAGGTGACCGTCACCTTCACCGATGACGGTATCGCCGCACTGGCCAAGATCGCGGCTGATGTGAATCAGAGCGTCGAGAATATCGGCGCGCGCAGGCTCTATACGGTGATGGAGCGGGTTTTTGAGGAGCTGTCATTCACCGCACCCGACCGGTCCGGCGACGCGGTCACCGTCGATGCCGGGTTTGTCGAGGCAAATCTGGGCGAATTGACGAAATCAGCCGATGTCAGTCGCTACGTTCTCTAGACCTCGGCGTGGAATCGTCTAGCGTGGGGCCGCATTCAAACCGGAGTTTTGCTCATGCGGCCCGTATTGCTCGGTCTTTTTGCGATTATCCTCACCGCTTGCGTCGATCGCAGCATCAATCCGGTCGTGCCCGAGGCGTTGGATGTCGGCGAGCCCTACACCGTCTTCGTGGCGTCGAGCCGGGCGAAAGAGGCGGACGGAACCTATGGGTTTCGCCGCTCTGACAGTCTGAGCCTGCTTGAGCTTACCGTCTCTATCCCGCCTGGGCACAAGCCCGGCGATCTGAACTTTTCTTACGCCAACCCGGACCCGGAACAGCAGTTTGCCCTTGCAGCTCAGAAGGAGTTTGCAACGCAGAGCGATTTCAACACGCGCGTGAGACAGCAGATGCGCAGCTTTGATGCCGACAACCGCGAGGTGGTGATCTTTGTCCACGGCTATAACACCACACAGGTCGAAACCGCCTTTCGCGCTGCGCAAATGGCGCATGACGTGGAAATCCCCGGCCAGATCATGATGTATTCCTGGCCCAGTCGCGGCCGCGCCTATGGGTATGCCTATGACCTCGACAGCATGTTGTTCGCGCGTGACGGGCTGGAAAGCTTCGTCAATCAGGTCAAAGCAGCGGGGGCGAAACGGGTCATATTGGTGGCGCATTCCATGGGCTCGGCCCTGACGATGGAAATGCTGCGTCAGGCCGAGCTCAAGAACCCCGGCTGGGCCAGTCGCACCTTTGAAGGCGTGATCCTGATCTCGCCCGATCTGGATATCGACCTGTTCCGCGAACAGATGGATGAGATTTCGAACGTGCCGCAACCCTTTGCCATCATGGTCTCGGAAAAGGACAAGGCGCTGGGGTTTTCCGCCCGCTTGCGCGGCACCGCTGACAGCGAACGCTTGGGCAATATCAGCTCAATCCAGAAAATCGCCGATCTGCCGGTCGAGGTGATCGACACCACCGAATTCAGCGACGACGCGGCCTCTTCGCATTTCGTGGCCGCGACCTCTCCGTCGCTTCTCGCGATGTTCAAATCTGTGCGCCCGCTGAGCCAATCCCTTGAATCCGAAAGCTCGGGGTTCGAGGCGTTGGTTCCGGTGGGTCTGCGCAACACCTCTGGCGCAACCGAGGTCAGACTCAGCGCACCGCTTTCCGGCGACCAGAGATGAGCGATGGCGGGTTGCGCGGATACCTGATCCGCAATGCCCGGTGGCTGGCTGCGGGAGGGTTGCTGACCTTTCTGTCCTGTTTCGGCCAAACCTTTTTCATCTCGGTTTTCGCCGGAGAGATTCGCGCTGAATTCGACCTCAGCCATGGTGGCTGGGGCGGCATCTATGGGATTGCCACGGCGCTATCGGCCGTTGTCATGATCTGGTCCGGCGTGATGACCGACTGGTTTCGAGTGCGTATGCTCGGCCCGATTGTGCTGCTCGGGCTGGCCGTTGCCTGCCTTGGCATGGCCCTGAACAGCTGGGTGATCCTGCTGCCGGTCGTGATCTTTGGCCTGCGCCTGTTCGGGCAGGGGATGAGTTCGCATATCGCGCTGGTCGCAATGGCCCGCTGGTTTCAAGCGACGCGGGGCAGGGCGCTGGCCATCGCAACGCTTGGCTTTGCCTTCGGCGAGGCCGTGCTGCCATTTGGTTTCGTCAAAGCAATGGCGCGCTTTGACTGGCGTGATCTCTGGATATTTTGTGCACTTGTCTGCGTCGCGGGGATTCCGGTTCTGATGTGGTTGCTCCGCCGTGAGCGCACGCCGCAGAATCTGGCCAAGGGCGAGTCGAGCACCGGCATGAACGACCATCACTGGACGCGGGGCGAGGCCATCTCGCATCCCTTGTTCTGGTTCATCGTGCCGTCCATCCTCGGCCCGTCGGCCTTCATGACGGCGACGTTTTTCCATCAGGTCCACCTTGCCGAGGTCAAGGGATGGGAGCATCTGACATTTGTTTCGATGTTCCCCGTCTATACCGGGCTGTCGATCCTGACCGCCATCGCCACCGGCGTGGCCTTGGACAGATGGGGCACCGCGCGCATGATGCCGCTGTTCCAATTGCCCATCATCCTGGGCTTTCTCATGTTCGCATTCGGCAACGGCGTCGGGGCGCTCTTGCTGGGATTTGTGCTGATGGCGATGACCACAGGGGCAAATACAACCCTGCCCAGCGCCTTCTGGGCCGAATTCTATGGCACCGCCCATATCGGATCCATCAAGGCGCTTGCTACGGCGGTCATGGTGTTGGGGTCCGCCATCGGCCCGGTTCTGACCGGCGTGCTGATCGACGTCGGCATTGGGATGGAGACGCAATTCCTCTGGTTTAGTCTCTATTTTCTGATGGCCTGCCTGCTCGTGCGGGTCGGCATCAGCCGCGCTCAGACCCCGCCGCGCGCGCGTCGCAGATACACGTAATAGGCGCCGTCGCCGCCATGGCTGATATGCGCAGGTGTAACCTGAAGCACCGCTTGCGCCAGAGGTGGCAGGGACAGCCATTGCGGCACCTGATTGCGCAGCACGCCGCGCGGTGTTGGGATCGGGCCGGGTTCATCGCGATCCTTGCCCTTTCCGGTGATCACCAGCACCAGCCGCTTGCCTGAACTCTGCGCCGACAGGATGAACCGCACCAATGCCGGATGCGCGGTGTCGATCCGCATCCCGTGCAGGTCCAATCGACCCTCGGGCTTGATGCGGCCGCGCTTCATCTTTGCAAATGCTTTTTGATCCATTTGCAGGGGCAGGGCGGCGAGGCGATCCGTGACTGCGGGCTTCAAATGGGGGCGCTGGGGTTTCTGCTTGGCCGATTGGCCGATATCAAACGCCTCGATCCGGGGCAGAGGAGTCTTGGAGGGTTTGGGTTTCGGCAGTATCGCAGGGCGCATCGGTTCCACCTTTTGCGGATGCAGCCGCTCGGTGCGCTCAACCACCTTTTTCCAAAGGTCGATCTCGTCCTGACGCAGTTTCCGCCGTGTCATCACAGCCCATCCGGTGCCAACGCATAGGCGCGTTGAATGGGCAGTAAAACCACCATCCGCCCGGGATCCCTGAGCTTGCCAGCCGCCCGGCCGGCTGTGTCACCGGTGCCAAAAAAGATGTCGGCTCGCTGTGCGCCCTTGATGGCCGATCCGGTATCCTGCGCGATCATCAGGCGGCGGATCGGACCGGCGCCGTCTTTCTCCAGCCAGACCGGCGCACCCAGCGGGACAAAGGCAGGATCAACCGCGATGCTCCGCATGGCCGTGACCGAGCGGTTCATCGCCCCCAACGGGCCAACGCTGGCAGGCAAACGTTTGAGTTCGCGAAAAAAAACGTAAGACGGGTTGTGGAACAGCAGCTCCGCCCCGGCCGCCGGATTGCTGCGCACCCAGCGCTTGATCACCTCGGCGCTGACCTGATGCGCGGCAAAGATACCCTGCCGTACCAGCTCGCGCCCGACCGAGCGATAACTGTGCCCGTTGGCCCCGCCATACCCGACCCGAACCGTGTGACCATCCGCCATGCGGATACGCCCAGATCCTTGGATTTGCAGGAAAAACAGCTCCACCGGGTCATCGACCCAGGCGATCTCAAGGCCCCGGCCTTCCATGACGCCACTGGTCAGAATATCGCGGCGATGCAGCCACTGGCCGGCCTCCCGCGCCTCGGGCGGCATCTTGTAGATGGGGTATTTGTAAGGGCCACCGGGGCTGCGCGCACCATTCAGTTCGGGTTCAAAATAGCCGGTGAAAAGCGGATCGGCACCGTCTTCGATCAACACGGGACGAAAGAAAAGCTCGAAAAACGATCGCGCGCCCGCCGCATCCTGTTCCCGGCCCAAGGCGCACAGCGCACGCCAATCGGGATCATCCAGATCGCCGCAGGTGTTTAGAAAAACGGAAAGAGCGGCGGAGTGATCATCCGCCGCCCAGCCATCCAGACTGTCATAGTCCAGCACGGTATGCGTGGTCTCTGACCCGGAAGGTGTTCCCGCAACCATCACGACACCTGCCAGAAAAACCGACCGGAGCGCTGCAATCATGCGTCCGTGGCGACAAGCAGCCAGTTGGGATCATCGGTGCCCATGGTGCGCGCAAAGGTCCAGGTGTCTTTCTGGCGTTTGACCGTGTTGGGGTTGCCCTCGACAATCTCGCCGTCGCTATTGCGCACGACCGAGGTCAGCTCGCCCACAAAGCGCATGCTGATCTGGGCCAGATTGGTATCCTTGTCGAATTTGACATCCGCCACGGTAGTTTCGCGCACGCCCACAAACTCGGACTCGATGGTCAGGCCCTGATCCTCGCGTGCCGAGACAACCGAAACGAATGTGTCGAACACATCCTCGGCCAGAAACGGTTCGATCTCTTTGAGGTTGCCATGTTCGAACCCCATGACAATCATCTCATAAGCGCCGCGCGCGCCCTGCACGAATTCACCGACCGAAAAGGCCGGTTCGATCCGCTTCATCGCCGCCAGCGCTTCGGCCTGATCGCTGCCTTCGGCGACGTGATCGGTGATGTCGTGGTCGGGCCCGCCTTCGATGACTTCGAAATCGCGCCCCGCGCGCCCTTGCGGCTGCTGCGGAACAGGCGGTTTTTCAAAGCCTTCGCGTGTGCCCAGAACACTTCTGAGGCGCAGGATCAGGAAGATGGCAATGCCGGCCAGCACAAGAAGCTGGATCAGGGGAGAGTTCATTTTGTCCTCGTCTTAGACGTCAGGCTTTGTAAGCAGAGCCTCTCGTCATTATGTAGGGGCTAGGCGGGGGCAAGTCCACCGCTCAACCCGAGGGAAAGGACCCTGAAAATGTATCTGTTGCTGGCATTCTTGCTGATACCGGTCATTGAGATCGCGCTGTTCATCCAGGTGGGCGGTCTGATTGGGCTCTGGCCAACGCTGGCCATTGTGGTTGGCACAGCGTTTTTGGGCACCTGGCTGGTAAGGACACAAGGCCGTATGGCCATGGGAGAATTGCAGCGCGCGTTTTCCGAACTGGACGATCCGACCGAGCCGCTGGCCCACGGTGCGATGATCCTGTTGTCGGGGGTTCTGCTGCTGACACCGGGGTTTTTCACCGATGCGGTTGGCTTTGCGCTGCTGATCCCGGGCGTGCGGGTGGCGGTATTCCGCTATCTGCAGAAACGGATGGTGGTCACGCAGTTCCGGATGGGTCCCGGTCCCGGCATGCGTCCGGATTTCCATGATCGGGGCAATGGCGATGTGATCGACGGCGAATATGAAGAAGTCGTCCGGCCCCGCGACCCGAACGAACCGCCATCGGGCTGGGTCGAAGGTCCTGACCGCCATTGAGGTGCATGGGCCAAGCTGCTAAGCATTGACTGGTTTTTTATTCAGGAGTGGTTTCATGGCCGAAGACGACGCTGCAGCAGATCAGGAACAGCAGCAGCAGCCCCCGCAGGTCCAGATGCGTGTTCTTGCGCAATTCATCCGGGACATGTCCTTTGAGAATGTCATGGCGCAAAAAGGCGCGTCAGGTCAGATTGAACCGGACATCAATGTTCAGGTCAGTGTCGATGCCCGTCGACGTCAGGTCGAACACCAGTATGATGTGACGCTCAAGCTCAACATCACCAACAAGGCCAAGGGCATGGACGATATCCTGTTCCTGATGGAGCTGGACTATTACGGTATTTTCCATGTCGAGGGCATTCCGTCAGAGCAGCTGCAGCCGTTTCTGCTGATCGAATGTCCGCGCCTTCTGTTCCCTTATGTGCGCCGGATCGTCAGCGACGTGACCAGTGATGGTGGCTTCCCGCCGCTGAACCTGGATCAGATCGACTTTGTTCAGATCTATCGCCAGCGCCTTGCACATGTGCAGGCACAGGCTCAAGCGCAGCAAAAAGATCAAAAGGCAGACGCCTGATCTTGCCTCCCGCGCCTGACCGGATCAGTCGCGGGACCACAGGGCGTTTTCGCCCAGCTTTTCCACAAAAGCCTCATGCGCAGCGCGTTCTTCATCGCTGATCCGTGACGCAAGGGCCGCGGGGCGCGGCTGCGGGCGCCAAGTGTCTTCGCTGGAAGACCCTCTCTGACCTGATGCGTTTGACAGTCCGAAATCGGGTTGCCGCCCGCCGATCAATTCCAGATAGACCTCGGCCAGAATCTCGGAATCGAGCAAGGCCCCGTGCAACGTGCGCGCGGTATTGTCGATGCTGAACCGACGGCACAGCGCATCCAGCGTGGCGGGCGAGCCGGGAAACCGTTTTCGGGCAATGGCCAGCGTGTCGATGGCCTGCTCCCACGGGATCTCTTCGACCCCCATCCAGCGCAGTTCAGCATTGAGGAATTTCATGTCAAAAGCCGCGTTGTGGATCACCAGCTTTGCATCCCCGACAAAGTCCCGGAAAGCCTGCCCGATCTTGGCAAAAACCGGTTTATCCTTCAGCAGCACCGCACCGGGGGCAGGTGTTTGCGGCGGCTCCAACAGGTCGGGACCGATCCCGTGCACCTCGAACGCTTCCTGCGGCATGGAACGTTCTGGATTGATATACTGGTGATAGGTCCCGCCCGAGGCGACATGGTTCCAAAGCTCGACCGCACCGATCTCGACAATCCGATCACCGCTTTGCGGATCGAACCCCGTGGTTTCGGTATCGAGTACAATCTCACGCATTTGCCAGCCCTGTCCGTATCTGCCCGACAATCTTTGTAACCTGCCGCCGGGCGTGATCCAATGTGTCAGTCATAATGACATAATCCGACCGGGCACATTTTTCATCATTCGGCATCTGTTTCACCCGGATCTGTTCGAACTGTGCTTCGCTCATTGTGCCACGCTCCAGAACCCTTTGGCGTTGCAAATCGGCGGGGATCGTCACGCAGGCCACCGCATCCATCGCCGCGTCGCCGCCCGTTTCGAACAATAGCGGGATATCGAAGACGAGAATATCAGCCTGCGCCGATTGGCGGAACGCGGCCCGGTCTTGCGCCACGAGCGGATGCACAATCGCCTCAATCTCTTTCAGCGCGGTCGGATTCTCGGCGATGATCCGCTTCAACGCAGCGCGATTCACAACGCCGTCATCAACTGAATCGGGAAAGCGCGCCGCGATCGGCGCAACCGCGGCGCCCTTGTCATAGAGCCGATGCACAGCCGCATCCGCATCCCATAGCGCGCAGCCTTCTTCGACGAACATGGCGGCCGTGGTGCTTTTGCCCATCCCGATAGAACCGGTCAGCCCAAGGCAGAAACTCATCTGAGCGCCGCCGCCCGGGTTGCGTCATCGACAACGGGGCGCTGCCCAAACCAGCGCTCGAAACCCGGCACAGCCTGATGCAGCAACATGCCCAGGCCATCGACCGTGGTGCATCCGGTCTCTTCGGCGACGCGCAGTAGCCGGGTCTTAAGCGGCGTATAGACCAGGTCGGTCACCACGCAATCGGGCGACAACCCGTCCAGCGGCACGCGCAGTTCGGGGTTTCCGACCATGCCCAATGAGCTTGTGTTTACCAGCAGCTTGGCCTCTTCGACCACATTGCCCGCTTGCACCCAATCGGCCACCACCACGCGCTGGCCGAAATCATCCTTGAGCCGCTCAGCGCGGGAGCGGGTGCGGTTGGTCAGGATGATCTGTGGCACGCCAGCCTCGGCCAGCGAAGCAATCACCGCCCGCGCCGCGCCGCCTGCGCCGAATACCACCGCAGGGCCGGCGCCTGGATCCCAATCCGGCGCGCCCTCGCGCAGGTTCGAAATAAAGCCATAGCCATCGGTGTTGTCCGCAAGAATCGTTCCGTCGGGTCGAAAGATCAGCGTATTCGCCGCGCCGATCAGGATTGCCCGGTCCGTGACTTTGTCGGCGATGGACATCACCGCCTCTTTATAGGGGATCGTCACGTTGAGCCCGACAAACCCGGCCTTGGGCAGGGTGCGAATGACGGTTTCAAGATCCTGCCCGGCAACATCCATTGGGACGTAAAACCCAGAAATCCCCATCGTGGTCAGCCAATGACGATGAATGAAGGGCGACTTGGAATGCGCGATCGGGTGCCCGATGACACCAGCCAGTGGTATCCGCATGTCTGTCATTGGTCGATAACCCCCCGCAAAGCCAGATAGTTGAGCAACTCCAACAAAGGGATACCCAAAACGTTAAAATAGTCGCCGTCAATGCTGGTGAACAGGCGCACGCCTTCTTCTTCCAGCTTATAGCCGCCCACTGCATGACGGATGCTGTCCCAGTTTCGCTGGACGTAACCCGCCAGGTAAGCATCCGTACTGTCCCGCATCCGCAGCCGCACCTGACCCACATGGCGCCAGACCGGCTTGCCACCTTCATATATCACAGCCGCCGACAATAACATGTGCCGCTTGCTGCGCATCGCTTTCAGCTGCTCCAGCGCCTCCTCCGGCGTGTTGGGTTTCGACAACAGCTGCCCCTCGAAATCCAGCACCTGATCACAGCCCAGAACCATTGCCTCGGGGTTCCGTTCGCTGATGCGGCGCGCTTTCCATTCGGCCAGCGTATCAGCGATATCGCGGGGGGCTGCGTTCTCGGCCAGCAGCGCCGCCTTGATCTGATCCTCGTCCACGCGCGGCACTTGTACGTCAAACGGGACAGCGGCGTTGCGCAACAACTGCGCCCGAATGGTCGACCCGGAAGCAAGCAGGAGTGGGACAGACATGTGGAAAACCCCGTGAGAAAGACTGTGTTTCGATGTGAACCCTTTGCATGATTTTAAGCAAATCGCGCAAGAGCCATAAAAGGCGCAGTTACGTCCCGAAATCACGCATCATCTATCCAGCCGGGACAAGGATAAGTCGCAACCGGTGATCAACCGCGATCTTCCAGAGTTATCTCGATTTTATCCACATGTCACAGAGCTGTCATGTTCCTTAACTAACTGTGAAAAAATGATAATTTACTCCGTCAACATATCCCGTCCCTTAACTGCTCAACTTTTCCCTGCTGGGGACAAGCCCGGGTAAAACCCAATAATCCACCGAAATCCTTTCCCCAACAAAACCATCATCCTTTTTTCTTTCTTTCTTTTTTACTAAGGAGAGATCGAGCAAGGCGGGACAACATGACCGATTTTCTTTTCATTCTCTATCCATGGATCAAGTCGCTACACATCATGGCAGTGATATCCTGGATGGCCGGCCTGTTCTACCTGCCCAGACTTTACGTCTATCACGTCGAAAACGCCAAAGACGTCGACGGCGCATCAGCAATCTTCGAGACGATGGAACACAAGCTGCTGCGGGTGATCATGCAACCGGCAATGATTGTCAGCTGGGTCTGCGGACTGATCATGGTGATGACCCCGGGCATCGTTGACTGGAGCTACATATGGCCTTGGACCAAGGGCGCATCGGTGATTGCAATGACATGGTTTCATCATTGGCTGGCAATCAGACGCAAAGACTTTCTGTCTGGGCGCAACAGGCTGACCGGGCGGCAGTTCCGCATGATGAACGAGGTCCCCACCGTCCTGATGGTGATCATTGTGGTCTCGGTCGTGGTAAAGTTTTGACAGGCATTTGACTCCGCCGCGCGCGCCACCTATGTAAGCCGGGATCCATCCGTCCGGGTGGCGTGTTTTCCAAGTCCATGAATGTCTGTGCCGCCCCTCATTGCGGCCAAGGGTCCTATAACCATGACAACCGAATCCCTCAATCTTGCCGATCTCAAAGCCAAGAGCCCCAAAGATCTTTTGGCGATGGCCGAAGAGCTGGAGATCGAAAACGCCTCGACCATGCGTAAGGGCGAGATGATGTTCCAGATCCTGCGCGAACGTGCGGACGAGGGATGGGCCATTGGTGGTGATGGTGTACTTGAGGTGTTGCAGGACGGTTTCGGCTTTCTCCGCTCGCCTGAGGCGAACTACCTGCCGGGTCCGGACGACATCTATGTCTCGCCCGACATGATCCGCCAGTACAGCCTGCGTACCGGGGACACGATCGAAGGGCAGATCAAGGCCCCCAATGACAACGAACGCTATTTCGCGCTGACCAATGTCACCAAGATCAATTTTGAGGCGCCCGAAAAAGCCAAGCACAAGATCGCCTTCGACAACCTGACGCCGCTTTACCCCGATGAGCGTCTGAAGATGGAGATCGAGGATCCCACTATCAAGGACCGCTCGGCCCGGGTTATCGACCTGGTGGCCCCGATCGGTAAAGGCCAGCGTTCGCTGATTGTGGCCCCGCCGCGGACCGGTAAGACGGTGATCCTGCAGAACATCGCGCACTCGATCGAGAAGAACCATCCGGAATGCTACCTGATCGTGCTGCTGATAGATGAACGCCCCGAAGAGGTGACCGATATGCAGCGCTCGGTGAAGGGTGAGGTTGTGTCATCGACCTTTGATGAACCGGCAACCCGCCACGTGGCCGTATCCGAGATGGTGATCGAAAAAGCCAAGCGTTTGGTGGAACATAAACGAGATGTTGTTATTCTTCTCGACTCGATCACAAGACTTGGTAGGGCGTTCAACACTGTGGTGCCGTCCTCGGGCAAAGTTCTGACCGGTGGTGTGGATGCGAATGCGCTGCAACGCCCCAAGCGGTTCTTTGGCGCGGCACGGAATATCGAAGAGGGCGGGTCGCTGACCATCATCGCCACCGCGCTGATCGATACCGGCAGCCGGATGGACGAGGTCATCTTCGAAGAATTCAAAGGCACCGGTAACTCGGAAATCGTGCTGGATCGTAAAATCGCAGACAAGCGCGTCTTCCCGGCCATCGACATCCTCAAATCCGGTACACGGAAAGAGGACCTGCTGGTCGACAAGGGCGATCTGGCCAAGACCTTTGTTCTGCGCCGGATTCTCAACCCCATGGGAACCACCGACGCGATCGAGTTCCTGCTGTCCAAGCTCAAGCAGACCAAGACCAATTCCGAGTTCTTCGATTCGATGAACACCTGATTCTTTCGTGACCATCGCGAGGCCATCGGTATGGATACCATCTTTGCGCTGGCCAGCGCGCAAGGCAAAGCCGGCGTTGCCGTGATCCGTATCTCCGGGCCGCAAGCCCGGAGCGCGGCCGAGCAGATATGCGGCGCCCCCTTGCCCGCGCGTGGCATGCGATTTCATAAATTGACGGATTCGTCCGACGCGGTTCTGGACGAGGCCTTGGTGCTGTCATTCCAGGCGCCCGCCAGCTTCACCGGCGAAGACGTGGTTGAGTTTCAAATCCACGGCAGCCCCGCCATAATCACGGCGGCGCTGCGGGCCTTGTCGGACCATGATTCGCTGCGTTTGGCGGAACCGGGCGAATTCACCCGCCGCGCGATGGAGAACGGTAAACTTGATCTGGCACAGGTCGAAGGTCTGGCCGATCTCATTGATGCCGAAACCGAGGCGCAGCGAAAGCAGGCACAGACGATCCTAGCGGGTGAGCTTGGCAGGCTGGCGGAATCCTGGCGTCGCGATCTGATCCGTGCGGCCTCGCTGTTGGAGGCGGTGATCGACTTCGCTGACGAAGAGGTGCCGACTGATGTCACGCCTGAAGTGCGCTCGCTGCTCGTTGCTGTTACCGCAGACCTTGAGCGAGAGGCAGCCAGCGTCAAGATTGCCGAACGCATCCGCACCGGGTTTGAGGTTGCGATTGTCGGCCCCCCGAATGTGGGAAAATCTACCTTGCTCAACGCCTTGGCCGGGCGAGAAGCGGCGATCACCTCGGAGTTTGCAGGTACAACCCGCGACATTATCGAAGTGCGCATGGACCTGTCCGGGTTGCCGGTGACCCTGCTGGACACGGCCGGTCTGCGCGACACCGAAGACTATGTGGAAGGTATCGGAATCCAAAAGGCCAAGGATCGCGCCGACCACGCTGATCTAAGGGTATTCCTTAGCGATTCTTTGGATGACCTGAAAATCACACCGCAGCCCGATGACATTCATGTCCGTCCCAAGGGTGACTTGCATGGGAATCAGCCCGGGTTCATATCGGGGTTGACCGGGACGGGGATCAATCAATTGGTCACGCAAATCTCGGAGCGACTGCTCAACCGCGCCAGCAGTCGTGGCATTGCAACCCGCGAACGCCATCGCACCGCGATGATTACTGCAATGGCAGCGCTGTCAAATGTCTCTTTGATCCTCGACTCCGGGCCAGATCAGTATGATATAGCTGCGGAAGAACTGCGCACGGCAATCCGTGCGCTTGAATCTCTGGTGGGCCGGGTAGATGTCGAAAACTTGCTGGACGAAATCTTCGCGAGTTTTTGCCTGGGTAAGTAAGGAGTGTTTCACGTGAAACATTCAGAGTTTGATGTTGCTGTCATCGGGGCAGGGCATGCGGGTTGCGAAGCAGCCCATGCCGCCGCGCGGCTTGGCGTTCGTGTTGCGCTGATCACGCTGAAGCAAGACGATATCGGTGTGATGTCCTGCAACCCAGCCATCGGGGGTTTGGGTAAGGGACATCTCGTCCGGGAAATCGACGCGCTTGATGGTGTTATGGGCCGCGTCGCGGATTACGCTGGTATCCAGTTCCGCCTGCTGAATCGCCGTAAAGGACCGGCGGTCCAAGGACCACGCGCTCAGGCGGATCGCACGCGGTACCGCTCAGGAATGCTCTCGGAAACTTTGAAACAGCAAGGCCTGACCGTCATTGAGGGCGAGGCCGTTGATTTCCTGATGAACGGCGCGGCTGTTGCGGGTGTTCTTCTGGCCGACGGATCGGAGGTACGCTCGCGCACGGTTATCCTGACTTCTGGTACGTTCCTGCGCGGGATTGTTCATATCGGGGATGTCAGCCATCCGGGTGGCCGTATGGGGGACAAGCCGTCCGTGAAACTCGCCGAACGGCTCGACTCCTTTGATCTGCCACTCGGACGCTTGAAAACTGGCACACCGCCACGACTTGACGGGCGCACGATTGACTGGAGTGATCTGCAGATGCAGCCGGGCGACGATGATCCGGTTCTTTTCTCGTTCTTGTCCAACGCCCCGGCCGCGCGGCAGATATCCTGCGGAATCACGCATACAAACGCGCAAACTCATCAGATCATTGCTGACAATCTTGAAAGGTCGGCCATGTATGGCGGTCATATCGATGGGGTGGGCCCCAGATATTGCCCGTCGATCGAGGATAAGATCGTCCGCTTCGCCGACAAGGAGTCGCATCAGATTTTCCTTGAACCAGAAGGGCTTGATGATCACACCATCTATCCGAACGGGATTTCCACCTCGTTACCGCGCGATGTGCAGGATGATTACGTCCATTCCATCAAAGGGCTTGAGCAAGCGGTCATTCTGCAACCGGGCTATGCTATCGAATATGATTATGTCGATCCTCGGTCGCTATCCAACCGCCTGTCTCTGGAGTCGGTGCCGGGCCTGTTCCTGGCAGGACAGATTAACGGGACAACGGGGTATGAAGAAGCTGCCGCGCAGGGGTTGGTTGCTGGTTTGAATGCAGCGTTGGAGGTCAAAGGCGCGGAACCTGTGCTGTTTGGCCGCTCCAACAGCTATATCGGTGTAATGATTGATGATCTGACGACACGGGGCGTGACCGAGCCCTATCGGATGTTTACCTCACGGGCGGAATTCCGATTGTCTTTGCGCGCGGACAATGCCGATCAGCGGCTGACACCTGTTGGAATAGAGCTCGGCTGCATAGACGATTGGCGTCGGGAGCAATTTCTGGAAAAAATGGCACAAATCGATGCTGCGAAATCGATGCTGACGGAACATACATATACCCCAAAGCAATTGCAGGACGCGGGTATATCTGTGAACCAAGATGGAAACCGGCGGGATGGGATGGCCGTGCTGGCTTTCCCGGATGTGTCTTTCGAGGATCTTCTGCCAGTGATCGACGGTTTGGGTGCGGTGCAGGATCCGATCCGCCGTCAGGTTGAACGCGATGCGCTATACGCAAATTACATTGCGCGGCAGCAAAAGGATGTCGCGGCGCTGAAGCGCGACGAAAACCACCGCATACCGGCCGGTTTTGACTTTTCGCGCCTTGAAGGGCTGTCCAGCGAGCTGAAACAAAAGCTTGTCTCGGCTCGACCGGAAAATCTGGCCCAGGCTGCGCGAGTCGAAGGGGTTACGCCCGCAGCGCTCGCGTTGATTCTCGCCCATCTTCGGCGGCTGGATCGGGTGCGCAGCGCATGAGTGACGCGGCGGGGGCCCTGGCGGGTTTCGATGTTTCACGTGAAACAATCGAAAGACTGACAATTTATGCGGACCTGGTCAGGAAATGGAATCCCAAGATCAATCTGGTTTCCAAACCTAGCCTTGAAACTCTGTGGACACGTCATTTTGTGGATTCCCTCCAGGTTGCCCAAATCGCGACCCCTAACGGCCATTGGGTTGATATCGGGAGCGGTGGAGGGTTCCCCGGGCTGGTCGTTGCAATAGCGGCGATGGAGATCGAAGCAGACCTTCGCTTCACATTGATCGAAAGCGACCAAAGGAAATGCGCTTTCCTGCGCACCGTCCTTCGCGAAACCGGTTGCGAGGCCAAAGTTCTGGCCAAGCGCATAGAATCCGTCGATCCGCAGCAGGCAGATATTGTCTCTGCCCGAGCTCTCGCCGATCTGGAGACACTTTTTTCCTTTTGTGACAGGCATTTGAAACCGGAAGGCGTGGCGCTGTTTCCCAAGGGGGTCAGTTGGAAAAAAGAAGTGGATAACGCAGCGAAGCAATGGAATTTCACGGCGGATGCGATTACTAGTTTAACAGAACCCAATGCGGTCATTCTGAAAATCCGAGGAAATGCGCGTGTCTGATCTGTCTCGTCCCGAGGGCCCCCGTATCATCGCGGTTGCAAATCAGAAGGGGGGCGTTGGGAAAACCACCACGGCAATCAATCTGGCTGCGGGTCTAGTCGAGCAGGGGCTGCGTGTTCTGGTGGTTGATCTCGATCCTCAGGGCAATGCCTCTACCGGTCTTGGTATTGATGAGCGTTCGGGCACGACTTATGAGCTGTTGATCGACGAAGCGCCGTTGACCTCGGTCATTCGGGATACGGACATTGAAGGCTTGTCTATCGTTCCGGCAACGGTCGATCTCAGTTCTGCCGATATCGAGATGATGTCCAACGAAAAGCGCAGTTTCCTTTTGCATGATGCGTTGCGGCAGACGGCGATGGACGCGTTTGGCTGGGATTTTATCCTGATCGACTGCCCGCCATCGCTAAGCCTTCTGACTGTGAACGCCATGGTTGCGGCCCATTCGGTGCTGGTGCCGCTGCAAAGTGAGTTCTTTGCGTTGGAAGGGCTGTCGCAACTGATGCTGACGATCCGAGAAGTGCGGCAGACGGCGAATCCCGACCTCAGAATCGAAGGTGTTGTGTTGACCATGTTCGACAAACGCAACAACTTGTCCCAGCAGGTTGAACAGGATGCGCGTGACAATCTGGGTGCGCTTGTGTTTGACACCAAGATTCCGCGTAATGTACGACTGAGTGAAGCCCCATCCTTTGCGCTGCCGGTGATGAATTATGATCCAACCTCGCAAGGTGCTGCGGCCTATCGGGCGCTGGCCGAAGAATTGCTGCGCAAACATAACAAAGTCGCCGCATAAGGCGGAGAGGAGTGAGCATGAAAACCTCAAAACCACGCGGGCTTGGGCGCGGTCTTTCTGCGTTGATGGCGGATGTGACTCCTGAGCCTGTGAATTCCGAATCCGCTCCGACTCGGTCCGACATTGCGGTTCCAATCGAAAAGCTGCGCGCCAATCCGGATCAGCCGCGACGCAGTTTCTCGCAGGAGAATCTGGATGAGCTTGCCGCGTCGATCCGGGAGAAGGGGATTCTGCAGCCGTTGATCGTGCGTCCGGTGGATGGTGGTGAATACGAGATTGTTGCCGGCGAGCGCCGGTGGCGCGCGGCGCAGATGGTGCAATTGCATGAAGTTCCCGTGCTTGTCCGTGATCTGGACGATACCGAGGTTCTGGAAGTCGCCATTATCGAGAATATTCAACGGGCCGATCTGAACGCAGTGGAAGAGGCGGCAGGCTATCGTCAATTGATGGACAGGTTCGGCCATACTCAGGAAAAGCTGGCCGAGGCGCTTGGCAAAAGCCGAAGTCACATTGCGAACCTGCTGCGGTTGCTCTCGCTGCCGTCGGATGTTCAGAGTTTTGTGGTGGATGGCAAACTGTCAGCCGGGCATGCGCGGGCTCTTATTACGGCGGAAAACCCCTCTGATCTGGCGAAACAGGTGGTGAAGGAGGGGTTGTCGGTTCGGGCGACCGAAGCGCTGGTCAAGAAGCAGCAACAGGGCGAGGCAGGAAAAACCCCAACAGCACTACGTCCATCAGCCCCAACCAAAGATGCCGATACCCGCGCTTTGGAGCGCGACTTGTCGGCGATTCTGGCAATGAAAGTGGCAATCAATCACAAGCCAGGCGCGGAATCGGGCCAGGTTGTACTGACCTATGAAAACCTTGATCAACTGGATGATCTTTGCGCCAAACTCAGCCGTTAGGGCGGGTCCAGATAAAGATCAGCACGCAGCTCAACACCAGCGCCTGAATGATCAGTACATAGCCGGGCGCCCCAAAGATAAGTGACAGCAAAAATACGGCGGCGACTGAGAGGGTGGCCGTTTTTTTTGCGCCGGGCCGGATCGCGCCGGAGCTGTGCCAGTCGTCGATCATCGGACCAAACAGGCGATGGCTCAGCAACCAGTCATGCAGGCGGCTTGAGGAGCGGGCAAAGAAGAACGCCGCCAGAAGCAGGAACGGAACTGTCGGCAGCAGGGGCAACACCACGCCGATGACAGCAAGGCCAACACAGATCAGACCCAGCGCTGCCCAGAGATACTGCATTCGATCAGCCCACCATCAATTCGCGCAGGATGGCATTCAGGACGGGGCGTCCGGTTGGCGTCGCCCGCAGCATAGCGCCGTCCTGTTCGATCATGCCGAGCTCGATAAGTTGCGACATTTTGTGTGAGTTTATCGGACTACCCGAAAGATTGGTGTATCTATCGATATCTAGACCTTGAGACAGGCGCATACTCATCATCATGTATTCCTCGGCCTGTTCAGCGCTGGAAAGCGGTGTTCTGAGAGTATCGCCAGAGCCGGACTTGACCGCCTTCACCCATTCGCTTGGCATTCGATAGGTTTCGGTGGCGTATCGCTGCCCGTCAATCGTCAGCCGCCCATGGGCGCCGGGGCCGATGCCCAGGTAATCACCATAGCGCCAATAGATCTGATTGTGCCGCGATTCCGATCCCGGGCGGGCGTGGTTCGAAACCTCGTAAGCGGGCAGGCCGTGGCGGGCGCAGATCTCTTGCGTGGCCAGATACATGTCGGCGGCGGCGTCGTCCTCGGGCAACCCCCGCAGTTTGCCCCGCGCATACCGATCGCCAAAGGCGGTGCCGTCTTCGATCGTCAACTGATAGAGCGAGAGGTGATCTACCGCCATGGACAGCGCTTGGGTCAGTTCTGTTGACCAATCTTCATGCGTCTGGTCCTGGCGCGCATAGATCAGATCAAAGCTGACGCGGTCAAAGCAATTGCGGGCGATGTCGAAAGCCGCACGCGCCTCATCAACCGTGTGGATTCGGCCTAAACGGCGCAGATCATCATCGTTAAGCGATTGAATTCCCATGGAAATACGATTGACCCCGGCATCACGGTATCCGGCAAACCGCCCGGCTTCGACCGAGCCGGGATTGGCCTCAAGCGTAATCTCAAGATCATTGGCAACCGGCCAGTGTTTGCGCGCAGCCTCGATCACCGCCGCCACGGTTTCAGGTTCCATCAAGGAGGGCGTGCCGCCGCCGAAAAAGATCGTGTTCAACACCCGGCCCGACAGCGCGGGCGCGGTGCGGTTTAACTCGCTCAGGTAGGCGTCGACCCAGACCCGTTGATCGATCTGCGATGAAACATGGCTGTTGAAGTCGCAATAGGGGCATTTGGCCTGACAGAACGGCCAGTGCACATAGAGGCCAAAGCCACCCTGTTGCCAGTCATCCGTCAAAACAGCCGGTCACGAATTTCGCGACCGCATCGGCGCGATGGCTGATCTTGTTCTTTTCCCAACGATCCATTTCCCCGAATGTCTGGTCATAGCCTTGCGGCACAAACATGGGGTCATATCCGAACCCGTCAATGCCGCGCACGGGCCAGACCAGATGGCCGGGTGCCACGCCTTCGAACACTTCGTCGTGGCCATCAGGCCAGGCCAACACCAGCGTGCAGCGGAATTGCGCGTGACGGGGATGGGGGGTCTCGCGCGCCTCAAGCTCATTATGGGCACGGGTCATGGCCACCATAAAATCGCGACCGTTGCCGGTTTCGGCCCAGTCGGCAGTATAGACACCGGGCGCGCCGTCGAGCGCGTCGATGGTGATGCCGGAATCATCGGACAGCGCGGGCAGGCCGGTCGCCTTGGCTGCGGCATGGGCCTTGATCCGGGCATTGCCGATAAAAGTGTCCTCGGTTTCCTCGGGTTCCGGCAGGTCCATCTCACCAGCGCCGATGACCGTGACCCCAAAAGGTGTGAGGAGATGCGCCATCTCCTCAAGCTTGCCCTTGTTGTGGGTCGCGATCAGCAGCCGGTCGCCGGTGAATTTGCGGGTCATGCGGCGGCGGCCTTTTGTGCGGCGGCCAGTTCCGAGACGCCTTTTTCCGCCAAATCCATCAGTTGGTTCATCTGGTCGCGGGAAAAGATCGACCCTTCCGCAGACATCTGTACCTCGATCAGTTTGCCCGATCCGGTCATGATAAAATTGCCGTCAACGCCTGCTTCGCTGTCTTCGGGGTAATCCAGATCAAGCACCGGTTGGCCTGCATAAATCCCGCAGGATACCGCCGAGACCGGATCGATCAGCGGATCAGAGATCACGTCGCCCGTCTTCATCAGTTTGTTCACGGCCAGACGCAGCGCCACCCAGCCACCAGTGATCGAGGCGCAGCGGGTACCGCCATCAGCCTGGATCACATCACAATCGACGGTGATCTGACGTTCGCCCAAGGCAACCCGATCCCCACCGGCACGCAGGGCGCGGCCGATCAGGCGCTGGATTTCCACGGTGCGTCCGCCTTGCTTGCCCGAAGACGCCTCACGTCGCATGCGGGTGTTGGTCGAACGGGGCAGCATGCCGTATTCGGCGGTAACCCATCCCAGCCCCGAGCCCTTGATGAAGGGCGGCACGCGATCCTCGATGGTGGCGGTGCACAGCACATGCGTATCGCCCATGCGGATCATGCAGGAGCCTTCGGCATGTTTGGTCACGCCGGTTTCAATTGAAACCGGGCGCATTTCGTCTAATTTTCGTCCAGAGGGTCGCATCGGAATTCCTTATCCTGTCCGGCCTTGGGATACCGTCCGCGGGATGGCAAGCGCAACCCCAATTGACCTTTGTATCACATGGGTTTTAATGACCGCCCGACCGAGGATGCGCGTATGAACGATGCGACGAAACTGTTGGAAGACATGAACGAACGCTCGCGCGAAGTGTTCCGTTTGATCGTCGAGTCCTATCTGGATAGTGGCGAGCCCGTGGGCAGCCGCACCCTGACCCGGACGCTCAGCGAAAAGGTCAGCGCCGCCACCGTGCGCAACGTGATGCAGGATCTGGAATATCTGGGCCTGCTCGACAGCCCTCATGTCAGTGCCGGACGGGTGCCGACGCAGATGGGTCTGCGGATGTTTGTCGATGGTTTGCTTGAGGTTGGCGAGCTTGAGGATGCCGACCGGACGCGTATCGATTCCACGCTTGGCAATGAACATTCCGATGTCAGTGGCATGCTCGACCGGATCGGCTCTGCCCTGTCGGGGGTTACGCAGGGGGCCTCGCTGGTGCTGACGCCCAAGCATGAGGCCGAGATCCGGCATATCGAATTTGTCTCACTCGCCCATGACCGTGCCTTGGTGGTTCTGGTCTTCTCCGACGGGCATGTGGAAAACCGCCTGTTTACCCCGCCGCCCGGGCAGACCCCAAGCTCGATGCGCGAAGCGGCCAATTTCCTGAACACATTGATCGAAGGGCGCACGATCGGCGCGGTGCGGCGCGATATTCAAAGCCAGATCACGACGCGCCGACAAGAGATTGATTCGCTTGCGCGCGAGATGGTCGAAAGCGGGCTGGCGGCCTGGGACAGTCAGGATTCAGACTCCGCGCGGCTGATCGTGCGGGGCCGGGCGAATCTGCTGGGGGAAACCGATCAGGCCGAAGAGCTGGAGCGGATCAGGACGCTCTTTGACGATCTTGAGCGCAAGCGCGACATCGCGGATTTCCTGGAACTGACCGAAGAAGGCGAGGGTGTGCGCATTTTTATCGGCTCAGAGAACAAACTTTTCTCACTTTCGGGTTCCTCTCTGGTGGTGTCTCCATATATGAACTCTGATCGAAAGATTATCGGTGCCGTGGGTGTGATTGGACCCACGCGCCTGAACTACGGACGGATCGTGCCGATTGTGAATTATACGGCGCAACTGGTCGGGAAATTGATTTCCGACCGGAGCTAGAGGTGAAAAGATGGCAGAGCCCAAAAACGAAGATTTTCTGGACGATATTGCTGAGGTCGAGGCTGAGGAGCTTGCCGAAGAGCTGAGCGAGATCAGCAGCGAAGAGGCCGAGCTGGACGCGCTGCGCGCCGAGCGGGACCAATACAAGGACCGGTTCATGCGCGCGCTGGCCGATGCCGAGAATTCTCGCAAACGCGGCGACAAGGCGCGGCGCGATGCCGAGCAATATGGCGGCTCGAAACTCGCCCGCGATATGCTGCCGGTCTATGACAACATGAAGCGCGCTTTGGAGGCCGCGACCGACGAGCAGAAAGAGGTCTCAGCCGCTTTGATCGAAGGGGTTGAACTGACCATGCGGGCATTGCTGGACGTGTTTTCCAAGCATGGAATCCGCGTCGTCTCGCCCGAGGTGGGCGACCGGTTTGATCCGCAGATGCACGAAGCCATGTTCGAGGCGCCGCTGCCGGGCACCCGCGCGGGTGATATCATTCAGGTCTCAGCCGAAGGGTTCATGCTGCATGACCGTCTGCTGCGCCCGGCGCAGGTTGGCGTGTCATCGATGCCAGCGAGCTGATTTTTCGCGAGCCAGATAAAAGGGGCGGTCAGGATCTGGCCGCCTCTTTCAGTTTGTAGATCAGGTCAAGCGCCTCGCGGGGCGAAAGGTCATCCGGCAGAATCTCGTCAAGCATGTCCAGCGCGGGTGAGGGCGCGGCTTTCATGACGGGCGCAGCGGGGGGTGCGGCAGAGAATAGCGGCAGGTCATCGATCAGCGTCTGTTGCTTGCCGCCCTCGCGCTCGGTCTTTTCCAACTGCTCCAACACGATACGCGCGCGCTCCACGACCGAGGCGGGCAGGCCGGCAAGCTGCGCGACCTGCACGCCGTAAGAGCGATCCGCAGCACCTTTGCGGACCTCGTGCAGAAAGATCACCTCACCTTCCCATTCCTTGACCGAAACGGTGGCGTTTTCGACCCCTGAGAGTTTCCCTGCAAGTGCGGTAAGCTCATGATAATGCGTGGCAAACAGTGCGCGACTTTGGTTCGCGGCGTGCAGGTGTTCCAGCGTGGCCCAGGCGATGGACAGCCCGTCATAGGTAGCGGTGCCACGCCCGATTTCATCCAGGATCACCAGCGCGCGATCGTCAGCCTGGTTGAGGATGGCGGCGGTTTCGACCATCTCAACCATGAAGGTGGAGCGCCCGCGCGCCAGATCATCAGACGCGCCGACGCGGCTGAATAGCTGGCTGACCAGCCCGATATGGGCCGCATCCGCCGGGACATAGCTGCCCATCTGCGCGAGCAAAGCAATCAGCGCATTCTGGCGTAGAAAGGTCGACTTACCGGCCATGTTTGGCCCTGTCAGCAACCAGATCGCGGCACCGTTTTCGGTGCTGAGGTCGCAATCATTGGCCACAAAGCTCTCGCCGCTTTGTTGACGCAGGGCCTGTTCCACAACCGGGTGACGCCCCCCATCGATGGCAAAGGCGCGGCTGGTATCGACGGTGGGACGGCACCAGTTTTCGCCGGTGGCCAGATCGGCCAGCGCGGTGGTCAGGTCGATCTCTGCCAGCCCGCGCGCGGCCTGGTTGATTTCTGCGGCCTCATTCAGAATCGCATCAGAAAGCCTTTGATAGAGCCGCTTTTCGATCTCCAATGCCAGATTGCCCGCGTTCAGGATGCGTGTTTCGATCTCACTCAACTCAACGGTGGTAAAGCGGACCTGATTGGCGGTGGTCTGGCGGTGGATATAGGTCTCGCTGAACGGCGTGCTCAGCATCTTGTCGGCATGGGTGGCGGTGGTCTCGATGAAATAGCCCAGCACGTTGTTGTGCTTGATCTTCAGCGAGGTGATGCCGGTATGTTCCGCGTATTTCTGCTGAAACCCGGCAATCACAGACCGGCCTTCGTCGCGCAGGGTGCGGGCTTCGTCCAGTTCGGCATCGAACCCTTCGGCAATAAACCCGCCATCACGGGCCAGCAGCGGGGGGTCCGCCACAAGCGCGGCATCGAGCAGGCCCAGCACATCATCGAAGCCGGAGAGGTTGCTGATGGAGTCGCTCAGCAGCGGCGGCAGCTCCTGTTTCCCGGCGATCTGAGCGATTGCCTCGGCCTGGGTCAAGCCGTTTCGGATCGCGGCCAGATCGCGCGGGCCGCCGCGGTCCAACGCCAACCGCGATAGGGCACGATCCAGGTCGGGGGTCTTGCGCAAAGCCTCGCGCAGGTCAGTGGCGGTCAGGCGGTCCTCGGTGGCGAAGCTGACGGCATCCAGACGTTTTGTGATCACATCCAGATTCCGCGACGGGCTGGACAGGCGCTGTTCCAGCAATCGCGCGCCGCCGGGGGTGACCGTGCGGTCGAGAACGGCCAGCAATGACCCGGCGCGCCCACCCGAGAGTGACCGGGTGAGTTCCAGGTTGCGGCGCGTGGCGGCGTCGATCTGAACCACGCGATCTTGGGCCTCTTTCACCGGCGGTTGCAGCAGCGGCAGTTTGCCTTTTTGCGTGATCTCAAGGTAGTCGATCAGCCCGCCCATGGCCGAGACCTCGGCACGGGAAAACTGCCCGAACGCGTCCAGCGCCCCCACGTTGAACAGCGCGCATAGCCGCTTTTCCGCCGCCGTGCTGTCGAAACTGGCACGCCCCAGCGGGGTCAGCGGCACACCCATATCAGAGACTATTTCGGCGAATTCGCCCTCCGACCCGTCTGCGACAATCATTTCGGCGGGGGCAAGGCGGGCCAGTTCCGGGCCAAGTCGCACCGGGGCCAGCGGCATCACATGAAACGCCCCGGTCGAGATATCGGCCCAGGCCAGCGCAGCAGCATCGCGCACCACTGCGTAAGCCGCCAGGAAATTATGCCGCCGCGCTTCCAGCAGTGATTCCTCGGTCAGCGTCCCGGGGGTAACCAGCCGTACCACATCGCGTTTCACGACTGACTTGTAGCCGCGTTTCTTGGCCTCGGCAGGGCTTTCCATCTGTTCGCAAACGGCGACCCGAAACCCCTTGCGGATGAGCGTCAGCAAATAGCCTTCGGCGGCATGAACGGGCACGCCACACATCGGGATATCGTTGCCCTCATGCTTGCCGCGTTTGGTCAGCGCGATATCCAGCGCCTCGGCCGCGGCGACGGCGTCGTCAAAAAACATCTCATAGAAATCGCCCATCCGGTAAAACAGCAGCGCATCCGCATGCGCCGCCTTGATGTCGAGATATTGCGCCATCATCGGCGTGACTGTGGTCAAGGCCTGTCTCTCCGTGGGTGAACCGGCGCGACCTTACAAACCCGTTTGATGTGACGAAAGGTGAAAACGTAACGCCGTTGAGGCGGCAGCCATGCTGCGCTATGAGGCATTGGCCCCTATAGCAAAAAGAAGACCCACATGCCCAAAGCGAAGATCAGCCGCGAAGAAGCGCTTGCCTTTCACATCGAACCCACGCCGGGCAAGTGGGAGGTGCAGGCCACCGTTCCCATGACGACGCAGCGCGATCTGTCGCTGGCCTACAGCCCTGGCGTTGCGGTGCCTTGCGAGGAAATCGCCGAGAACCCCGAGACTGCGTATGACTATACCAACAAGGGCAATCTGGTTGCGGTGATCTCGAACGGGACGGCCGTTCTTGGGCTTGGCAATCTTGGCGCGCTCGGCTCGAAGCCGGTGATGGAGGGCAAGTCGGTCCTGTTCAAACGGTTCGCTGATGTGAACTCGATCGATATCGAGCTGGACACCGAAGACCCGGATGAGTTCTGCCGCGCGGTGCGTCTGATGGGGCCGACCTTTGGCGGCATCAACCTGGAAGACATCAAGGCGCCGGAATGTTTCATCATCGAGCAGCGTCTTAAAGAAGAGATGGATATCCCCGTCTTTCACGATGACCAGCATGGTACGGCGGTGATCTGCGCCGCCGGTCTGATCAACGCGCTGCATCTGAGCGGCAAAAAGATCGAAGACGTCAAGATCGTGCTGAACGGTGCCGGGGCGGCGGGGATCGCCTGTATCGAGTTGCTGAAGTCGATGGGGGCAAAGCATGACAACTGCATTGTCTGTGACACCAAGGGCGTGATCTATCAGGGCCGGACCGAGGGGATGAACCAGTGGAAATCGGCCCATGCGATCAAAACCGAGCTGCGCACGCTGGATGAGGCGATGAAGGGCGCGGATGTGTTCCTGGGCGTGTCGGTCAAGGGTGCGCTGACCCAGGCAATGCTGACCGATATGGCCGATAATCCAGTAATCTTTGCGATGGCGAATCCCGACCCAGAGATTACGCCGGAAGACGCTCATGAGGTGCGCGCCGATGCCATCGTCGCGACGGGTCGCTCTGATTATCCCAATCAGGTCAACAACGTGCTGGGCTTTCCCTATCTCTTTCGGGGCGCGCTGGATATCCATGCCCGTGCGATCAATGACGAGATGAAGATTGCCTGCGCCAACGCGCTGGCCGCGCTGGCGCGCGAAGATGTGCCGGATGAGGTTGCCATGGCCTATGGCAAAAGCCTGTCCTTTGGCCGCGACTATATCATCCCGACGCCGTTTGACCCGCGCCTGATCCACCGCATTCCACCCGCCGTGGCGCGGGCCGGGATGGACACCGGCGCGGCGCGACGTCCGATCGTGGATATGGATGCTTATGAGCTCAGCTTGAAGTCCCGGATGGACCCGACCGCCAGCATTCTGCGCGGCATGAATGCACGGGCGCGCGCGGCGCAAAGCCGGATGATCTTTGCCGAAGGTGACGATCCCCGCGTGCTGCGTGCGGCGGTGATGTATCAGCGCTCGGGCTATGGCAAGGCGCTGGTCGTCGGGCGACCCGACGATGTGAAGGAAAAGCTGGAAAGCGTCGGGCTCAGCGACGCCACCCGTGAGATCGAAGTGGTGAATGCCGCCAATACGTTACATCTGGATGCGTATAAGAGCTTTCTCTACGAGCGCCTGCAACGAAAGGGCTTTGACGAGAAGGACGTGCATCGTCTGGCCGCGCGGGACCGGCACGTGTTTTCCGCTCTGATGCTGGCGCATGGGCATGGTGATGGTCTGGTGACCGGCGCGACGCGTAAATCTGCCCATGTGCTGGATCAGATCAACCATGTGTTTGATGCCGATATTCACAGCGGAACGGCGGGGATTACCGCGCTGTTGCACAAGGGGCGTATTGTTCTGATCGGCGATACGCTGGTGCATGAATGGCCCGAACCCGAGGATCTGGCCAATATCGCCGAACGCGCGGCAGGTGTCGCCCGCCATATCGGGCTTGAGCCGCGCGTGGCCTTTGTCAGCTTCTCTACCTTTGGCTATCCCATCTCGGAACGCGCCGAAAAGATGCACCAGGCTCCCCAGGTGCTGGAGGCACGCGGCGTGGATTTCGAGTTTGAAGGCGAGATGACCGTCGATGTCGCGCTGAACGCGCAGGCGCAGGCAGGCTATCCGTTCCAGCGGCTGACCGGTCCTGCGAATATCCTGATCGTTCCGGCCCGGCATTCGGCCTCGATCTCGGTCAAGCTGATGCAGGAGATGGGCGAGGCCAATGTGATCGGTCCGATCCTGGCTGGGATCGGCAAACCGATCCAAATCTGTTCCACCGGCTCGACTGCCAATGACATTCTGAACATGGCGGTGCTGGCCTCGAACGATCTGGGCTGACGGGGTCACCAGACACAAGAAACCCGCCGATGAGAATCGGCGGGTTTCTTTGTTTCGGCTGGCCAATCAGCTACCGGCAAACGGTGCGGCGCTTCCCCAAAGCTGTTTCACTCGCGCATCCCGACCACAGGCCTCGCGATAGAGCTTATAGGCGGTTTTCTGACGTTTGGGTCCAAAGCGGGTGATGACAAGGTTTTTGCCCTTGTAATAATCCTGATGCGACGCATCGGCCGGATAAAACGCGCCTGCGGATTTCACCGGCGTGACGATCTTTTGCCCCAGATCGGACTGGGCTTCGGCTTTGACCCGCTCTGCAAGCGCCTTTTCGCTATTGTTAGAGACGAATATCGCCGTGCGATAGCTGTCGCCCCGGTCGCAGAACTGGCCGCCCGCATCGGTCGGATCAACCGAGCGCAAGAACATCTCAAGCAGGCGTTCGCGCGAGACTTTTGCCGGGTCGAACGTGATCTGAACGGCCTCGTAATGTCCGGTGCCGCCCTTGGTGACCTGCTTGTAGGTCGGGTTTTTGACGGAGCCGCCGGTAAAGCCAGACACCGCGCCTATCACGCCGGGGACTTTCTCGAAATCGGATTCGACGCACCAGAAGCAACCGCCAGCGACAGTCAGCGTTTCGGCAGGCGCGGCTGAGGCGGGCAGGCTGCGCAGCGCGGCGGCGAAGACGATCAGGGTGAAGAGGGCAACGGGTTTGATGTGATCGGTCAGGGTCATGTCGGGTCTCCTTTGCACGGATGGTGTGGCGGTCAGCCGTCTCAGGCAAGGGTGTGACATGGTTTGTCACATGCAGGTGACCTGAGTTTACCCCTTGGCCCGCACGCCCGGCGGCAGTAGCGTGCGCGCCGGAGGAGAAGTCATGGCAGACAAGATGAGCACGCATCAGGCCGAGGAAGATGCGCGGAACGAGGCTATTCTGATCTACCTGAATGGTCAGATCGTTCCGAAAGCAAAAGCCGTGGTCAGCGTCTATGACAGCGGTTTCATGCTGGGCGATGGCGTGTGGGAGGGGCTGCGGCTGTATAACGGGCGCTGGGCGTTTTTGGACGAACATATCGACCGGCTGTTTGAGGCTGCCAAGGCGATCGATCTGGATATCGGGCTGGATCGTGACGGGGTCATCAACGCGCTGCTGGATACGCAGACGGCTAATGGCATGACCACGGATGCCCATGCACGGCTGATGGTGACGCGCGGAGTCAAGACACGACCCTTCCAGCATCCCTCGCTCAGCCGGCAGGGGCCGACCGTGACGATCATCATGGAACATTCCCGCCCGAACCTGCCGCGTCCGATCCGGCTGGCCACCGTGCCACATCTGCGCGGGCTGCCGATGACCCAGGACCCGAAGCTGAACTCTCATTCCAAGCTGAACTGCATTCTGGCCTGTATTGCTGCCGAAAAAGCAGGTGCGGATGAGGCGCTGATGCTGGATGTGAACGGGTTCGTGAACACGACCAATGCCTGCAACTTCTTCATCGTGCGCAAGGGCGCGGTTTGGACCTCGACCGGGGATTACTGCATGAACGGGATCACGCGGCAGAAGGTGATCGACCTGTGCCGGGCCGACGGCATACCGGTATATGAGCGCAATTACTCTCTGGTCGACACCTATGGCGCGGATGAGGCGTTTCTGACCGGAACTTTCGGCGCGCAGACTCCGGTGAGCGAGATTGACGGGCGTGTGATTGGCACTGGCGAGATGGGGCCGATGACCAGCCATATCCGCACACTCTACAAGGCACTGATAGACCGGGAGGGCGCAACATGAAGATCGCCATGTGGTCCGGGCCGCGCAACCTGTCGACGGCCATGATGTACAGCTTTGGTGCGCGCACCGATTGCGCGGTGATCGACGAGCCGTTTTATGCCGCTTACCTCGCGCGCACCGGCATCGACCACCCGCTGCGCGGTGAGGTTCTGGCCGCTCACGAGCAGGACGCCGATCAGGTTGCGCGCTATCTGTCCGGCCCCCATCCGGGCGCGCGGCCCTATTGGTATCAGAAACACATGACCCAGCACATGGTCGAGGGCATTCCCCGCGACTGGATGCGCGGGGTCTGCAACGTCTTTCTGATCCGCCACCCCGCGCGGGTGATCGCCAGCTATGCGGCCAAGCGCGAAAACCCGGTGCTGGACGATATCGGGTTTCGCCAGCAGGTGGAGCTGTTTGAAGAGGTCAAATCCTGGGGCGGAACGCCGGTTGTGGTCGACAGCCACGACATCCGCGCCAACCCCGCCGCGACGCTGGAAAAGCTCTGTGACGAGATCGGCGTGCCGTGGTCTCCGCATATGTTGAGCTGGCCCAAGGGGGGCCACAAGGCGGATGGCGTGTGGGCGGCGCATTGGTATGGCGCGGTCTGGCAATCCACCGGGTTTGCCGAACCCGAGGGCCCGCTACCGGATGTGCCGGAAGAATTGCAGCCCCTGCTGGCGGCCGCGATGCCCTATTACGAACAGATGACCGCCAGCCGCGCTTAAACCCGAGGGGCTAGTCACCGCAGGTCGTCAATCCGCCGCAGATTGCGTTTGCGATCCTCGAACCCCGGATGGGTGCTGAGCCAATCCGCCGACCCTTCCTGTTCCGGCTGGTCGAGGCTGTCGAAGAAATCCAGTAGCCCATTGGGATCATACCCGGCCTGTTGTGCCAGGCGGGCGCCAAAGCTATCGGCTTGCAGCTCATGCTCCCGGGAGTAGGACAGCGACAGGATCAGGTTGCCTTGCAACAGCGCGTCTTCAAGGATCGGGCCGGTATCGCCCGCCAGCATGGAGATCAGGACAAAGCCACCGACCGAGCGATAGACCTGCTTGAGCCCGTGATGCCGCGCGACGTGACCCATCTCATGCCCGATCACACCGGCTAGAGCATCGGCAGAGGCGGTCTCGGCCAGCATATCGGTGACGATGATAGTGCCACCCGGCAGAGCAAAGGCGTTTGGCCCCATGCCGGGCATGTGGCGGAAGGCAAGCTGGGTGTCATGGGCGGCGCCCTCCGGGGCGAGATGCTCCTGCAAATGGTCGAAGATCCGTTGCACCTCGGCCCGTGTCTCAGCGTCGAGTCGGCTGGGCGCGCTCATCACGTGGTCCATGCTGGCCAACATGCCTTGATCCATCGCACTGACGACTGGGCCGGGCGTCAGCCAGACCGCCACATGCACCAGCGCGGTCAGGCCGTATTTCCACATCGCCCAGGCACCTATGATGCAGGCCAGCACAACAGCGATCAGTCTTGGGTGAAACTGCTCGACCCGGTGCAGCGCGGCGTGATTTCCCAACAGAGTGTCCACCGTGTCGTGGTCCGCGGTCAGAAACAGCGTGCCGTCGGGCAGGATAATGCGGCGTTCCGCTTGGCCCAGGCGCGGCTCGACCTTTACATCTGTCAGGTCCGACTGGGTCAGAATTTTCTGCCCCGGATCGATCAGCCAGACCCGACCCTGCCCGACCGCCAGCCGTGCGCGCAGCTCTCGCGAGCTGAGCGGTGGATAAGCGCGCCCCTGGATCGAGACACTGCCTTGGGTTGAGCGGATGAAGGGCATCGGCGCGGCCTGTCGCGGTTACACCGCGACCTCAATCCCGAACCCTTCGAGATCACCATAGGCGTCGCCGACGGCATTTCCGCTTGCGGTTTCCTCATCCACGAAGTCATCCAGAGATCCGCCAGGATAGAGCGTTGTGTGAGCTGCCAGATAGCGCGCGCGTCGCACATGAGCCCAAGGCATCATCAGGCCGAGCGTCAATATCACCACAAAGAAGTTCGACACCGAAATCCACATCAGCTTCAACGGCGAAACGCTGGAGTGAAAGCTGTGTGCTTTGTCCAGTGTGAGGTTGTTATAGACCGTGTTGCGCACCATCGCGTGATAGATGAGAGCCGACGGTACAATGGCGACCAGAAAGACGACATAGATCAGCCCCACATCGATCAGGGCCGCAACCTCATCCGAGCCGGAGTCAAAGGCCTGTAGCGCGCGCGGGATGTCCAGGTTGGTGCCGACGATGGCATAGAGTAACATCAGCGATCCAAGACCCCAGATGATGGCTGCGACCAACGCCTTGTAGAAGGGGCCAATCGCGCTGCTAAAGCTGAACCGCGTGGTGCCAAGCCCATGACCATTGGCCAGAAAACGCTGAGTGGCGCGGGTAACGAAGGGCCAAGCGGTATAAAGCGACAGGGCGGCCAGGAAGGGGTAGAGGTAATAGACCTTCAGCGCAGAGCCAAAGCTGCCGTGAAAGGTGAAGCGGATATTTGACCAGCTGGACATGCGCGCATTGAAGCGCAACGACCGCACCAGCAGATAGGGGATCAGGGCAATCAGACCCAGGATCATCACCACCGCCGCAATTTCATTCGTGCTGAGCAATGCGTAAGCGACAATCCCGGCAATGACGATCAGCCGCCCGATCATGATCTGCATGCCCGTCGCGTGATAGTCAAAGTTGCGCCCGGCCACATAGGTGCTCTGGTAGAAGTACTTTTTGGTCCGCACCTTGGCCCAGGCGCTATAGATGCCAAGCGTCAGGATCGACAGCAGCAGATTGACGATCCAGATCCCGAAAAACTCCCGCGCTGTGCCGCGAAATTCGAACCCCGCCTTTGATGTAAATGAGCTGCTTCCCTGCATGTCTGCCTCTGTGTTCTGCCAGATACCCGTTACGCGGACCGCCCGGTTTCACCTTGGGCGGCCCGTATTCGGGATTCGCAGAACAAAGGGGCAAATATTTGTCAGAGTTGTAGCAGTCCGGGGGTATCTACAACTCTGGCGCGTATTTACTTCAGGCGCTTGTCGCGTGCGGCCAGCAGTTTCAGACGCAGCGCGTTCAACTGAATAAAGCCTGCCGCGTCTTTCTGATCATAGGCACCGGCATCTTCCTCGAAGGTCACATGTGCCTCGGAATAAAGCGAGTGATCCGACCAGCGGCCCACGGTCGAGGCAAGGCCTTTGTAGAGCTTCACGCGAACGGTCCCGGTGACATGGCCCTGGGACTTGTCGATTGCCGCTTGCAGCATTTCGCGTTCAGGGCTGTACCAGAAACCGTTATAGATCAGTTCCGCATATTGCGGCATCAACTGGTCTTTCAGGTGCATCGCGCCGCGATCCATGGTGATCGATTCGATGCCGCGATGCGCCTCCAGCAGGATGGTGCCGCCCGGAGTTTCGTAAATGCCGCGCGATTTCATGCCCACGAACCGGCCTTCAACCAGATCGAGGCGGCCAATCCCGTGCTTGCCGCCATATTCGTTCAGCTTGGTCAGGATGGTTGCAGGGCTCATCGCCTCGCCATTGATGCTGACCGCGTCGCCTCTTTCGAAACCGATCTCGATGAATTCCGGCTCGTTCGGCGCGTCCTCGGGATGCACCGTGCGCTGATAGACATAATCGGGGGCCATATCAGCGGGGTCTTCCAGAACCTTGCCCTCGGAAGAGGTGTGCAGCAGGTTGGCATCGACCGAGAACGGCGCCTCGCCACGTTTGTCCTTGGCAATCGGAATCTGGTTGGCTTCGGCAAATTCCAGCAGACGGGTTCGGCTGGTCAGATCCCATTCGCGCCACGGCGCGATGACCTTGATGTCGGGGTTCAACGCGTAAGCTGCCAGTTCGAACCGCACCTGATCATTGCCCTTGCCGGTCGCGCCATGAGCGACGGCGTCGGCACCGGTGGCTTCGGCAATCTCGACCAGACGTTTGGAAATCAGCGGGCGCGCGATCGAGGTTCCCAGCAGGTAGAGCCCCTCATACTGCGCATTTGCGCGGAACATGGGGAAGACGAAATCGCGGACAAATTCCTCGCGGATATCCTCGATATAAATGTTCTCGGGCTTGATCCCCAGCAGCTCGGCCTTCTTGCGCGCCGGCTCCAGCTCTTCGCCTTGGCCCAGATCGGCGGTAAAGGTCACTACGTCGCACCCGTATTCGGTCTGCAGCCACTTCAGGATGATCGACGTATCAAGGCCGCCGGAATAGGCCAGCACAACTTTCTTGGGCGCGGACATGGAATTTCCTCTCAATCGAATGACGGATGGCCCCTAGCGGTTTTTTGGCAACAGGGCAAGCTGGTGCCGACATGTCGCCTTGGCGTCGCGGGTGAATTCAGAAAGATTGGCGCACGAATAGATTGAGAGGATTGCCATGAAGGGTTGGAGCTTTTTTCTACATTCCGTGAAGCTGGTCTTTCGGAACCTTCAGGAAGCCCTGCAGATCGGGCTGGTTCCCTCGGTGATCATGGCGTTTCTGATTGCCCTCATTTTTAGCCAGAGCGGCCTCTCCATGGGTCAGATCTCGGGCGATGCCGCAGTAGACTTGGTCGAATCGCAGGCCGAGATCAGGCCCGGCTGGCTGTTTCTTGGCGGTCTCGTCTGGGGTCTGATCACGCTTTGGATTTTTGTGGCGTGGCACCGGTTCGTCTTGCTTGAAGAATACCCAAAGGGCTGGGTGCCACCGCTCCACTTTGACCGGATGCTGGGATACTTCGGGCGCGGTTTCATGATTATCGTTCTGATTGCTGTGATCGGTTTGGCCGCGTCGCTCATTTCAGCTTTGCTCGGCCCGCTCGGTGTCGTGGTGATGATCGCAGTGTGGATTTTTCTCATCGTTCTGTTCTATCGGTTGAGCGTTGTGCTGCCTGCTGTTGCCATTGGTCGCCCGATGAGTTTTGGCGATGCTTGGCGGGCAACCGAGGGCAGTACCGGAGCAATTTTGCTTCTGGTCGTGATCATGGCGATTGTTCAGCTGGGCTTGCAGGTGGTCTTCGGTGTCGCAATTTCGATCCTCCCGATCCTTGGTATCGCGGTTCAGGTCATCGTGACGCTGATCTTCTCCCTGATTAACGTCAGCATTCTGACCACGCTTTATGGTCACTATATCGAGGGCCGCGCGCTCGACTGATCCCCTGTACACGGATGTATTCCTTGCCATGAGCGCGCGCATGCGGCAGTGACGCGCTCATGACTGATTTCATGACCCGCGCGCGCGCCGCCGAGCAGGCGATGCGTTCTGTCTTTCCGCCGACGCCGCTGCAGCGCAATGCACATCTGTCCGAGCGCTATGGCGCTGATATCTGGCTCAAACGCGAGGATCTCAGCCCGGTGCGCTCCTACAAGCTGCGCGGGGCGTTCAACGCGATGCGCAAACAGCAGGGGCAGGACCTGTTCGTTTGTGCCAGTGCGGGCAATCACGCGCAGGGTGTGGCCTTCATGTGCAAGCATATGGGGGTGCGGGGTGTGATCTTCATGCCGGTCACCACGCCGCAGCAGAAGGTCCAGAAGACCCGCAAATTTGGCGGCGAGCAGATCGAGATTCACCTGACTGGCGACTATTTCGACGACACGCTGGCCGCAGCACAGGATTGGTGTGCGCAAAATGGCGGGCACTTCCTGTCGCCCTTTGACGATGAAGACGTGATCGAAGGTCAGGCCTCGCTTGCAGTGGAAATCGAAGAGCAGATGGGTGGCGTGCCCGATCATGTGGTGCTGCCGGTGGGCGGCGGCGGCATGTCCTCGGGCGTGGCCACCTGGTTCGGGGACCGCACCCATTGCCTGTTTGTGGAACCGGCGGGCGGCGCCTGTCTGCGGGCGGCGCTGGCGGCGGGGCATCCGGTGACATTGGGTCATGTGGATAACTTTGTGGACGGCGCGGCGGTGGGCCGGATCGGGGAAAAGACATTTGATCTGCTGCGAAAAACCCATTTGTCGGATGTGCTGGTTCTGTCCGAGGACCGGATTTGCGTCACCATGATCGAAATGCTGAACGTTGAAGGGATCGTGCTGGAGCCCGCGGGCGCGCTGGCCATCGATGCGGTAGAAGAGGTGCAGAGCTTTGTCCGGGGCCGCAGCGTGGTGTGCGTGACATCGGGCGGAAACTTCGATTTTGAGCGGCTGCCCGAGGTAAAGGAACGCGCCCAGAGATATTCCGGCGTGAAGAAGTATTTCATCCTGCGTTTGCCGCAAAGACCGGGTGCTTTGAAGGAGTTTCTGGGGATTCTGGGCCCCGAGGACGACATTGCACGGTTTGAATACCTCAAGAAATCCGCGCGCAATTTCGGGTCGGTTCTGATCGGGATCGAGACCCTCAAGCCGGAAAACTTCGAACGTCTTTTCGCCCATCTGGACGATGCCGGGTTTACCTATACCGACATCACCAACGACGAAACGCTGGCGCAGTTTGTGATCTGATCAGACCAGATGTGCCTTGGCTTCGGCCTGAAAGGCGATCCGGGAGCTTTCAAATTCGGCAATGATTTCGGCGATGTCCACGGTTTCGGCATTGCCGCTTGCGGCCTCTCGCTCGCCATTCTGGCATAATGTGGAAAAGGTTTTGAAACCAAGGCTGAGCGCGCCACCCTTCAGGAAATGCAAATCACGCTCCAACGTGTTGCGATCGGGGCTCACCCGCAAACGCGCGATCACCTCGCCGACCTCTTCCAGAAACAGGTCGAACACCTCTTCGAAATCATCCTCGCCAACCTCGTCGCGCAACTGGGCGACGCGGGACCAGTCAATCATCTTGCACCTCACGGGGCTGTTCTGCCCTGCGCGCAGTCTGGCGAAGAGGTCGTAAACACAAGGTTAAGATTTTCGCGCAATCGTTGTTTCATAAGATGTTAAGGTAACGTGCCTAGGCTCGGCCCGTGTCGGGATTAAAATCGTGTCCGGGGTTTAACGGTGCTGCAGGCTGGATCGGCAGAAGAGCATTCGCAGAAGGTATTGGGTTCGATTCGCCATGTGCTGGTCGTCGATGACAGTCGGCTGCAACGGCGCATCCTTGCCAGCTCGCTCAAGAAATGGGGGCTGGAGGTGATCGAGGCCGATAGCGGCGAAGAGGCTCTGAGAATCTGCGCCGAAAATCCGCCCGATCTGGTGCTGAGCGATTGGGTCATGCCGGGCATCAGCGGACCGGATTTCTGCCGCGCCTTTCGCGATCTTGAAACAAACTGGTATTCCTATTTCATCCTGCTGACCTCGAAGAGCGAAAAGAACGAGGTCGCGCAGGGGCTGGATGCCGGGGCAGATGATTTTCTGATCAAACCTGTCAGCTCGGACGAGTTGCGCGCACGCATATCAGCGGGCGACCGTGTGTTGGGCATGCAGCGTGAATTATCCGAAAAGAACCGGCTGATTGAAAAGGCACTGGAAGAGCTGAAGCTGGCGCATGACGCCATCGACAAGGACCTGATTCAGGCCCGCAAGATCCAGGAATCGCTGGTCCCGGAACTCAGCCGCGAATTCGGCGCCTCGCGGGTCAGCCTGCTGCTGGAACCCTGCGGGCATATCGGCGGCGATCTGGTGGGGATGTTCTCGCCCGGTGCGGGGCGGCTGGGGTTCTACAGCATCGATGTCTCCGGGCATGGTATCACCTCGGCGATGATGACCGCGCGGCTGGGCAGCTACCTGTCGGGCAGCTATCTGGATCAGAACCTGGCGATGGAACGCCGCTTCGACAAATTCTATTCCCTACGCCAGCCGGAAGAGGTTGCGCGCATCCTCAACGCCCGCTTGCTGACCGACCGGGGCGTCGAGGAATATTTCACCATGGCCTACGGAATTGTTGATCTTGAAAGCGGCATGTTGCGACTGGTTCAGGCGGGCCACCCGCATCCGCTGTTGCTACGCCGCGACGGCACGACCACGTTTCTGGGCGAGGGCGGTGTGCCGATCGGCTTGTTGCCGGACGTGCCTTACAACCAGATAGAAACCAAGCTGGAACGCGGCGACCGGGTGTTGATGTATTCCGATGGGTTCACCGAATGTCGGCTGGAAAACGGCGAGATGCTGGATGAGGATGGCCTGCTGGACCTTGTGCATGCCTGCGACCCCGAGGTTCAGGGCAGGGCGTTCCTGGACGCGCTCTATGACAAGCTGAGCCAGCGTATGTCGCCAGAGTTTGGAATGGAAGATGACGTATCGGCCACGTTGTTCGAATTCAACGGGCCGTGAGGGGGGGATCACAAATCGCCGATGCAATACTTGCGGGCAAAGAACCGGTCGCCCGCATTGCCCAGCATCTGCGCGGCGTCCGGTGCGCTCATCCAGATCGCTTCGTGAAACGCCTCTGTTGGCGGGCCGAGGCGGCGGACGGGGCGGGCCATGTAGATAAGGCAGATCTTTTCGGCCCAGAGATCATATTCCGGCAAGTAGGCAAAGCGACGAAATGCGCCAACCCGGCGGGGTGCGGCGATCTGCCAACCGGTTTCCTCATACACCTCGCGATGCAAGGCAGGCAGCGGCGATTCGCCCGGATCAATGCCGCCGCCGGGGAGTTGCAGGTCCGGCCCCGGATTTGTCTGGCAGGTCAACAACAGAGATCCTGAGCGTGGCAGCAGGGCATACGCGCCCGCGCGCCGGACATAGTGACGCCCCGGTTCGGGTCTTTCGCCAAAACGTCTGATCATGTATGCGCCTCTTTCAACTCGGCTTGCCCACCCTATATGGTCGCGGTATGCCAATCTGTGGCGCGTAAGGAAACCCCATGACACTCAGTACCAAAATCGCGTGGGACGATACGGTCCTGCCATTTCAACTTGATGTTCCGGACATGCGTGGCCGGGTTGCCCGCCTGGACGGTGTCCTTGACGGGATCCTCAAGCAGCATGACTACCCGCCAGTGGTCGAGGCGCTGGTGGCCGAGATGGCTTTGCTTACCGCCTTGATCGGTCAGACCATCAGCCTGCGCTGGAAGCTGTCGCTGCAGGTGCAGTCCAAGGGCCCGGTGCGGATGATCGCAACCGATTACTACGCCCCTGAGAAAGAAGGCGATACCGCCCGCATCCGGGCCTATGCCAGCTTCGACCGCGACCGGTTGAGCGACGGCGCCCCCTTTGATCAGGTGGGTGAGGGCTATTTCGCCATCATGATCGATCAGGGCAGCGGCACCCAGCCCTATCAGGGGATCACGCCCCTGGCAGGCGGATCGCTCAGCGCCTGCGCCGAGGCTTATTTTGCTCAGTCCGAGCAATTGCCAACCCGCTTCTCGTTGAGCTTCGGGCGGTCCTCGGAACCTGGCACGGCAGAGCATTGGCGCGCCGGTGGCATCATGTTGCAGCATATGCCCAAAGCGTCGCCATTTGTGGCCAGCGCTGAAGGCGAGGGCGGCGGCAACATCCTGAGCGCCGCCGACCTGGTCGAGGGCGAAACCGGCGAGAACTGGAACCGGGTCAATATCCTGCTCGACACGGTCGAGGATTTGGAGCTGATCGGGCCGTCGGTTCCACCCACCGATCTGCTGGTACGGCTGTTTCACGAGGAACAGCCTCGGGTCTATGATGCCCAGCCGGTGCGCTTTGGCTGCACCTGCACCGAGGATCGCGTCCGCCAAAGCCTGTCGATCTATTCGGCGCAGGATATTGCCACGATGACCACCGATGACGGCGTCGTGACCGCCGATTGCCAGTTCTGTGGCGCCCATTACGTGCTGGACCCGAAAACGGTCGGGTTCGAGGCGGATGCGGACCCCAGTGACTGATCTGGTCGAAAATCTGCGCGCGGCCCTGGCCCGTCCCGGGCTGGGGTCGAGCGATTTCGATCTCAACCCCGAGGCCGTGCTGCCCGAGGGCCGCAAATTGCGACCGGCCGGGGTTCTGGTCCCGATCCTGAAGCAGGAGGACGGGCCAAGGCTGATCCTGACCAAACGGTCCTCGGCCCTGAAACACCATCCCGGCCAGATCGCCTTTCCCGGCGGCAAGCAGGATGACGGCGACACGGATGTGACCGCCGCCGCGCTGCGCGAAGCACAGGAAGAGATCGGCCTGCCCCGCGACTTGCCGCGTGTGATCGGCCACCTGCCCTCGCATGAAACGGTGACCGCGTTTGATGTCACCCCGGTTGTTGCGGTGCTGGATCGACCTTTCGATATCGTGCCCGAATACGGCGAGGTCGACGAGGTCTTCTCCGTCCCGCTTGCTCATGTCACTGAGCCCGCCAATTTCCTGGTCGAAGCGCGGCGCTGGCGTGGGCAGCGGCGAAAGTATTTCGTGGTGCCTTATGGCCCCTACTATATCTGGGGCGCGACCGCGCGTATCCTGCGCGGGTTGGCGGCGCGGATGAACCCGTGACGCGGATTCGCGATAGCTGGCTAACACGCTCGGCCACGCAGGCCGTGTGCCGTGCTCTGACGGATGGCGGGGCGCAGGCGTTTTTTGTTGGCGGCTGTGTGCGCAACGCGCTGTTGGGCGCACCGGTCTCGGATATCGACATCTCGACCGATGCTGTGCCGGATCGCGTGATGGAACTGGCGCAGGTGGCGGGAATCAAGGCGGTGCCAACCGGTATCGACCACGGCACCGTCACGCTGGTCAACGGTGGCATCCCGCATGAGGTCACCACCTTTCGCCGCGATGTGGCAACCGATGGTCGCCGTGCCGTCGTCGCCTTTTCCACCGATCTGGCCGAGGATGCGGCCCGGCGCGATTTCACCATGAACGCGCTCTACGCAAAGCCTGACGGCACCGTGCTTGATCCGCTGGATGGGATCGAGGACCTGAACGCCCGTCGTGTCCGGTTCATCGGCGCGGCGCAGGACCGTATCCGCGAGGATTATCTGCGCTCGCTGCGCTATTTCCGGTTTCACGCCTGGTATGGCGATCCGGCGCTGGGGTTCGACCCAGACGCGCTGTCGGCAATTGCCGAAAACCTGGAAGGGCTAGCGACGCTCTCGCGCGAGCGGGTGGGCTCCGAGATGCTGAAACTGCTGGCTGCCCCCGACCCGGCCCCCTCGGTTGCCAGCATGCGTGCTATCGGGGTTTTGACGGCGGTACTGCCGGGTTCGGACGATCGGGCGCTGGCCCTTCTGGTTCATCTAGAATCCGAGGCGGGTCTTACCCCCGACTCGCTGCGTCGGCTTGCAGCGCTGGGCGCGCCTGAGCAGCTGGAAACCTTGCGTCTGAGCCGGGCGCAGATTGGGACCCTTGCAAAGCTGCATGAGGCCGCAACGGGCACCGCACAGGCGGGTGAACTTGGCTATCGGATCAAGGCAACACTGGCGATGGATTCGCTTGTTCTGCGCTGCGCTTTGCTGGAGCAGCCCTGGAATCCCCAGTGGAAATCACAGGTCGAGACCGGGGCCAAGGCGCGATTCCCGGTGGCCGCGCGCGATCTTATGCCAACCTATCAGGGACCGGCACTAGGCGCGAAATTGGCCGAGTTAGAGACGAAATGGATAAGGTCTCAGTTTGAAATTTCGCGTGACGAACTGCTTGGAATGATGTGATTTTTGCCGAGCAAAAAATTTCAGGGTGACAATGCGCCCGGTTTCCAGTTAGCTTGCGCTCAGTCACATGAAGGGACGGCTGCGAATGTATCACGGGATCTGGTTCCGCTAACGCTGGGATAACCGACCCGTTCGGGTGGTGTCCTGGCACCGCCGCTTTCGCATGTCTTTCTATCTGCTCACTCCGGAGCACGTTTCATGTTTCGTTACTTCGAAAATCTCGTCGACCCTTTTGTTGCCTATCCTGAAAACGACCGGCCGCCGCGCAAGCTCTGGCCGTTCATGCTGGAGTATTCGCAGCCGTTCAAGCGGGTCTTCGTCTGGGTCTCGATGATCTCGGTCGTTGTTGCCGCGATCGAGGTCGGGCTGATCTATTACATGGGTCGCGTCGTTGACCTGCTGACCGGTGATCCGCAACAGGTCTGGGCCACGCATGGTACCGAGCTGATCCTGGTGGCTTTGTTCATATTGTTCCTGCGGCCGATCATCCAGTTCGTCGATGTGCTGCTTCTGAACAACGCGATCCTGCCCAACTTTGGCACCCTGATCCGCTGGCGGGCGCATAAACATGTGCTGCGCCAATCGGTCGGCTGGTTCGAGAACGACTTTGCCGGGCGCATCGCCAACCGGATCATGCAGACGCCGCCCGCTGCCGGCGAGGTGGTGTTTCAGGTCTTTGACGCGATCTCTTATTCGATTGCCTATCTGATCGGCGCTGCGATCCTGTTGATGGCGGCGGACCCGCGGTTGTTGGTGCCGCTGCTGATCTGGTTCGCACTTTATGCCTGCCTGGTGCGCTGGACGGTGCGGCGGGTTGGTCCGGCCTCCAAGGCGGCCTCGGACGCGCGGTCGGCTGTAACGGGCCGGGTGGTCGACAGCTATACCAATATCCATTCGGTCAAGATGTTCGCGCATCACAATCTGGAACTCGATTATGCCCGCGAGGCGATCGAGGAAACCCGCCGGACCTTTCAGGTCGAGATGCGGATTTTCACCACGATGGATGTGGTGCTGACCCTGCTGAACGGTTTGCTGATCGTTGGTGTCGTCGGTTGGGGCATCTGGCTTTGGTATCACGGGTTGTCGACGGTTGGAGTTGTGGCGGCGGCAGCGGCGCTGACCCTGCGGCTGAGCGCGATGACCGGCTGGATCATGTGGGCGCTGACCAGCTTCTTCCGCGAACTTGGCGTTGTGGCCGAAGGGATGGAGACCATTGCCCAGCCCATCGATCTTGTGGATGCCCCCAAGGCCGAATCCCTGCGCTTGAGTGATGGCCGGATCGAAATCCGCGAACTGTCGCACCACTACGGGCGCGGCGCGGGTGGCCTGGACCGGATCAACATGGTGATTGAACCCGGCGAAAAGATCGGCCTGATTGGTCGATCTGGTGCCGGAAAATCGACCCTGGTCAAGCTGTTATTGCGGTTCTATGACGCCGAATCCGGTGAGATCCGCATCGACGGTCAGTCGATTGCTGGTGTGACGCAGGACAGCTTGCGGCGCAATATCGGCATGGTCCAGCAGGACAGCTCGTTGCTGCACCGCTCGGTACGCGACAACATCCTCTATGGTCGTCCCGAGGCGAGCGAGGATGAGATGATCGCGGCTGCCAAACGGGCCGAAGCGCATGAGTTCATCCTTGATCTCGCCGATCCCGAGGGGCGTCATGGTTATGACGCCAAGGTTGGTGAGCGCGGGGTAAAGCTCAGCGGTGGTCAGCGCCAGCGGGTGACATTGGCGCGGGTGATCCTGAAAAACGCACCAATTCTGCTGTTGGATGAGGCGACCTCCGCGCTAGATTCCGAGGTCGAAGCGGCCATTCAGGACACGCTTTACGGCATGATGGAAGGAAAAACCGTGATTGCGATTGCCCACAGGCTCAGCACGATTGCCCGGATGGATCGTATCCTGGTCATGGATCAGGGCCACATCGTCGAGCAGGGACCGCATGCCGAATTGTTGGCGCAGGGTGGGCTCTATGCTCAGTTCTGGTCGCGGCAATCGGGCGGGTTCATGAACCCGGAGGCCGCGGAATGAGGCTGGCGGACCTGATCGATCCGTTCCGCAAGATTGACACGCCCCCGCCCCCGCGGCTGGGGGCGTTCATGCGCTGGTGTCTTTCGGGGGCCTGGCCGATGCTGTTTGTGGCCGCCGCATTTTCGACGACGGCTGGCATCATGGAGGCGGGCACCGCCTGGATATTGGGCCGTGTGATCGACGCCGCGACGATGGGCGGGCAAGAGGCGTTCTTTACTGCCCAGAACCTCGGCATGATCCTGGGCGCTGTTGTGTTTTTCCTGCTGATCCGGCCGGTATTCTTCGGCCTCACAGCCCTGTCGAACAACTATGTCGTCATGCCCAATATCCCGCCGCTGGTTCTGGCGCGGCTGAACCGCTGGACGCTGGGCCAGTCGGTGACATTTTTCGACGATGATTTCGCCGGTCGGATCGCGCAGAAACAGATGCAGACCTCGAACGCGCTGGCCTCGATCGTGTCCGAAACGATCAGCGCGATGGTCTTTGCGCTGGCCTCGCTGGTTGGTACGCTGGCGCTGCTCGGCTCGATCCACCCGCTGGTGCTGCTGCCGTTCATTGGCTGGTTGGGGGCCTATTTCTTTCTGATCCGCTGGTATCTGCCGCGCATCCGCAAACGCTCGGCAGCGCGGGCGGGGGCGCGGGCCATGGTCTCGGGCCAGATCGTCGATGCGATCACCAATATCAAGACGGTCAAACTGTTCGCTCATGCCGATCATGAGGAAGGCGCGGCACTTGAAGCGCTGGGTGAGATGCGCGAGCGCTCACTGGAATTCGGCAAGCTCTCGGCCAGTTTCCGTTTCATCCTGATGTGTCTGGCGGGGATTCTGCCGGTCATGTTGCTGGGGGTCACGCTGCTGTTGTGGCAATCGGGCAGTGCCACGACAGGCGACATCGCCGCTGCGGGGACCATCTCGATCCGGATCGCGCAGATGACCGGCTGGGTCAGTTTCACGCTGATGGGGATGTACGCAAATGTGGGCGAGGTCGAAAACGGGATGAAGACGCTGGCTGTCCCCAATCGGATCGAAGATGCGCGCGGGGCCGATGATTTACGGGTCACGGCGGGCGAGATCGTCTTTGACGATGTGGGGTTTGCCTATGGGCGCAATATTGGCGGGGTGCAGGGCATCGACCTGACCATCAAACCGGGCGAAAAGCTGGGTATCGTCGGCGCTTCAGGGGCAGGAAAGTCGACCTTGGTTTCGCTGTTGATGAGGCTCTATTCAGGCGAAAAAGGCGCAATTCGCATTGATGGTCAGGATATCGCGACGGCCACGCAGGACAGTTTGCGCAGGCAGATCGGCATGGTCACGCAGGAAACCGCGATGTTCAATCGTTCCGCCCGCGACAATATCCTTTATGGCCGTCCTGACGCGAATGAGGCCGAGTTGATCGCCGCTGCGGAAAAGGCCGAGGCGCATGAGTTCATTCTGGGCTTGCAGGACGGGCAGGGCCGCACCGGCTATGAGGCGCATCTGGGCGAGCGGGGCGTGAAGCTGTCTGGCGGGCAACGCCAGCGGATCGCGCTGGCCCGAGCGATCCTGAAAGACGCGCCGATCCTGGTGCTTGACGAGGCGACCTCGGCGTTGGATTCCGAGGTCGAAGCCTCGATCCAGACCGCGCTCAGCCGGGTGATGCAGGGCAAGACCGTGCTGGCCATTGCGCACCGGCTGTCCACGCTCAGCGAAATGGACCGGATCATCGTGATGGATCAGGGGCGGATCGTCGAAAACGGCACCCACGACGCTTTGCTGGCGAAAGGCGGGCTTTATGCGCAGTTCTGGCACCGGCAGTCGGGTGGGTTCATCCGGACCGAAGCAGCGGAATAAGGGTTTTTTGTCGCCCGTCGCCCCTGTATCAGCGGGTCATGAGCCAGATTTACCATATCGAGCGATTGGGGCATCAGGGCGATGGGATCGCCGAAGGCCCTATCTATGCGCCGCGCACCTTGCCGGGCGAACGGGTCAGCGGTTTGCTGGACGGGCGCAACCTGACCGAGATCCGGATCGAAGAACCTTCGGGCGAAAGGGTAAAGCCGCGCTGCCGCCATTACCGCGCTTGCGGGGGATGCCAGTTGCAGCATGCCAGCGATGGGTTTGTGGCCAACTGGAAGCAGGAGGTGGTGCGCACTGCGCTTGCCGCTCAAGGCATCGAAGCTGAACTGCGACCGATTCATACCTCGCCCGCTGCCTCGCGCCGCCGGGCGACGCTTGCGGTGCGGCGGACCAAAAAGGGCGCGCTGGCCGGGTTTCACGGCCGCGCGTCGGGGGTGATCACCGAGATCACCGACTGCCAACTGCTGGATCCGGCCCTGCTACGCGCGATCCCGGTTGCCGAGGCGCTGGCACTGCTGGGCGGCAGCCGCAAAGGCGCGCTTGCGGTGACGCTGACCCTGTCCGATGCCGGTCTGGATGTGGCGGTGAAGGGCGGTAAACCGCTGGACGGGCCGCTGGAACTGGCGCTTGCGCAAGCCACCGAACACCACGGTCTGGCCCGGCTCGCCTGGGAAGATGAGGTGATCGCCATGCGCGACCCGCCCGTGCAACAATTTGGGAATGCGACTGTCTTACCGCCACCCGGTGCGTTTCTGCAGGCTACCAAAGATGGCGAACTAGCATTGTTAGAGGCTGTTTCGGAAGCTGTCGGAGACGCGAAACGGATCGCCGATCTGTTTGCCGGAAGCGGCACCTTCAGCCTTCCGCTGGCCCGTAACTCCGAGGTTAACGCGGTCGAAGGCGAGCGCGAGATGACCCGCGCGCTGGATGTCGGGTGGCGCAAGGCAAGCGGTCTCAAGAAACTCACCACCGAGGTGCGCGATCTGTTCCGCCGTCCCTTGATGCCGGATGAATTAGCCAGGTTCGACGCGGTTGTGCTTGACCCGCCACGCGCCGGGGCGGAGGCACAGGTGGCCGAGATTGCCGCCGCCCGCGTGCCGGTGCTGGCCTATGTGTCTTGCAATCCGGTTAGTTTCGCGCGCGACGCAAAGACACTGATGGGCGCAGGTTACGCCCTGAACTGGGTGCAGGTGGTCGACCAATTCCGCTGGTCGTCCCATGTGGAGCTTGCGGCCTCATTCTCGATCGCCCATATGGGCGCCTGACTGAGCAGGAGCAGATAGATATGGGGTTCAGAGAGCGATTGGGCGCGTTTGTGGAACATGCCCGGTTTGGGCAGTTCATCACCGCTGTCATCATCGTCAACGCGGTGCTGTTGGGGATGGAGACGTCGCCCGCATTGATGGACGGGTTCGGGCCACTGATCGTCTCGCTGGACACGGTCTGCCTGGGAATTTTCGTCATCGAAATTCTGATGAAGCTGATCGCGCGGGGCCATCGATTTTTCCTCAGCGGTTGGAACGTCTTTGATTTTCTCGTGGTGAGTATCGCACTGGCACCCGCCACCGAAGGGCTGTCGGTGCTTCGGGCGCTCAGGATTCTGAGGGTGTTGCGTGTGATCTCGGTCGCACCCAGCCTGCGCCGGGTGGTAGAAGGTTTTGTCAAAGCGCTGCCGGGCATGGGCAGCGTCTTTGTCCTGATGGCGATTATTTTCTATATCGGCGCAGTGATTTCGACCAAACTGTTCGGCCATAGCTTCCCGGACTGGTTCGGTGATCTGGGCCTGTCGGCCTATACGCTGTTTCAGATCATGACGCTGGAAAGCTGGTCGATGGGCATCGTGCGCCCGGTGATGGAGGCCTATCCCTATGCCTGGGTCTTCTTTGTGCCCTTCATCATGGTGACCACATTTGCTGTGGTGAACCTGCTGGTCGGCCTGATCGTGAACTCGATGCAGGACGCGCATCATGCCGAAGATGAGGTCAAAACAGATGCCTATCGCGACGAAGTCCTGATGCGGCTGGAAGCCATCGAAGCCCGCCTCGCTGAGCAATCACCGACAAAAAAGTGATTTTGATATTTCGTGATTTCGTTTTATGCGGGTAAAAAAGAGAAAAACGAGGCAGACGGCAATGGATCGGCGGACATTTTCACTGGGCGCGGTCGCGACGCTGAGCGTTTCGGCTTGCGGTACCAGTTCGGCAAGGCGGTTTCGTACCTATAACGGGCCCGAGGTGACCTCGGTTGTGGTTAACAAGGGCGCGCGGCGGATGTATCTGATGCATAACGAGCAGATATTGAAGGAATACGATATCGATCTTGGCTTTGCGCCTGCTGGCGACAAGCGGATCAAGGGCGACGGCAAGACGCCGGAAGGCACCTATTGGATCGACCGCCGCAACCCCAATAGCAGCTTTCATCTGTCGCTGGGCATTTCTTATCCCAACTCCAAGGACATCGCCGAGGCCAAGGCGATGGGGAAAGAGCCGGGTGGCGACATCTTCATTCATGGCGAGCCGAACCGGAACCGGCGCAAGGCCAGAAGCCCGGATTGGACTGCGGGCTGCATCGCGGTGAAGAATGAAGAGATGGAAGAGATTTATGCGATGGTCACCGACTGGACCCCGATCGCCCTACGTCCCTAGGGCGCGCGCCAGTTGGTGAACCCGAACTGGATATAGTCGCGCTGATAGGTATTGGCGCAGGTTTTTTCCAGATCAGCATCATAGATATCGGCCAGCGCATAGGGCTCGTCCGCTGTTCTGGTCAGCAGCGCAGGCGGGTCGGGATGGCCGAGTTGACGCGCGAGCGCGGGCAGTTGTGCTTGTATGTCATCCTCGCGCAGCACCATGTCCGGCAGCGCAAAACTGGCGAAACCTGCCAGCGTTTCGGTCTGACTACCCCAGCTTCCATCCACCCGGATTGAGGTCTGCCCGGCCAGATTCAGACGCAGAAATCCCAAAAACGCCTCGAACGCTGCGCGGTGATCTTCTTTGGTATAGCGGTCATCCGGTGCCTCTTGCGGCAGCGGGAGCTTGTAGTGGTCCCTGAGTATGCGCCGAATCCGCAGATAGCTGCCTTGTTCGGTTGCAAGGATTTTACGGCAAAAGACGGTGTGCGCCCGCGCCAAAGGATGGCAGACCAGCGTGAAACGGCGGTGTTCTGGCCGGTCTCGCATCCAGCGGCGGATGGCTTTCTGGTTGGCGCCAGATGTCAGATTGCCCTCGGACACATCATCCAGCGCTGCCATCCAGTGTCTGACCAAACCGTCCGGCCCGCCCGCCACGGGCATGAACATCAAAGGCGTTTCGGCCCCCAGAACATAATTCGGAACGGTCGGGCCCCGGCGTGGTTCGAAATTTGGTGTGCGGGTCAGGTTGAACCGGTCCAGCTTGGCCAGGGCTTTGGCCATGCCCTTTGGGTTCGAAACCTTGGCCTCGACCGGGTCGGGATTCTGCCGCACCAGGCTCTGATCCAGCTCTTTCAGGCGCCCCTTGACGCCAAGCCAGGCGGCGAGCCCGTTCAGAACCTCGACATCCTGCAGGTCTTCGTAGTCCAGATAAAACGCCGTCTGCCCCGTCTTCTGCAGCGCGTTCAGCAAGGTTACCTGAAAGGACTGAATGGTTTCGACGTGGTCCAGAAATTCCTGCCCGTCGAATTTGGCCTTGGCCTCTTTTCGGCGCTTTATGTTGGTGAGTTGCCATTGCTTGGTAGCGCGCGCGATTTTCCATGAGACATAGCTGTCCAGCGGATTGCGGGTCAGAATGATCTTGGCGCAGCGCGGGTCGGATAGCGCATGTTCCAGAATTCGCGGATCGTGATCGTGGAAATAGCGAAACCCGCCCAACGTGCCGGGGACATCACGGATCGCTGCAATCAGGGAGAGCGGATCGCGGTCGCGCGCCTCTTGCGAGATGTTCAGGATGTCGGAGTATTTCGGCCCGCCGATGAAATGCGGGTTGAACGCCTCGCCATAGCTGGTGATGCCCGGCAGCGCGTTCAGGTTGGCCTCAAGAAAATTCGAGCCGGTGCGCATCTCGGCGAAGACGATGAAATAGTCGAAGGCAGCGGGCATGTCGTGTCAGCGCACCAGATAGGGTTTGCGCAGCGGCCGCGACTGATTGACCAAATCCGGTTCGACCGGGAAATCGCCCATCAGATAGGGGTGCATACCCTGGTTCTTGAGGTTTTGCAGGAACTGCCCAAAGCCGCTCAGATCAACCATCGTCGGGGCCTCGGTCAGTTGGGGCGTCGGACCTGTGGCGATCTCATCGATGATCATCTGAACCGGTTCCATCGGTGATTCCACAAACTCGGCCATGGACCAAATGCGCACCCGCGCCTTGGTCAGGGGCGAGCGCAGGATGGTCAGATGCTCGCTTTCGATTTTTTGCAGCCGCGCCGCTTCGGCGCGCAGATCAGCGAAGTTGCGGTTTGACCGAAACAGCGGCACTGCCCAAGCACCGGTGATCACCGAGACTTGCGCGTTGGTGTCACGAGCGACTAGGTCGTTGATCTTCTGATTGTCGCCGGGTCCGAACTGGAAACACTGCCGTTCGCCGCGGGTATTCCAAATCAGGTTGGTCAGAAAGGCGGTCGGGTTATAGTCGCGCAACACCGCATTGTCGCAGAGCGCGCCGTTGATCATCGTGTCACCACAGGCGAAATTGACCCGTTCGGCCGCAAACAGGTGACCATGCACGCGCATCCCGGTTGCCTTTTTCAGCCAGGGCTCAAAATCCTCGAACAGCTCGGCAAAGCCCTGAAAGACCGAATAGGGATTTGATGTGAGCCCATTTTCATTGCCATGGCGGGGAAAGCGGCTTTGCATATAGAGCCCGTCACGCCCGCGTGTCCGCCGTTCCACCGCCTTGGCAAAGATCCGGTCGATCTTGCCGGGGTTGGGCTCGGTCCGTTTCATCGCCTCGGACTGGTCGGTCAGGAACGCCTGATAAAGCCGGTTGGCGCGGGGCCAGATTTTGCGGGCCACAAAGCAGTCAGAGCGCCGCAAAAGCTGCAGGTGGTCGTCATAGAAGATATGCGGCTTGCCCCTGAAATCGAACTTCGACAGGGTCAGCGAGCGGCTTTCGATGCGGCTGGAATATTGCCGCGCAAGGGTCTGGTAGTAACTCTCGTCAGGGATCCAGACCTGCCGGAAATACCGGTCATAGGCGGCGCGTTTGGGATCCTGCAGAATCGCTGACAGGGTATGACGGGTCAGGCACCACCACTGGCTGCCCATATGCGGTGTCAGCCCTTCGGGGATCTTCCGCTTCAGGCCCAGCGCGCGCTGAAACTCGACATATTTGTCGAACAGAAACCGGTTTTTCCGCCAGGAGAACGGAAAGCGCAGCGTGAACCTTTCGCTGTCCAGACCGCCAACGGTCCAGGGCACATCGGCGGTGGTGGCGCTTTCGATGAAGTCGGTGCGTGGCCGCTGGTCTAGATAGTCGATCAGCTCCTGCACCGGGCGCAGCGGCAGGCAGGCCCCAGACGCCAGAAAGACGTGGCGTACATCCGCAAAGCTCTCAAGCATCAGTTCGGAAGCGGATTGCGAGGCTGCCACGATCCCCCAGCCACCCCATTCACATTTATGGCGCTTGCTGAACCGAATATCGGGGTCATCGGCGCAGGCCGCGCGAAAGGCGTCATAGATCGGGCGGGGGACCTTTCGGTCGACATGGATGACCACCGGACAGCCCGCCGCGCGCCAGTGACGCGCCACCTGTTCTGCGCGATCCAGCGCAGTATGAACCAGCATGACAATGCCGACGCTGCTCATGCCCAATTCCCCTTGGACATGAGGCCCAGAATCTCAAGCTGGCGCCAGTTGATGTAGCGCTCTGACCATTTGCACCACATGTCGGGCTGATCTCGCATGTCCATTTCATAGGCGCGGTACTCTGCCGACTTGGCATAATGCTGGTTGCGCTGCAATTCCTCTGCGGCCTTGGCGGAAAACGTGTCCAGAAACTTGGTATGGAGCAGTGCGCCGCTGGCTTTTTCGCCGCCCCATTCTTCGTAAACCTGGTTCAGCCCGCGCGGTAACAGTGCATGGGTGGAGCTGACATAGGCGTATTTGCGCTGCCATTTGACCAGCGGTATCTTGTTGAGCGCCGGCGCTTTCCTGGGTGTATCGGCAAAGAACATCCGGCTGCGCGGACCGCCCTGTATCCACAGGTTGCCATAGGTCGGGTTCTTGGTGATCGAATAGTTGCCGCTGTCAAACCACTGCGCAATCTCCAGCGGGTCCTGACCGGGCTGATAGGACACGTCGCTCAGTTTTCCCTTGGGATAGATATCGACCAGCATTGCGCCAAAACTGCGGATTGAGGAGCCATCCAGCCAGTCGGTCAGCGCCTGGATCGGGCGGGTGTCGCAAAACGGGTAGATAAAGAACTCGTCCGGGTCGACAACCAGCGTCCAATGACCATGCGCATAGCTGCGCTTGAGGTAGTTCATCCAGTCGACACCATGGGCCGCGCGTCGATAGCTGTGGCGTGTGTGCCAGACCGAGATGTCGCTTTGCCCGGACAGGTAGTCCAGCGTGCCATCGCTGCTGTCATTATCGACCAGCAGGAAATGGTTGATGCCCATCTCTCTGTAATATTTCAGGAAATAAGGAAGCCTGATCTTTTCGTTGCGGATGGTGCTGACCAGCAGGACGTCGCCGGGCTTGATCGCGCTGGTATTGTCCTGAACCTTTGACAATTCACGACCCTTGCGCATGCATCGCAAAAGGCGGCGCTTGCGCCGCAACCTCATACGATACGAATCCCACAGACCCACGAAATGTCCAACCCTTGAGTGGTGCGACCGGACGAGCCCCCGACGGACGATCCGGCAAGGACAGTTGGCGCAACATATAGCCCATTTATTCGTATTGAATATTAATGGGTTTAAAATGCGTTATCATTTGGGCTTTTGTGCCACGCTCCAGTGCATACGTGATGCTCAAAATCCAATCGAGGGGAAATCTGGCTTGGCCGTCACCCCTTGAGCAGGAAACTGGGAAACTGCCCCAGTGCACGCGGGGTCTGAAAGGCCTGCGCTATGGGGCCTTTGGCCTCTTCGCTTTGGCAGTGCCCATAGAACTCTAGGCTTTCGCCAAGCGCACGCATCGCCTCGGGGCGGTCCTGTTCGTCGATGAAGGGCGCATGAGTCGACAGGTAGAGTGCCGGGCGCTGGGCACGCAGCCAGGGCAACAGCGTCGGCAGCAGCGAAAACTCTGCCCCCTCAACATCCATCTTGACCAGCGACACACCGCTCAGGTCGACGGATCGCGCAAACTGATCCCAGGCCAGACTGATCACATCGGTGCCCCGTTCCGGATCACCCAGCACCGAGGTCATCGAATCTCCGGCCTCGCCGCCGAGGCTGGCCATGCGGACGATCCCGGTGTCCTTCCAAAGCGCGACGCCAAAGGCCGAGACATTGCGGATATCGTTCAGCTCAAGGTTCCAGATCAGATGGCGATAGGCCACCGGATCAGGCTCGAAACACCAGACATGACGCGCGCGGCGTGAGGCATAGAGAACGGTCGGTCCGATCCAGGCGCCGATATCGACATAGTCGCGGTCGGGCGACAGGTTTTGGTCCAGCACGGCAAAGGTCTCGGGCTCCCACTGACCTGCGGTGGCCTTGCGCCAGAACTTGGAGTGATAGGGGTCCAGCCGGAAGGGCTCACCATTCAGCCTGCCGTTGTAATACCCGCGCGCGCGGTAGAACATCTTACGCGCTTTGGTCAACATGGCCTGCCTCCGTTTCGTTTCTGCGCCGGCGTATCTTGTGGTCGCCTGGCCCCGGTCCGGCCTGCCTTACCCAGATCGCGTGGCAAGGTCGATAGGTCTTTGACCGCCCCGCACTACAGACCCTCCCAACCGCCGCTGCTGAGCAGGCCCAGCCGGTGCAACTGCTGCCAGCCCTCGTACCGCTGCGATTGTGGGGTCCATAGGGTCGGCGCGGCTGCAATCCGGTCGTAATAGGTGCTAAACTCTTCGGGATGGGTGAAATGCTGTCCGCGCTGTTTCTCAATGGCGGATTTCGGAAGGATTTCGGGCAGGAATTTGGTGTGGAGCAACACGCCCGAAGGGGCGGTACCGCCCGGTCCGTCATAGGCGCAGTTCAGATCGCGCGGTAGGATCGAATGGCAGGAATTCACATAGGCATACCGCCGCGACCAGCGGATCAGCGGGATTTTGTTGAGCGTGGGCGAGCGTTCTGGGCGGTCGGCAAAGAACACCCGTTCGCGTGCGCCGCCCTGCACCCAGAGATTACCCAGCGGGTGCTGCCACTGGCCGCGATACGGGCTTGGATCGAACCCGTTCACCACCTCCAGCGGATCGCTGCCCGGGTTGTAGTCTTGCGCACCAATCGGCTCATTCGGGTAGAGGTCCAGCATCAATGCGCCAAACACCCGCCGGTTTTGCGCATCAAGCCAACCGGTCAGGTCGCGCAATCCAAGGCGGTCACAATGGGCAAAGACCAGCAATTCGTCCGCATCCGCCATCAGCACCCAATGCCCATGGGCATAGCGCATCTGCAACCATGTCACCCAGTCCAGACCGAACCGCGCGTCTCGATATGAAGCATCTGTATGCCAGAGCGAGACGTCCGGCTGACCGCGTAGCAACTCGGTAGTGCCATCGTCGCTGTCGTTATCGACGACTAGGAAGTGATTGATCCCAAGGTCGCGGTAATAGTTCAGGAAGTGCGGCAGCCGGGTGATCTCGTTGCGCATGGTGGCTACCAGCAGGATATCATCCGGCTTGATCTGCGCGGTCCGGTCCGCCAAAGCGCGCAGGTGATGGCGGCTGCGAAAAGACCGCCAGAGCAAGCGCCGCCGTTTCCACCGCAAGCGATAGGCATCTGTCCAGCCAATCGCGGTCGGCGGTTCGGAGGCGACGACGCGCGCCACCCTACTTCTCGTAGTGCCCGTTTTGGTGCCAGCGCCAGGCATCGGCGATCATCTGGTCCAGTTTCGAGCGTTCCGGTTTCCAGCCCAACTCCTGCAGGGCGCGAACCGAGCCCGAGACCAGCTTGGTGCAATCCCCGGCGCGGCGCGGGCCGACCTCATAAGGGACCTCGCGATTGGTGACCGACTTCGAATGATCGATCACCTCGCGCACCGAAAACCCCGATCCGGTGCCCAGGTTGAACACCTTGCTGCCCTTGCCGTCACGCAGCCAGTTCAGACCCAAAACATGCGCATCCACCAGGTCGCAGACATGTACATAGTCGCGGATGCACGTGCCATCGGGCGTGTCGTAATCGGTGCCGAACACCGTCAGCGCGTCGCGTTTGCCATCAATGGCGTCCAGCATAAGCGGCACCAGATGGGTCTCGGGGCGGTGGAATTCCCCCACTTCACCCTCGGGATCGGCGCCCGCCACGTTGAAATAGCGAAAGATCACATGGCGCAGCCCATGCGCGGCCTCGAAATCGACCAGAATATCCTCGATCGCGCGTTTCGAGGCGCCATAGGCGTTCAGCGGCAGTTGCGGTGTGTCTTCGTCCAGCACCACATTGTCATGCTCGCCATAGGTGGCGCAGGTCGAGGAGAAGACGAAATCCAGACATCCTGCGGCCACCGCCGCCTCGATCAGGTTCAGCGAGCCGGTCACGTTGTTTGACCAGTAGCGACCCGGCTGCGACATCGCCTCGCCGACCTGGCTGAGGGCCGCGAAATGCATCACGGCAGCGGGCTGGTAGGTGGCAAAGACCTCATCCAGCCGGGCGCGATCCAGCAGGTCGCCCTGCTCGAAAGGGCCGAATTTTACCGCGTCCTGCCAGCCGGTCACCAGATTGTCGAAGGTGACAGGGGTGAATCCCTCTGCCGCCAGCGCCTTGCAGGCATGCGAGCCGATATAGCCCGCGCCACCCGTTACCAGAATATTCGTCATGCGCCGATTTGCCTTATACAGTGTCTGCTACGGGCCCGTTTATTCGAGGCCCATGTCTTTCATCATCGCTTCCAGCCGGGGTACATCCTCGGGGTTGTTCAACTCCCAGAACTGGCGGCCTTTGGCTTCCACCTCGACACAGTGCACCCGGTGGCCCTGTTCCATGAAGCGCAACTGTTCCAGACCTTCCAACTCTTCCAGCGGACCGATGGGCCAGGTCGGATAGGAGGACAGCGCCTCGGGCCGGTAGGCATAGACGCCGACATGGTGAAAGACCGGGGTGGGCGCATCATCGGCATAGGTCTGGCTGGTGAAGGGGACCACTTCCTTAGAGAAATACATCGCTGTGTGATTGGCCGAGAACACTGCCGTCGTACCGCCGACCCGACCGTGTTTGCGGTCATGTAGAAAGCTGTTCAGCGCCGCACCGTCGCAGCGCAGCACAGGGGTTGCGACACCGGCACCGGGGCTTTGACGCAGGGCGGCCACCAGATCCTCGACAAACCAGTGCGGGGTCAGCGGCGCGTCGCCCTGCAGGTTCACGATGATCTCATAGCCACCGCCCAGCGCCTCATGCGCCTCGGCGCAGCGCTCGGTGCCGTTGCGACAGGTGTCCGAGGTCATCACAACCTCGGCCCCGAAACCCTCGGCCGCGTCGCGAATCCGGTTGTCATCTGTTGCCACCACCACACGATCAACGCCCGAGACCGCACAGGCAGCGCGCCAGGACCGTTCAATCAGGGTTTGCGACTTGCCGGTCGCGCCCTTGAGCGGCACTAGCGGTTTGCCGGGGTAGCGGGCCGAGGGATAGCGCGCGGGGATGACGATCAGGACAGACATCAGGCCTCTTTCAACTCCACACCGGGGGCGTAGGCGATAAAGAACGGGTTGGCATAGCCGTCCTTGCCATAGACCAGCGGTTCATGCGTGTCGAAGCGCACCACCTTGCCGCCCGCGCCTGCCAGCACTGCGTGCCCGGCGGCAGTGTCCCATTCCATGGTGCGGCCCACGCGGGGATAAATATCAGCCTCGCCAGTGGCGACCAGACAGAACTTGAGCGACGATCCCGCGCTCTTGCTGTCCTTGACGCTGTACTTGTTGATGTAGTCGTCGGTGGCCTGATCGCGATGCGATTTCGAGGCGACGACCATCAGCGCCGAATTGTTCGCGTTAGAGACTGTTATCGGCGTGGTTGTCCCGGCCTGATCCTTGTCCAGAGCGCCGCTTTCTTCGACCGATTGGCCATCGGCCTGCGTATAGAATATGCGCCCCTTGGCGGGGGCGTAGACCACACCCCGCGTGGGCGTGCCGTTTTCGACCAGGGCAATGTTGACGGTAAAGTCACCGCGCCGGTGGATGAACTCCTTGGTGCCGTCCAGCGGGTCGACGATCAGAAAGGTGTCGCCCTTGGCAGAATGCGAGGCCGCCTGTTCCTCGGTGACCAGCAGGATATCGGGAAAGGCGGCGCGCAATCCTGCCGAGATAAGCGCATCCGCCGCCTCGTCCGCTTCGGTGACCGGGCTGTCATCGGATTTGACCTTCACGTCGAAATCGTCGGAGGTGTAAATCTCCATGATCTTGTCCCCGGCTTCCAGGGCCAGCCGCCGAATGACAGGAATTAGGTCTTCGTAGGTCACAAAAAAGCTCCGATCTTGTGATTTGTTGCTCTGAGGCATTGGTGCTCTTATGCTGTTCCTGTAACGGAACGGCAAGATTTCCGTGCGAGATTTTGGGCAGCATTACGGGACGAGCCAGACGTGTTTCGATACCGCCGGAATACATCTCTGCTGAGCGGCGCGCTCACGATGGCCGAATTGGTCTTTCATTCGGTGGCGCGTAGCGTGCGGTCCAAACACAACAATGCGTTCCTCGCGCTCGGGCAGAACATGTTGCAGGTGGTCGTCATGGTGGCGGCGTTTTACTTCATGTTCCAGCTCTTCGGGATAAGAACCGCGCCGCTGCGCGGGGACTTCGTTTTGTTTCTGCTGACCGGTGTTTTCCTGTTCATGACACACGTTAAGGCGGTCGGTGCGGTGATGGGGGCCGAAGGGCCGACAAGTGCGATGATGTTACATGCACCGATGAACACCATCATCTCGATCAGCGCCTCGGCGCTGGGTATTCTATATATCAATATATTGACGGTGCTTCTGATCTTGTTCGGATACCATGCGATATTCGGTGCGGTCGAGATTCAGCACCCCGCTGGCGCCTTTGGGATGCTGCTATTGGCTTGGTTCACAGGTTGCGCAGTGGGGTTGATGTTTCTATCGATAAAGCCTTGGTTTCCGACAACGGTGGGAATCATGTCGACGGTGTATCGTCGTGCACAGATGATCGCATCGGGCAAGATGTTCGTTGCAAACGCTATTCCGGCATCAATGCTGGCTGTGTTTGACTGGAACCCACTTTTTCATATCATTGACCAGAGCCGTGGTTTTGCCTTCCGTAACTACTTCCCGCATGTCACCAGCTGGCACTATGCGCTTGGCGTTGGTGTGGTGCTGATCATGCTGGGACTGATGGGCGAGTTCTATACCCGCCGCCATGTATCGGCCAGCTGGTACGCCAAACGATGAGGATGGTTGGCGCGCTGATGATCCTGCTGATAACCGGTCAGGGTGTTGCGGCAGATCCATGGCCGCGGCTTTACGAGGTGACGGGCGTTGCCGCAGACGATGTCCTCAATATCCGCAGCGAACCGCGCGCCAGTGCTGACGAGATTGGCGCACTGGCCCCAGATGCGCGCGATGTCGAAATCGTGCGGCGCGATGAAAGCGGTAGTTGGGGTCGGATCAATGTCATGGAACATGGCGGCTGGGTCTCGATGCGGTACCTTGCCGCGCAGTCCCCCGGTTTTGACGCAGGTTATTCCGGACCGTTACATTGTTATGGGACCGAACCGTTCTGGTCGCTGAGCGCCGATCCGGGCGATACAGCAGAGTTTCGGTTCTTTGACGCCGAACCCGCAGCGTTGAGTGCAGGTGCCCGCCAACCGGCCATGGGCTATTCCGACCGATTGCGGTTTGCGCTGGGCGACGGCGGACAGGCGATCATCCGACGGGCGGAGTGTTCCGACGGCATGTCCAACAACGATTTCGCGCTTGAGATCGATCTGGTCCTGGATGACGACCGCTTCCTGACCGGGTGCTGCTCGATCGCCGCGCGCTAGGTCACAATCCGCAGGGTCAAGTTGATCCGGCCGCCCTTGGGCAGCAACCGCGAAGAGCTGAAGCGGATGCGATCGATCCCGTGATAGGTCAGCCGCGCAGGTCCGCCCATCACGACCACATCGCCCGAGTTTAGCCAGATCGATTCCGTCTTGCCGCCGCGCGTAGTGTTGCCGATGCGGAACAACGCGTCATCGCCCAGCGAAACGGACACCACGGGCCAGGAAAAATCCGCCTCATCTTTGTCCTGATGCAGCCCCATGCGCGCGCCTTCGCCGTAGTAGTTGATCAGGCAACTGTCGGGCCGCCGGTCAAGCCCGGTCAGCTCCTGCCAGATCCGCAGCACGTCCTCGGGGATCGCGGGCCAGGGCAGCCCCTTGGGATGCTGCGCCTCATAGCGATACCCGGCCCTGTCAGTGATCCAGCCAAACTCTCCGGCCGAGGTCATGCGCACCGACATTTTCTGCCCCCGCGACGTCACCGGAGAGATGAGTGGCGCCGCTTTCAGAATCGGTCGCAGCGCTTCGATCAGGCCCGCCTGCGCGGTCCCATCCAGATACGATTTCCTGATGTCGAACCCGCGCAAAAGCAGCCTGTTCATCCCGGACTTCCCATTCCTTGCCAAAGCCTTGCCAAAAAGGTCGCAGATTCACGAAAACCCTCGTTTCAGAGTGCTTGCAGCGCCTGTGCCCGACCCCTATATACGCCGGGACGCGCGATGGTGTAGTGCTGTCGCGCAACACTGAATCGGGATTTGAATGCCAGAACGGGTTCAAGTGCCGGGACATCGCCTTGAGATAGAAAGGGATCGAAACGCATGAGCAAAGTTATTGGGATCGACCTTGGGACCACAAACAGCTGTGTCGCCATCATGGACGGCTCGCAGCCCAAGGTTATCGAAAACGCAGAAGGGGCGCGGACCACGCCCTCGATCGTCGCCTTCACCGATGAAGAGCGTCTGGTCGGTCAGCCGGCGAAACGCCAGGCGGTCACCAACCCCGACAACACCGTGTTTGGCGTCAAGCGCCTGATCGGTCGTCGTTACGACGACGCGGCGGTTGCGAAAGACAAGAAAATGGTGCCCTACGCCATCGTCGATGGCGGCAATGGCGATGCCTGGGTCGAGGCCAAGGGTGAGAAATACTCGCCCAGCCAGATTTCGGCTTTCACGCTGGGCAAGATGAAAGAAACCGCCGAGAGCTATCTGGGCGAGGAAGTCACGCAGGCCGTCATCACCGTTCCGGCCTATTTCAACGACGCCCAGCGTCAGGCCACCAAGGACGCGGGCAAGATCGCCGGTCTGGAAGTGCTGCGGATCATCAACGAGCCGACAGCTGCCGCGCTGGCCTATGGTCTGGACAAGGAAGAGACCCAAACCATCGCGGTCTATGACCTTGGCGGCGGCACCTTCGACGTGACCATCCTGGAAATCGACGATGGCCTGTTCGAGGTGAAATCCACCAACGGCGACACTTTCCTGGGTGGTGAAGACTTTGACATGCGGATCGTCAACTACCTGGCGGACCAGTTCAAAAAGGAAAACGGTGTCGATCTGTCGAAAGACAAGATGGCCCTGCAGCGTCTGAAGGAAGCTGCGGAAAAGGCCAAGATCGAACTGTCCTCGACCTCGCAGACCGAGATCAACCAGCCGTTCATCTCGATGGACCCGTCCTCGGGCCAACCGCTGCACATGGTCATGAAACTGACCCGCGCCAAGCTGGAGCAACTGGTCGGCGACCTGATCAAACGCTCGATGGATCCGTGCAAGGCGGCTCTCAAGGACGCTGGCCTGTCGGCAGGCGACGTGGATGAGGTGGTTCTGGTCGGTGGTATGACCCGGATGCCGAAAGTGGTCGAAGAAGTGACCAAGTTCTTCGGTAAAGAGCCGCATAAGGGTGTGAACCCTGACGAGGTCGTCGCCATGGGTGCCGCCATTCAGGCCGGTGTTCTGCAGGGCGACGTCAAGGATGTTGTGCTGCTGGACGTGACCCCGTTGTCGCTGGGCATCGAGACGCTGGGTGGCGTGTTCACCCGTCTGATCGACCGCAACACGACCATTCCGACCAAGAAGTCGCAGGTCTTCTCGACTGCCGAGGACAACCAGAACGCCGTGACCATCCGCGTGTTTCAGGGCGAGCGCGAAATGGCCTCGGACAACAAGATCCTCGGTCAGTTCAACCTCGAAGATATCCCGCCCGCACCGCGCGGCATGCCGCAGATCGAGGTGACGTTCGACATCGACGCCAACGGCATCGTGTCCGTGTCGGCCAAGGACAAAGGCACCGGCAAGGAACACAAGATCACGATCCAGGCCTCGGGTGGTCTGTCCGACGAGGACATCGATCAGATGGTCAAGGACGCCGAAGAGAACGCCGAAGCCGACAAGGCCCGCAAGGAACTGGTCGAAGCCAAGAACCAGGCGGAAAGCCTGATCCACTCGACCGAAAAGTCGGTGGAAGAGCATTCCGACAAGGTGGACCCGACCACGGTCGAGGCCATCGAGCTGGCGATTGCGGCGCTCAAGGACGAGCTTGAGACCGAGAATGCCGACAAGATCAAATCGGGCATCCAGAACGTGACCGAAGCGGCCATGAAGCTGGGCGAGGCGATCTACAAGGCAAGCCAGGAAGAAGGCGATGACGAACCCGCCGCAGCCGACGCTGCACCGGGCGAGGATGACATCGTGGACGCCGAGTTCGAAGATCTCGACGACGACAAGCGTAACTAACGGGTAAACCGTGCCTGATTGGGCCGGTCCGGTATCCGGACCGGCCCATGCTCGTTGAGGCAGAAGGAAAATCGGATGTCAAAACGCGACTATTACGATGTGCTCGGCGTGTCCAAGGGCGCTTCGGCGGATGAGATCAAGAAGGGCTATCGCCGCAAAGCCAAAGAGCTTCATCCCGATCGCAACAAAGACAATCCCAATGCGGAATCGCAGTTCAAGGAAGCCAACGAAGCCTATGAGGTTCTGAAGGACGCCGACAAAAAGGCAGCCTATGACCGCTTTGGCCATGCGGCCTTTGAAAACGGCATGGGCGGCGGCGGCCCGCGCCCTGGCGGTGGTTTCGGGAACGGCGATTTTTCCAGCGCGTTTTCGGACGTGTTCGACGATCTGTTCGGCGATTTCATGGGTGGCCAGCGTGGCGGCGGTGGCCGTCGCGCGGCGCGCGGCTCGGACCTGCGCTACAATCTTCGGGTCTCGCTTGAGGACGCATATGCGGGTCTGCAAAAGACCATCAACGTCCCGACGGCAGTTGGCTGTTCCGCTTGCGAGGGCACAGGGGCCGAAGGTGGCGTCGAACCCACCGCTTGTCCAACCTGTTCCGGCATGGGCAAGGTGCGCGCGCAGCAGGGTTTCTTTACCGTCGAACGCACTTGCCCGACCTGTTCCGGTCTGGGCCAGATCATCAAGAACCCCTGTAACTCCTGCCAGGGCGCGGGCCGCGTCGAAAAGGACCGCGCGCTGTCGGTGAATATTCCCGCAGGTGTCGAAACCGGCACCCGTATCCGTCTGGCGGGCGAGGGTGAGGCCGGGATGCGCGGCGGTCCTCCGGGGGATCTTTATATCTTTGTCGAGGTCGCGCAGCATGATCTGTTCGAGCGCGACGGCGTGAACCTTTATTGCCGCGTGCCGGTTTCGATGGCCAAGGCCGCACTTGGTGGTTCTATCGAAGTGCCGACCATCGACGGCGGTCGAGGCCGGGTTCAGGTGCCCTCGGGCAGCCAGTCAGGTCGCCAGATGCGCCTGCGCGCCAAGGGCATGCCTGCGCTGCGCGGTGCGGGCGTCGGCGATATGTTCATCGAACTGGCGGTGGAAACCCCGGTCAACCTGACCTCACGCCAGAAGGAACTGCTGCGCGAGTTCGAAGAGATCAGCGATGACAACAACCCGGAATCGCACAGCTTTTTCTCTTCGGTCAAATCCTTCTGGGACGGCATGAAGGGCTGAAACCTGCAAATTTCCCTGTGTTAGAGCCGGTCCATTGGGTCGGCTCTTTTGCTTTGAGCTCGTAACGCCGCGTCATTTCCCCCTTGATTCTTTCCCGCGACCCTGAGATGAACGCGCAAACCGTTGGGGTGCCTCCGGGCTGAGAGCCGCATCTGCGTCAACCCATCGAACCTGATCCGGGCAGTGCCGGCGTAGGAAACGGTCTCAGAATATCGAGCGTGCCCACCGCCCATTGTCCACCCGAAGCGGGAGAGCAATGGATGACACCGATCGCCCTGACCATAGCCGGATCCGATAGCGGAGGGGGAGCAGGCATTCAGGCCGACCTCAAGGCGATGTCCGCGCTGGGTGTTTATGGCGCCAGTGTCATCACCGCCGTCACCGCGCAGAACACACAGGCCGTGACCGCCGTGCATGGCATCCCGCTGGACGTGATCCGCGCCCAGATCGACGCGGTGCTCTGCGATCTGGATGTGGGCGCGATCAAGATCGGCATGCTGGCCTCGCCCGAAATCATCCATGCAGTTGCTGAGGCGCTGGGCGGTTATGAAGGCCCCGTTGTCCTGGATCCGGTGATGATCGCCAAATCCGGTGATGCGCTGCTGGCCAATGAGGCGGTCGCGACCTTGCGCGACGTTCTGATCTCACGCGCCACCGTCATCACCCCGAACCTGCCGGAAGCGGCGCGCTTGCTTGAGGTCAAACCGGCCGAGACGCAGGAGCAGATGTTCGCGCAGGCACAGGCCTTGATCGGGCTGGGCGCGCAGGCGGTGGTGATGAAAGGCGGTCATGCCGAGGGCCCGGTCTGTCACGACATGCTGGTCAACGGCGTGGGTCTGCTGGCCGATTACACCGCGCCGCGCCGCGCCACGATCAACACCCATGGCACCGGGTGCACGCTGTCCTCGGCCATCGCGGCGGGGTTGGCAAAGGGGCAGGATCTTGAAGAGGCCATGCAGCGCGCCCATGGATACCTGCAGGGCGCTATCCTAAAGGCCGACGATTTGAAGATCGGTCAGGGTCATGGGCCGGTGCATCACTTTCATCAGGTCTGGGAACAGTGACGCTGCATTCTGTCATAGGGGCCGGCGTCGCCGGTCTGACGGTTGCGACCGAGCTTGCCGCGCGCGGCGCGCAGGTGCAGGTCTTTGACCCCGCCGGTCCACCAGGCCCGCATGGCTGTTCCTGGTGGGCGGGCGGCATGCTGGCGCCCTGGTGCGAATACGAAAATGCCGAGGAGCCGGTGCTGCGCCACGGCCAGACCGCCATCGACTGGTGGGAGCGTTACACGCAAGTGGATCGCGCCGGTACGCTGGTGGTGGCCCATCGCCGTGACCTGCCCGACCTGCGCCGTTTCTCGCGCCGCACCGAAGGTTATGCGCAGGCAGATCGCGATCAAATCATCCAATTAGAGCCTGATTTGAGTGGTTTCGAAGCCGGGCTGCACTTTCCACAAGAGGCCCATCTCGATCCCCGTTCTGCGTTGAAAAGCTTGCGCAAGGCGCTTGTGGCACAGGGTGTCCCTTTCTACGCCGAACCCGCGCCTGAGACGCTCGAAAACGCCATCGACTGTCGGGGTTATGCCGCCCGCGACCAGCTGAGCGATCTGCGCGGCGTGAAGGGTGAGATGCTGGTTATCCGCTGCCCTGATGTGACGCTCAGCCGTCCGGTCCGGCTGCTGCATCCGCGCATCCCGCTTTATTTGGTGCCGCGCGGCGAGGGCATCTTCATGCTGGGCGCGACCATGATCGAAAGCGAGGACAAGACGCGGATCACCGCCCGCTCGATGCTGGAACTGCTCAGCGCCGCCTTTGCGCTGAACCCGGCCTTCGGCGAGGCGGAAATCCTGGAAACCGGTGTCGATCTGCGCCCGGCTTTCCCCGACAACCTGCCCCGTATCCGGCGCCGGAACGGGCGCATCTATGCCAACGGCCTCTATCGGCACGGCTATCTGCTGGCTCCAGCACTGGCGCAGGGCGTGGCCGATCTGGCGCTTGAGAACAAACATTCGGAGTTCGTCGATGAAGATCATCGTTAACGGTGACCCCCGCGAGGTGGCAGCCACAACCCTGTCCGAGTTGCTGAGTGAATGCGGCTATTCTGGCCGGGTGGCCACGGCGGTGAACGAGGTCTTTGTCGCCTCCTCCGCCCGGATAGGTCACGTGCTTGCCGATGGTGATCGTGTCGAAATCCTCGCACCGATGCAGGGGGGCTGAGCGATGCGCTGCTTCTACGGCACCCAACTGGCCAACCCGCTGATGCTGGGCACGGCGCAATATCCCAGCCCCGCAATTCTTGAGGCGGCGTTTCGCGAGTCCAAGGCCGCCATCGCCACCGTCTCGCTGCGGCGCGAGGGGGCAGGCGGTGCAGGACAGAGCTTCTGGCAGATGATCCGCGATCTGGATGTGCATGTCCTGCCCAACACCGCGGGCTGCCATTCGGTGAAAGAGGCCGTGACCACCGCCCATATGGCCCGCGAGGTGTTCGACACGACTTGGATCAAGCTCGAACTGATCGGTCATACCGACAGCCTGCAACCGGATGTCTTTCAACTGGTCGAGGCCGCGCGCATTCTGACCGAGGACGGGTTTCAGGTCTTTCCCTATACCACCGAGGATCTGATCGTGGGCGAGCGTTTGCTGGGCGCGGGGTGCGAGGTGCTGATGCCCTGGGGCGCGCCGATCGGGTCGGGCCGGGGGCTGGCCAATGAATATGCGCTGCGCGCCATGCGGTCCGAATTCCCTGACACGCCGCTGGTGGTGGATGCCGGGATCGGCCTGCCCAGCCATGCGGCGCATGCGATGGAACTGGGCTTTGATGCCGTCCTGCTCAACACCGCCGTCGCCCGCGCCGGTGATCCCGCCGCGATGGCCCGCGCCATGGCGCAAGCGGTCGAGGCGGGCAGGCTGGCCCACCAGGCCGACCCGATCGAACCGCGCGATATGGCGACACCTTCGACGCCCGTGATCGGAAAGGCGTTCCTGTCATGACGCTCGACCGGTTTTATCCGATCTTCGACGACGTTTCCTGGCTGGCGCGCATGCTGCCTCTGGGCGTCAAGCTGGTGCAGCTACGCATCAAGGACCGCCCTGAGGCGATCATCCGCACGCAGATCCGCACCGCGGTTGATCTGTGTCGAACCCATGACGCGGTGCTGGTGGTGAATGACTATTGGCAGATCGCCATTGATGAAGGTTGCGACTGGCTGCATCTGGGGCAGGAGGATCTGGACGAGGCCGATCTACCTGCGATTCGAAAAGCGGGTCTAAAGCTGGGGCTTTCGACCCATGATGATGCGGAATTGGACCGCGCCCTGTCGCTTGACCCGGCCTATATCGCGCTTGGCCCGGTCTATCCGACGATCCTGAAAAAGATGAAATGGCATCAGCAAGGCTTGCCGAAAGTCACTGAATGGAAGGCCCGCGTCGGGTCGGTGCCCCTGGTAGGCATCGGCGGCATGAGCGTCGAACGCGCGCCCGGCGTGCTGGAGGCGGGGGCGGATATCGTCTCGGTCGTAACCGACATCACGCTGAATCCTGACCCTGAGGCGCGTGTCCGGGAGTGGATCGAGGTCACGCGATGAGCCGCTATGCGCGTCAGATGCAATTGCCCGAGGTCGGCGCTGACGGACAGGCGGCGCTGTCCAACGCCCGTGTATTGGTGATCGGCGCGGGTGGGCTTGCCGCACCGCTGCTGCCGCTGTTGGCGGGTGCGGGTGTGGGGCATCTGACCATCCTCGATCCGGACGCGGTTGCGTTGTCGAACCTGCATCGACAAACCTTGTTCACCGAAACAGATTGCGGTCAGCCCAAGGCGCTGTCCGCCGCGATGCGCTGTCAGCAGATCAACGCTGAAATCTCTGTGATTGGCGTGGTGCAGGCCTTGACCCCTGCAAACGCGGGGGAACTCGTCCAGCAGGCGGATATCGTGCTGGATTGTGCCGACAGCTATGCGGCGAGCTATGTGTTGAGCGACACCTGTCGCGGTCTGAAAACCCCACTGATCAGCGCCTCGGCGCTGGGGCTGAGCGGTTATGTCGGCGGGTTCTGCGGCACTGGCCCCAGCCTGCGCGCGATGTTCCCCGAAATGCCCGACAACACTCAAAACTGCGCCACATCGGGCGTGTTAGGGCCTGTTGTGGCCATCATCGGCGCGCTGCAGGCGCAGATCGCGCTGTCGGTGTTGCTGGGGTTTGATCCCTCGCCCATCGGTCAAATGGTGCAGGTGGAGGCGAAGAGTTTTCGCCTCTCGACCTTCCGGTTTGACTCCGCGCCCGAGCCCGAGAGCGGCTTTGCCTTTGTTGCCCCGACCAGCCTCGGGGCGCAGCACAAGATCGTCGAACTTCGGGACATTACCGAAGCACCGGTTCCGGCCCATCCCGACGCCGTGCGGATCACGCCGGATCAGGTGTACGCGGCCCTTCCTGACCCCGATACTCCGCTTGCGCTGTGCTGCGCCACCGGTCTGCGCGCCTGGCGGGCGGCAGAGCAGATCACAGAAATCTGGCCAGGCGAGATTGTCCTCGTCGCGGCCTCCACTTCATGAACAGGATATTGATAACATGAAGAAAATCCTCACCACCCTGACGCTCCTCGCTGCGACCCCGGCTTTTGCCGAAGACAAGATGACTGTCCTGCTGGACTGGTTCGTGAACCCCGATCACGGGCCCATCATCGTGGCACAGGAAAAGGGCTATTTCGCGGATCAGGACCTTGATGTTGAAATCATCGCCCCCGCCGATCCATCGGCCCCGCCGCGTTTGGTTGCGGCCGGTCAGGGCGATCTCGCGGTCAGCTATCAACCGCAGCTGCACCTGCAAATCCATGAGGGCCTGCCGCTGAAACGTGTCGGCACGCTGGTGGCCACACCGCTGAACTGCCTGCTGGTGCTCAAGGACGGGCCGATCAAGACGCCCGCCGACCTGAAGGGCAAAAAGATCGGTTTCTCGGTCGCCGGTGTCGAAGAAGCAGTGCTGAGCACGGTTCTGGGCAATTACGGCGTCAAGCTGGACGAGGTTGAACTGGTTAACGTGAATTTCTCGCTGTCGCCGTCGCTGATGTCCGGCCAGGTCGATGCGGTGATCGGGGCCTATCGGAATTTCGAGTTGAACCAGATGGATATCGAAGGTCACCCCGGCACCTGCTTTTACATCGAAGAAGAGGGCGTGCCGCCTTATGATGAGCTGATCTATGTCGCCAACCCGGACATGATGGATGCCGACAAAGTGGCCCGTTTTCTGGCCGCAACCGAAAAGGCCACGCAGTTCATCGTGAACCATCCGCAGGAAAGCTGGGAAATCTTCTCTGGCACCTCGCCGGAACTGCAGGATGAGCTGAACAAGCGCGCCTGGAAAGACACGCTGACCCGCTTCGCGCTGCGCCCCGCCGGGCTGGATGCCGGCCGCTATACGCGGTTCGAGGAGTTCCTCAAGGACAAGGGCCTGACTGACAGCGTCAACCCGGTCAGCGACATCGCCATCGACGTGACCGCGCAATGAGCGCGGCGCCGGACTATGGTCGCGCCTTCGGACTGATGCGCGCGGCCACTGGCGAGACGTGGCGGAACTATACCCGCCACGCCTTTGTCGAGGGGTTGAGCGACGGGAGCTTGCCGAATGACGCGTTTCTGCATTACCTGCGGCAGGATTTCGTCTTCCTCACCCACTTCTCGCGTGCCTGGGCGCTGGCCGTGGTCAAGGCGGACACCCATGAAGAGATGCTGGTAGCCTCGTCCACGGTAAACGGGCTGATCCATGAAGAGATGATGCTGCATGTCGGCGTCTGCGCCGAGGCCGGTATCTCGCATGAGGAGCTTGCCGCAACGCCGGAACGGCCCGAAAACCTCGCCTATACGCGCTATGTGCTTGAGGCCGGGTATAGCGGTGACTTCCTGAATTTGCTAGCCGCGCTCGCGCCTTGCGTGATGGGCTATGCCGAGATCGGTCTGCGACTGAAGCAAGAGGCGCGCTCGGACATCTATCAACAGTGGATCGACACCTATGCGGGCGATCAGTATCAGGCCTATTGCCGCGATGTCGGTGCCATGATCGACAGCGCTGTGACCCGCCGTCTGGGCGAGGGGTACGATCAACTGCCGGTCTGGCAGAGCCTATGCAAGACCTTCCGCACCGCCACAGAGCTTGAGGTCAAGTTCTGGGAAATGGGCCTGAACCCGTGAATTCGGCACCCGAGATCGTGGTCGAAGGGGGCGCCTCCATCGACGGCGTGCCCCTTTTCGCGCCACTTTCGCTCGTTCTGAAGGCGGGGGAATGGACCTGCCTACTGGGCGGCTCGGGTGTTGGGAAATCGACGGTTCTGCGCCTCATCGCCGGGTTGCAGACCGGGGCGATGTTTGGCGGCACCATCCACGCCTCGGACGGGCAACCTGTGGTACCGCGCGTGGCCTATATGGCGCAGGACGATCTGCTGCTGCCGTGGGCGGATGTGGCGCGCAATGTAACTCTGGGCGCTCGTTTGCGTGGCGAAAAGCCCGATGCGGACCGGTTGACGAGGTTGCTGGGGCGTGTCGGCTTGTCCGAGCATGCGCATAAGAAACCCTCGGAACTGTCTGGCGGGCAGCGGCAGCGCGCGGCACTGGCGCGGACGCTGATGGAGGACAAGCAGATCATTCTGCTGGACGAGCCATTCTCGGCGCTCGACGCCCGGACACGGGCCGATATGCAGGAACTGGCGGTCGAGTTGTTGCAGGGTCGCACCGTTCTGCTGGTGACCCATGATCCGGGCGAGGCCGCACGTCTGGGCCAGACCATTGCGGTGATGTCGCATCGCGGCCTTGATCATTGCGCGGTGCCGACCTCGCCCGCGCCGCGTCTGGTGGATGATATCGAGATGCTGGAAACCCAGGGCGCATTGCTGCGTCTGTTGCGAGAGCGCGCGGCATGAGGATCGGTGCCCCCCTTGCGGCGACCGTGTTCGCGCTGCTGCTCTGGCAAGGGGTGGTGATGTTCACCGGCCTGCCGCGCTTTATCCTGCCGGGTCCCGTGGTGGTGGCCGAAACCTGGTGGGCAAACCGTGCGGTGATCGCTGAAAATACGCTTGTGACCGGGCTGGAGGTTCTGATCGGCCTCGTCGTCGGCTCGGCGCTGGGGGCTGCAACAGCGATTCAACTGGCCTCGTCGCGGACTGCGCGGGTGCTGGTGCAGCCGATGCTGGTCTTCACCCAGGCGCTGCCGGTCTTTGCCTTGGCTCCGATCCTGACATTGTGGTTTGGCTACGGGTTAGGGTCGAAAGTCGCCATGGCGGTGCTGATCATCTACTTCCCGGTGACCTCGTCCTTTTTCGACGGGCTGATGCGCACCCCCGAGGGCTATCTGGATCTGGCGCGCACGATGCAGGCCAGTCGCCGCGCAATCCTGTGGCAGATCCGTGTGCCTGCCGCACTGCCCTCGCTGGCCTCGGGCCTGCGATTGGCTGCGGTCTATGCGCCGATCGGGGCAGTGATCGGCGAGTGGGTCGGGTCGTCGCGCGGGCTGGGCTATCTGATGCTGCTGGCCAATGGCCGGGCCAAGACCGATCTGATGTTTGCCGCCATGCTGACGCTGGGTGTTCTCTCGGTGCTGCTGCATCTGCTGGTGCGCAAGCTGACCGCGCGCATGGCGGGGGAGGCGCGTTAACCTCTCAGAAAGTGATTCCCGCGCAGCCTCGCGACATGTCCAATAAAAACGCGTTTCAAGAAGCCCCGATGCTGTTCGACCCGGATGAGGCCCCGACGGTTGCGCTGCCCATGGGCCGTATGCCGTCTTACATTAAGGATCACCGCAAACGCCTGCGCGATCGGTTCATGTCGGGCGGGGCGGCGGCGATGCCGGATTACGAGATGCTGGAGCTGGTATTGTTCCGCGCCATCCCGCGTCAGGATGTGAAACCGCTGGCGCGGCTGCTGCTGGAGACATTCGGGGATTTCAACCGGGTGCTCAGCGCGCCTTTGGAACGTTTGGCCAAGGTCAATGGGGTTGGAGAGGCGGTGATCACCGAACTCAAGATCGTCGAGGCCAGCGCGCATCGGCTGGCGCGGGCGCGCGTGCTGCAACGCCATGTGCTATCGGGCTGGGACGCGCTGCTGGATTATTGCCATACCACCATGGCCCATCGCGAGACCGAGCAGTTCCGCGTGCTCTACCTGGATCGCAAGAATGTACTGATCGCTGATGAGGAACAGGCGCGCGGCACGGTCGATCACGTACCGGTCTATCCTCGTGAAGTAGCGAAGCGGGCGCTGGAGCTGAATGCCTCGGCGCTGATTCTGGTGCATAACCACCCTTCCGGCGATCCGACACCGTCGCAATCGGATATCGACATGACGATGCGCATTCAGGATGCGTGTCAGGCGCTGGGGCTGGTGCTGCATGACCACCTGATAATCGGAAAATCGAACGAGTTGAGCTTTCGCAGTCAAGGGTATCTCTGACGCGCAATCCAAAAGTGGCCCCCGGGTTTCGGCGCAAATTGCGTCTGTCCTAACGGGTCCAGACTTCGACCCGGCGGTTCACCTGACGGCCCCAGTCGCTGTCGTTGCACGCCATCGGCATCGCCTCGCCAAACGCCTCGACACTAATTTCCACTCTGTCCAGATTGGCGGTTTCGGCGGCCTCAATCACCGCGTCGCGCACGGCCTTGGCCCGGCGCATGGCGATATTTTGATTGCCAGAGGCCGGGCCGACCCCATCGGAAAACCCGACAAAGACCAGTTTGCGCGCATCATAAGTGCCGGTTTCCAGCGCCTGTGCCAGCTGCTGGATGTTCGAATGGGATTGCGCATCGGGGCGTGATGATCCGGCCTCGAACCGAAACGAGGTGGTCAGACGCGCCAGTGGTGACAAGGTTTGCATCAACCGCTGCAATTCGGCCAGCGGCACTTCGTCTCCCGCTGTTGCGATCGCATTGGCCAGGCGGGCGCCCTGTGCGTCAAGTTCGACCAGTTCCGGCACTTGATCGACGAACCCTGCCTCTCGGATGACCAACTGAGCCGACGGGCCGCGTGTATAGACCAGAAATTCGCGCGCGGTTTTCGGCAAGCGACGGGCAGGAATGTAGAGGAACATGGGCGAATTAAGCGGGTAATCCTCGGTCTTGATCGACCGGCGGGAGGCGGCAAGCGTATACCCGCAAGCCCCGCTGAGCGTAAGGGGGCTGGCAGTGCCGATCTCGGCAAAACTTGCAATTCCGAGGGCGAAAGGGTCGGCCTTGACCGCGCGGGCTAGGTGGCTGCCCCGACCGTGGCGCACTGCATCTGCCGTTGCCACCGCGCTGGCTGGTTTCAGAATGCGATCCTCGACCGCTTGCGCCAGGCCCGACCCGTCGCTGGGCAGATGTACGGCAATGGGCGCATCCGGCCCACCCAATTCGGCCCAGTTGGTCACCGCGCCGGATAGGACCCGCGCCAGATCATCGACCGACAGGCTGCGCACAGGATTGCCGGGTGCAACGATAGGCACCATGGCGTCAAGGCTCAGAACGCGGCTGCGATTGGGCTGTGTCAGGTCGCCGAGCCCGGCTTCGCGGGCGCGCTCCTGCTCCTCGGGTCGAATTTCGCGCAACGCCAGGGCGATGTCCGCACGGCCATTCAAGAGCGCGTCGATGCCCTGATCGGTGCTCGATATCTGAAACAGGAACCGGGCTGCAGGCAGGGCCCGGTCCGGCTGGCGCAGCTCATAGATGAACCCGATGTCGGGCAGGGGCACGCGCTGGGTTATGTAGCCATTGTGGCGCGCGAACCCCTCAAGCAAGGCAGGCAGCAGCACCTCGGCTATGGTGGGCGACCCGGCGAGCGTGATCTCGGCCACGAAATCGGTCAATTTGGGGCAGGCGGGGCCATCGCAATTGACGCCCGAGGCATCGACTGTTAGTTCACCGAATTTGGTCTCGACGCGATAAAACTCGCCGTCAAAACCCAGAAACGCGCCGGTGATTGCCACCGCGCCATCGCGCGAGGTGAGTGTCACATCCTCTGCCAGACCGGGACGGACGGTGCCAGAAACGAAAAGCGCGGCGCAAACCGCCGCACGGAGCCAATTCATGGGAAACCTGATTTGCCTGCGGGTTATTTTTCCGCGATCTTCAGGTCTTCGACAAGATTATTCAACACCAGAAAGTCCCCCGTCGCGTCGCAGCTTGGCATCGACAGGGTCAAATCACGCATCCGCAAGCTGCGGTTTGCACGAAGTTCCAGCGATTGTGCGGCGATGTCGCGGTCGCAATTGGCGGCGGTTACCTGGGCCTCGATCGTCAAAGAGATCGCATCCGATTGCGACAGATGATCGCGGGGGAAGCTGTATATCTCGGCTACGCGAGAGCTGCTGTTGCCCAGTTTGCCCAGGCGAACGACGTCACCATAGGCACTTGGATTTGTGTCTTTTTTCCTCACCCCATCATCGCCCTTGGCGTTAATCTGCAGGCCGGACTCGCCGCCCCATTGGATCGCCACACGCTCGAAATCCAGCAGTTCGTCCACCTCGGCACGGGCAACGGCCCCGGCCCCGTTGTCAAACTCGATGATGAAAACCGCATGTTCCGACAGGGCCGGGATGGTGACATCAAGCATACCTTGCCCATCAGTGCTGTCGGTAAAGAAGAGGCCGCTATGATGCACCGTCACCCGCTGGTTCGGAAAACAGGGCGCATCCACGGATAGGCCCACACGTGCCAGCGGCAAGACCGAGGATGCCACGGTCACGTCACATCCCAGCTTCGGCAATAAGGGGTCGGCCTGCGACTCTGGTAGGGTCAGAAACTTGGCGGAAACCGCGCCGTCGGTCACATGTTCCAGCGTTGGTTGCTGCAGCCGCGAGGGGAGCGGCAGGCCGGGCAGTGTCGAGGTCAGCTTGATATCGCGAACCTCAAGCATGCCGTATTCATCCACCTCGGCGCGCGCAAATGGGGCAAGAACGCGTTGTTGCAACCCGGACGGATGCGGGATCATCGATGCGTATTGCACCGTCACGTCGCGCTGCATGAAATACCCGATCGCCAGTGCGCAGAAGGCTGTTCCGCCGACTGTCATTAGGTTGCGTGTCCGAATCATCACCGTTCCCCCGGCTGTGTTCGGATTAACCTTCCTTAAAAAAGGCGGCCAGTTTGTGGCCGCCGGGGGGAGTCATTTTGTCCGAATAAGGGCAGCGCCCTCAGGTCAGGCGCCCGTGGCAGTGTTTGAACTTCTTGCCAGAGCCGCAGGGACAGCGATCGTTGCGCGAGGGTTTGCCCCAGGTTTCCGGGTCATCCTCGACAAAACCGGGGGCCGCCTGCGCGCCGCTCTCGGCGGCCTGATCCGCGCCGGCCAGTGCCGGTTCCTTGGCTTTCCCATTCGGTTGCGCCTCGCTTTCGCCGGACGCGGCACGCTGCATATCCGCCTGCTGGGCGGTCATCTGGGCCAGCATCTCGCGCTGTTCTTCTTCGGTCAGCGGACGGACCCGTGACAATTGCTGGGTCACCGTTTCGCGCAGACTGTCCAGCATCCCTTCGAACAGCTGGAAGCTTTCGTTCTTGTATTCATTGAGCGGGTCGCGCTGGGCGTAGCCCCGGAACCCCACGACCGAGCGCAGATGTTCCAGCGTCAGCAGATGTTCGCGCCAGTTGCTGTCGATGGTTTGCAGCAGCACCTGTTTTTCGATGTTGCGCATGTTCTCGGGGCCGAAATCGACCGCCTTTTTCGCCATGTTCTCATCGGTGGCCTTGATCAGACGCTCGCGGATCTGTTCGTCATCGACCCCTTCTTCATCCGCCCAATCGATGATCGGCAGATCGACGCCCAGCTTTTCGATCACGGCGGCATAAAGCCCCTGCATGTCCCACTGATCGGCATAGGATTTCGGCGGCATATGCTGATCGATGATATCGTCGATCACTTGCTCGCGCATATCCGACACGATCTCGGACAGGTCTTCGGCGGCCATGATCTCGCGCCGTTGGCTGAAGATTACCTTCCGCTGGTCATTCATCACGTCATCGAATTTCAGGACGTTCTTGCGCATGTCGAAATTGCGGCCTTCGACCTTGGCCTGCGCCCGTTCCAGCGATTTGTTGACCCAGGGGTGAATGATCGCCTCGCCTTCTTTCATGCCGAGTGTTCGGAGCACCTTTTCCAGACGTTCCGAGCCAAAGATACGCATCAGGTCGTCTTCGAGGCTGAGGTAGAACACCGTGCGGCCCGGGTCGCCCTGACGGCCCGAGCGGCCACGCAGCTGGTTGTCGATGCGGCGGCTTTCATGGCGTTCCGACGCCATGACGAACAGCCCGCCCGCCTCAAGCACCTTCTTTTTCTCGGCAGCATGCTTGGCCTCTTCGGCGGCGCGCAGCTCGGCAGGGTCGGCTTCGGGGTTTTCCGCCAGAGCGGCGAGCACCTTCATCTCGACATTGCCGCCAAGCTGAATATCGGTGCCGCGACCGGCCATGTTGGTGGCGATGGTGACCGCGCCCAGATGGCCGGCCTCGGCGACGATCTGCGCCTCTTTTTCGTGCTGGCGGGCGTTCAGGACGTTGTGCTTGATGCCCTCCTCGGTCAGCAGCTGGCTGAGTGTCTCTGACTTTTCGATCGAGGTGGTACCGACCAGAACCGGCTGACCTTTTTCGTTGGCTTTCCGGATTTCCTTGATCATCGCGCCATATTTCTCGCCAGTGGTGCGGTAGACCTGATCGTCCTCATCCTCGCGCATGATCGGCTTGTTGGTCGGAACCTCGACCACGCCCAGACCGTAGATTTCGGCAAATTCCTCGGCCTCGGTCAGGGCGGTGCCGGTCATGCCGCTCAGCTTGTCATAGAGCCGGAAGTAATTCTGGAAGGTCACGCTGGCCAGTGTGACGTTCTCGGGCTGGATCGGGGCGCCTTCCTTGGCTTCGATGGCCTGATGCAGACCCTCCGACAGGCGGCGGCCGGGCATCATCCGGCCGGTAAACTCGTCGATCAGCACAACCTGACCGTCGCGGACGATATAGTCCTTGTCCTTCTGGAACAGCTTATGCGCCCGCAGACCCTGATTGACGTGATGTACGATGGACGTGCTTTCGGGATCGTAAAGCGATTGCTCATCGCTCAGCAGATCACGCGCCTTGAGCTGGTTTTCCAGAAACTCGTTGCCCTCGTCGGTAAAGGTCACGTTCCGGGTCTTTTCGTCCAGCTCATAATGGCTGTCATCCAGCGTCGGAATCACCGTGTCGATGGTCAGGTACAGGTCAGAGCGGTCCTGCGCGGGACCCGAGATGATCAGCGGCGTCCGCGCTTCGTCGATCAGGATCGAGTCGACCTCATCCACGATGGCGAAGTTGTGCTGTTTCTGGAACAGCTGATCCAGCTCTGACTTCATGTTGTCGCGCAAATAGTCGAAGCCCAGCTCGTTATTGGTGGCATAGGTGATGTCGCAGTTATAGGCGGCGCGTTTTTCATCCTCTGGCATACCGGTCCAGATCACGCTGGTACTCATGCCCAATGCGCCAAACACCTTGCCCATCCATTCGGCGTCGCGCTTGGCCAGGTATTCGTTCACGGTGACCACATGCACGCCCTTGCCGGTCAGCGCGTTCAGATAGGCCGGGAAGGTGGCAACAAGGGTTTTGCCTTCGCCTGTCTTCATCTCAGAGATATTGCCCTGATGCAGGAACGCGCCACCCATCAGCTGCACGTCAAAGGCGCGCAGGCCCAGCGCCCGCTTGGCCGCCTCGCGCACATTGGCAAAGGCTTCGGGCAGCAAATCGTCCAGGCTTTCGCCATCCAGGGCGCGCTTGCGCAGGTCTTCGGTCTTTTCCTTCAGCCCGTCATCGGACAGCTTTTCGAACTCTTCTTCCAGCGCATTGATCTTTGCGATCAGCGGGCGGGTCGCCTTGATCTTGCGGTCATTCGGCGTTCCGAACACCTTTTTGGTGAGCGTTCCCAGTCCCAGCATGTTCACTCCAGCGGATCTATTCTTATCGAGGTTGCGACAGGCTTGCCCGCCCTGCGCGCAACCCATAGATACGGGGGGTGAAGGCGGCCCTGTCCAAGGCTTCAACGCATGTAAGCGGCGGGTCTCAGAGTGTCAACGCCGCGCCCCGTCGCGGCCTGAATATAGGATGAATACATGCCCAAAGGCTTCACTTTTCTGCCATCTCTGGCGCTCGCTGCCGCGATGGCGCTGCCTGTGGCCGCACAAAGCCAGCCAGATGCCGACACTGTTGTCGCATCGGTCAACGGCGAAGACATCACGCTTGGGCATCTGATCCTGGCACGGGCGGCGCTGCCGCCAGAATATCAGCAGGTCGAGGATCAGGCGCTCTATGACGCCATTCTGGATCAGTTGATCCAGCAAAACCTGCTGCGCGATGCGCTGGGCGACGAGATGCCGCGTCAGGTCGCGCTGACGCTGGAAAACGAGGAACGCTCGTTGATGGCGGTGACCATGATCGACCGGCTGACCGCAGATGCCGTGACCGACGAGGCGCTGCAGGCCGCCTATGACGCGCAGTTTGCGGATTGGGAAGGCGGCGACGAATTTGACGCCGCTCATATTCTGGTCGAGACCGAGGATGAGGCCAAGGAGATCAAGACCGATCTCGACAACGGGGCCAATTTCGCCGAAACCGCAAAAGAGAAATCTACCGGCCCCTCGGGTCCGAATGGCGGTGCGCTGGGCTGGTTCGGCGCAGGTCAGATGGTGCCCGAATTCGAGCAGGCGGTGATGACGCTGGAACCGGGTCAGGTTTCGAATCCGGTGCAGACGCAGTTCGGCTGGCATCTGATCATCCTGAACGACAAGCGTAAATCCCAGGCCCCGACGCTGGATGCTGTACGCGGAGAACTGGCGCAGCAGATCCAGCGTGATGTGATCGCTGCGAAAGTGGCGGAACTGACCAGCGCTGCGAAGGTGGAACGCCCCGAGGTCGAAGGCCTGACGCCCGAGATCATCAAGCAGCTCGACCTCGTGCAGGAGTAAGCGCCTTGGCGACGATCACCCAGGTCTCACCGCTGGCGCCAGCGGGCTTTCCCGATCTGCCGCAAATAGCTGGCGTGCGCTTTGCCACCGCCGCTGCGGGTGTGAAATATACCGGGCGCACCGATGTGATGCTGGCGGTTCTCGACGCGGGAACGTCGGTGGCGGGTGTGTTCACCCGCTCTTCGACCCGCGCCGCGCCGGTGCTGGATTGCCAGCAAAAGCTGGGCGGTGACAGCACCGGCCCCGCCGCGATCCTGGTCAATTCGGGCAATGCCAACGCCTTTACCGGCCATTACGGGCAAGCTTCGGTCACCGAGGTGACCCAGGCGGTTGCAAAGACCACGGGTGTGCCGGTGAGCCGCGTCTTCACCGCCTCAACCGGCGTGATTGGCGAGCCGTTGCCCCATGATCGGATCGTGTCGCGTATCGAAGACATGAACGCGGGTCTGTCCGGTGATGCCATCGAGGGTGCCGCGCAGGCGATCATGACCACCGACACATTCCCAAAGGGCGCAAGCGCCCAGGTCGAGATCGACGGCAAGACCGTGTCCATCGCGGGAATCGCCAAAGGATCAGGCATGATCGCGCCAGATATGGCGACGATGCTGGTCTATATCTTCACCGATGCGGGGTATGATCAGGCGGCACTGCAAAGCGCGGTTTCGGCCATGGCTGACCGGACTTTCAATTGCATCACTGTGGACAGCGATACCTCTACCTCGGACAGTTTGCTGGTCTGTGCCACCGGCGCGGCGGGCGTGGACGCGACAGGCGATGCCGGGTTTGATGCCGCCCTAGAACAGGTGATGCGCGATCTGGCGCATCTGGTGGTGCGCGACGGCGAAGGCGCGACCAAGTTCATCGAAATCCGCGTCACCGGCGCCATGTCGAATGCCGAGGCCAAAACGCACGGTTTGTCAGTCGCCAATTCACCGCTGGTCAAGACCGCGATCGCGGGCGAAGACGCCAACTGGGGGCGCGTCGTGATGGCAATCGGCAAATCCGGCGCCACGGCGGACCGGGACCGGCTGAGCATTTCCTTCGGAGATATTCTGGTGGCGGAAAAAGGCTGGGTCAGCCCGGATTACCGCGAAGAAGACGCAGCCGCATACATGAAAGCGCCGGAGTTGGTGATCGCCATCGATCTGGGGCTGGGCGCGGGCAAAGCCACCGTCTGGACCTGCGATCTGACCCACGGATATATCGAGATCAACGCGGACTACCGGTCGTGAAAATCATACTTGTCTCGGCGGTTGCGCTGATCGACACCGATGGCCGGGTGCTGCTGGCGCAGCGCCCCGAGGGCAAATCCATGGCCGGTCTATGGGAGTTTCCGGGCGGCAAGGTCGAATCGGGTGAAACGCCAGAACTGGCGCTGATCCGCGAGCTCGAAGAAGAGCTGGGTATCAACACTTGGGAATCCTGCCTTGCCCCGCTGACATTTGCGAGCCACGGATACGATGATTTCCACCTGCTCATGCCGCTTTTTGCCTGCCGTAAATGGGAAGGCATCCCGCAATCCAATGAGGGCCAGCGGTTGAAATGGGTGCGGGCAAAAGATCTGCGCGACTACCCGATGCCACCCGCCGATATTCCGCTTATTCCGATCCTGCGAGATTGGCTGTGATCTGACTTGCGAGGTTTTCTTTCTGCTGTGGAGCTGCGCCACTCACGGTGTTTTGTATGTAATATCCAATTTCCACGCTACATATAGAGTTGCAGCGCCAGGTCCTTCGATCACCTGACGCTAAACAGTGTCTATTTTTGTTTTTTCGTGTATAATGATGAAATCCAAATACCTATTTGGGAGGATGTCACGTGCTACGGACAATTACGATCGGCACGTGTGTGTTCGTACAGGGCACATATGTGCGTGCGCTATCTGATGGGCGCATCGAAGTAAAAGTCGGCAAAAAGCTCTATTCGGGGCGTCCGGTCAAGGCTGCGGCCTGACGAAACGGCAAACTGCCACTCACACGACAAGGGGTTGGCCCATCGGCCAACCCCTTGTTTTCGTTCTGCAGGAACCGATCAGTCCAGTGTGCGGGTGACTTCTTCGCGTTCAAAGATCTCGATCACGTCACCGGTGCGAATGTCGTCATAGTTCTCGAACGCCATACCGCATTCCTGACCCGACTGAACCTCGGCCACTTCGTCCTTGAAGCGTTTGAGGGTCTTTAGCGTGCCTTCGTGGATCACAACGTTGTCGCGCAGCAGGCGGACACCGGCCGAACGACGCGCAACGCCTTCGGTCACGAGACAGCCCGCAACCTTGCCAACGTTGGAGACCTTGAACACGTCCTTGATCTCGGCATAGCCGATGAAGTTTTCCTTGATCTCGGCGCTCAGCAGACCCGAAGCGGCGGCTTTCACGTCATCCACAAGGTCGTAGATCACCGAATAATACCGGATCTCGACACCTTTCTGGTTCGCCGTGTTCCGTGCCGAGGTATTGGCCCGCACGTTGAAGCCCATGACCGGCGCGCCAGACGCTTCGGCCAGACCGATATCGGTTTCGGTGATGGCCCCGACGCCGGAATGCAGCACACGCACGCGCACCTCGTCATTGCCGATCTTTTCCATCGCCTGAACGATGGCTTCGGCAGAACCCTGCACATCCGCTTTGACCAGAATCGGCAGTTCCGAGACGTTCTCGTCTTCCTTGGCCTTCTGCATCAGCTGCTCAAGTGTGGTCGCGGCACCGGCGGCGGCGCGTTTGTCCTTGGCGGCCTGTTCACGGTAATCCGCAATCTCGCGCGCCTGCGCTTCGGTATCGGTCACGTTCAGAACGTCCCCGGCCTCTGGCGTGCCGTTAAGGCCCAGAACCTCGACCGGAACCGACGGTCCAGCCTCTTTCACGCGGTCACCCTTGTCGTTGATCAGCGCACGGACCTTGCCGTACTGCTCACCCACAACAAAGATGTCGCCCTGACGCAGCGTGCCTTTCTGAACCAGAACGGTCGCGACGGGGCCGCGGCCCACATCCAGCTGCGCCTCAATCACGGCGCCCTGGGCGGCGCGGTCGGGGTTTGCTTTCAGTTCCAGAATTTCGGCCTGCAGCGCGATGGCTTCAAGCAACTCGTCCAGGCCCTGGCCGGTGATGGCGGAGACTTCGACATCCTGTACCTCACCCGACATCTTCTCGACGATCACCTCATGCTGCAGCAGGTCGGTGCGCACCTTGTCCGGGTTGGCCTCTGGTTTATCGACCTTGTTGATCGCCACAATCATCGGCACCTGCGCCGCCTTGGCGTGGTTGATGGCTTCGATGGTCTGCGGCATGACCGCATCATCCGCAGCTACCACAAGCACGACGATATCCGTCACCTGCGCCCCACGCGACCGCATCGAGGTAAAGGCGGCGTGGCCCGGCGTATCGAGGAAGGTCAGCGTGGTGCCGCCATCGGTTTTCACCTGATAGGCGCCGATATGCTGGGTGATGCCGCCCGCTTCGCCGGCAACAACCTTGGCGTCGCGAATCGCATCCAGCAGCGAGGTCTTGCCGTGGTCGACATGGCCCATGATGGTGATGACCGGCGGACGCGGCTGCAGATCGCCCTCATTGTCTTCGACATCAGCGATGACGTCTTCGACATCGGCATCCGAAACACGCACCACCTTGTGGCCGAATTCCTCGATGATCAGTTCGGCAGTGTCCGCGTCAATCGACTGGTTCTGCGTGACCATCATGCCCATGTTCATAAGTGACTTGACCACATCACCGACGCGTTCTGCCATCCGGTTGGCCAGTTCGGAGACCACAATGGTCTCCGGCACCTGCACGTCGCGGATCACCTTTTCGCGCTCGACCGAGCCACCCATGGCTTTCTGCCGCGCGCGTTCCTGTTTCCGCTTCATCGCGGCCAGCGATTTCTGGCGGCCACCTTCGCCGCCCGAAAGCGCCTGGTTCAGCGTCAGTTTGCCCGAACGGCGGTTGTCATCACGGCCCTTGCCACGCGACGGGCGCTGTTCGCGATCGCGACGCGGCGCTTCGGCGGGGGCGGGGCGACCAGCCGGCGCGCTGCGCTGTTCCGGCTTGGGCGCTTCTTTGGCAGAGGCGGCCTCGGCAGCGGCGCGGCGCGCGGATTCTTCGGCTTCCTTGCGCTGGCGTTCTTCGTCGGCAGCTTTCTGCTTGGCACGCTCTTCGGCCTCGCGCTGCTCGCGTTCCTTCGCCTCGGCCTCGGCCCGGCGACGCTCACGCTCTTCGGCGCGCGCCTTTTCCTCAGCCGCGCGGCGTGCGGTTTCCTCTGCCTCACGCGCCTTGGCGGCCTGAACCGCTTTCAGGCGGCGGGCCATTTCGGCGTCAGAGATCCCGGCCGGGCGACGCGAGGGATCACCTGAGGGCGCGCCAGACCCGGCCCCGGGCTTTGACGCACCGGGCTTGGGGACCACAACGCGCTTGCGCTTGGTTTCCACCACGACATTCTTGGTCCGTCCGTGGCTGAAACTCTGTTTCACATTCCCCGAGCGGGGCGCTCCACGAAGACCCAATGTCTTTTTGCCGTCACTATCGCTCATCAAGCTTACTTACCCTTCCGCGCGGCCGTTGCCGCCGTCATCCGTTTCGCGCAAGCCACGCAGGCGCTGCGCTTCCTCTACAACACGTTTGGCGAGTCCACCAGAGGCCAGCGCCGCATGTATCACTGTTTGGCGTCCAAACGCCATGCCCAATTCGTCTGCGGTGAGCCAACCGATGTATTTACCAAAATGCGGCGTGCTCAATTTCGTCTTTCCGCGCGCCGATCCATCGCTGGCCTGAAGCAGAACCTGGGCCTCTTCCTTGTCGAGCCAGGTCTTGACCTTTTCAAAGCCCGCCACCGCATCACCCGACTTGCGGGCCAAGCTCAGCAAGTCGACAACACGGCGCGACAATTGCCGCTCGACCTCGTCGATGAGCCCGTCGGGGACCTTGGCCTGCATTTTCAGGCCCCGGCTGAACAGTTTCTTGTCCACGGCCCGTCCCAAGGCCGCACGATCAGCTGCGACATAAACGCCGCGACCCGGCAGCTTGCCCATTACATCGGGCACAACCGTGCCGTCCGGCCCTGCCACAAAGCGGATGAGTCCATATTTAGGACGCACCTCGCCCGTGGCGACGCATTTGCGTTCGGGACCGTCCGACCGGTCTTTCGAGGCGCCACCGCGACTCATCTCGACCCAACCGGGCCTGAGATCAGGCCCCGGCCTCCGCGCTGGTTTCTTCGCCGTCCTCAGACTCGACTTCTTCTTCGTCTGCCTCAAGCTCGGCCGGATCGACCCAGCCCAGCAGAACGCGCGCGGTCATGACCATCGCCTGTGCCTCTTCCAGGCTCATGCCGAACGGTTCCAGAATGCCGTCATCCTTGACGCGCTCGCCATCCACAGTGGTCCAGCCGCCCGCCAGTTCCCAATCGGCGCAGGTGGCGAAATCTTCCAGCGTCTTGACGCCGTCTTTGGCCAATGCCTCGATCATCTGGGGTGACAGACCCTCGAATTCAACCAGGCTGTCCTCAACACCCAGCGCACGGGCATTGTCCAGCGCCTGCTTGGCCTGCGCTTCCAGATAGTCGCGGGCGCGGGCCTGAAGCTCCTGTGCCGTGCCTTCATCAACGCCGTCGATGACCAGCAACTCGTCCAGCTCGACATAAGCGACCTCTTCGAGGTTGCCAAAGCCTTCGGAGACCAGCAGTTGCGCAAAGAACTCGTCCAGATCCAGTGTTTCCATGAACAGGCTGGTGCGTGCCTCGAATTCCTTCTGGCGACGTGCCGATTCTTCGGCCTCGGTCATGATGTCGATGTCCAGATTGGTCAGCTGGCTCGCCAGACGCACGTTCTGACCGCGGCGACCGATCGCGAGCGACAGCTGCTCCTCAGGCACGACGACCTCGATCTTGCCGGCCTCTTCGTCCAGAACCACCTTGGAGACCTCGGCGGGCTGCAATGCGTTCACCAGGAAAGTCGGCTGATCTTCGTTCCACGGGATAATGTCGATCTTTTCGCCTTGCAGTTCGTTGACCACAGCCTGAACCCGGCTGCCGCGCATACCCACACAAGCCCCGACCGGATCGATCGAGCCGTCATAAGAGATCACGGCGATCTTGGCGCGTGAACCGGGGTCGCGGGCGACTGCCTTGATGTCGATGATGCCGTCATAGATTTCCGGCACTTCCATCTTGAACAGTTCGGCCATGAATTCCGGCGCGGTGCGCGACAGGAAGATCTGGTGCCCACGCGGCTCGCGGCGGACCTCTTTGATATAGGCGCGCAGACGGTCGTTCGGGCGATAGCTTTCGCGGCCGATCTTGTCGTTGCGGCGCAGCACTGCCTCGCCGCCGCCGATATCGACGATCACATTGCCGAATTCTTCGCGCTTGACCTGACCGTTGATGATGGTGCCGGCGCGGTCCTTGAATTCCTCATACTGACGGTCGCGCTCTGCTTCGCGCACCTTCTGCAGGATCACCTGCTTGGCCGATTGCGCGGCGATGCGGCCCATTTCAACCGGCGGGACCTCTTCGACGAACTGATCACCAACGGCAGGGTTTTCCATATACTGCTTGGCCTGATCGACGGTGAATTCGGCCTGATAGTTCTCAAGCTCTTCATCCTCGACCACGGTACGGACGCGGGTAAAGGTGGCCTTGCCGGTCTTGCGGTCGATGCTGACGCGGATATCCATCTCAGCGCCGTAGCGGCTCTTGGCGGCACGGGCGAGGCTTTCTTCCATCGCCTCGACCACCAGGCCGGGATCGATCATCTTTTCCCGGGCCACGGCCTCGGCGGTTTGCAGCAGCTCAAGCTGGTTGGCTGAGGTGATTGCCATCAGTTCGTCTCCTCTTCGGACCCTTCCCGGGGTGCGATTTCGTCGCCCCGCAGGGTCGCGCTTGTAACGTCATCGCCCGGCAGGGGCGCATCTTCAACTATTTCGTCGAATTGGTCTTCGTTCAGGTCTTCGGGCAGCGCGCCTGCTGCCTTGCGCTGGCGCAGCATTTCCTTGATCAGATCATCGGTCAGCACCAGCTTGGCATCGCTCAGCCAGTCGAATTGCAGCCCAATGGTGATCGTTTCTCCGTGCTCGGGGATGTTGATCAGAACCTCATCGCCCTCGACCCCGGCCAATTCCCCCTTGAAGCGGCGGCGACCGTCGATCAACTCGGCGGTTTCGATCTTGGCCTCATAGCCCTCGAACATGTCGAAATCCTTGAGCCGGGTCAGCGGCCGGTCGATGCCCGGGCTCGATACTTCCAGCGTGTAGGCGTCCAGGATCGGGTCTTCGACATCCAGCGTGGCACTGACCGCATTCGAGATTTCGGCGCAATCGTCCACTTCGATGCCGCCATCGGGTTTGTCGGCCATGATCTGCAGCGTCGATTGCTTGCCGCTCATCAGACGGATGCGCACAAGCTCGAACCCCAGATCCTCGATCACGGGGGTGACGATCTCGGCCAGCCGCCGGTCAATCGCTGCCTTTGCTATCAGGTCGTTGCTCATCTTGGTCCAAACACAAAAAAACGGGCCCGCGGCCCGTCGATATTTCCCGGTGGAGCTTCAGGCCAGAGCCCGACGCGCCGCTGTTGAGAGGCATATACGTGGTGGCGGGTGAGTCTGCAAGAGGCGAAAACGCCCCCACCGCTCACCACCGCGCGCGCGTCTCAGCGCACGACAAATTCCGCGTGCAGCGCCCCGGCCGCCTTGATCGTCTTGAGAATGTCGATCATGTCCCTGGGCGAGACTCCAAGTGCGTTCAAACCGGCAACAACCTGCGACAGCGAGGTTCCTTCCGGCACCTCGGCCAGCTTGATGCCTTCGTCCTCTTCAAGTTCTGCAATGGTGCGGGGGACAACCACGGTTCGCCCATTGGCAAAGGGGTTTGGTTGCACGACCAGCGGTGCCTCTTCGATCCGCAGGGTCAGATTGCCCTGCGAAACGGCGACGCGCGAGATGCGCACATCATCGCCCAGCACGATTGTGCCCGATCTTTGATCGACCACCACGCGTGCCCGGCGCTCTGGCGTGACAAGGATGTTCTCAACTCTGCCGATCGCATGAGCCACCGAGGCCGACCGTGTCGCTGCGACATCAAGCTCGACCGTTCCGGAATCGCGCATCACCGCCACTGGGCGCCTGAATTCGCGGTTCACGGCTGTTTCGATGCGCCCCGCTGTGGTGAAATCAGGCTCCCGCAAGGCAAGGCGCAGGCGGGTCAGCGATGACAGGTCGAAATCGATCTCTTTCTCGACCCGTGCGCCCGAAGGGATGACCCCCGAGGTGGGCACACCGCGCACGACCGAGGCCGCCTCCCCCTCGACACTGGCGCCACCGGCCAGTACGGTGCCCTGCGCGACGGCATAAATCTGCCCGTCAGCGGCGTTCAGGGGCGTCATGATCAACGTCCCTCCCAGCAGGCTTTTGGAATCACCGATTGCGGAGACGGTAACGTCGATCTGCGAGCCCACCCTTGAGAATGGCGGCAGGCTGGCCGTCACGAACACGGCGGCGACATTCTTTGGGCGAAACTGCTCTCCGGTGACGTTGACGCCCAGACGTTCCAACACATTCGACAGCATGTCCTCGGTGAAGGGCGAATTGCGCAGCCCGTCGCCGGTGCCGTTCAGACCTACAACAAGGCCATAGCCGATCAGGTCGTTGCCCCGGACGCCATCGAAATCGACAAGATCCTTGAGCCGGATTTCTTCGGCGCTGGCGGGCAGGGCCAGAAAGAAGGTCAGGGCAAGAAGTCTGAAAAGGGTCATCTGAGGTAATTCACCAGGGACAATTGCGAGGATCGGACCGTTGCAGCATAGAGGCTTTCCAGCTGGAACTGGGCCGCCTCCAGATGCGTTGCCGTGTCATAGGGATCTGCCGCCAAAAGGCTGTTGTGGGCAAATTCGGTGGCCGTTGCGGTGGCAGCGTTTTGGGTTCGCGCCGCCTCGATCCGGGATTCCGTATACCCCAGATCAGCCTGTAGCAGGGTCAGGTCATCCTGGCTGCGCAGCAAGCTTGCGCCGGTTCTGTTCAGCAGATCGGATTGAACCGTTTCCGAGAGCCCCAATGCCGGGTCGGTTGCAAGAGCGGCCAAAGCGGTATCGCGCAGGAGGGCGCGGAATGTGGGATGATCGGCGCGCAACGGCAGGTTGGCGTTCTGGGTATCGGACAGCTTGATCGGGTCCAGGCTTTGATCGGAGCCCTGATAGATGACCGCCTCAAACCCTGCGGGATCGTTGAACCAGTCTGTGGCGGCCTGGATGATATCGACCGGCGTGGGCTGACCGCTCACCGCCGCGCGCAAGGCCGTCAAAAGCGCCGTGTCATCGGCCAAGGGTGTCGTATCAACCGCCTGCCCGGCAAACAGGCTGCGCCCGCCGGATCGTGTGTTCAATGTCGAAACCAGGATTTTGAGGTCATCGGCGGCCTGATTGCTCATATGCTGGCGGGTGACCTCTTGGCCGGGTGTGGTAAATGTGACCAGCTTTGCCGACAGATCCCCGACCCGGTCATGCAGGTTGGCAAGGCTTGTCTGCATGCCGCTGGCCCAGGCCCCTGCTTCGGCGGTGACCGTGTTGAAGGCCTGCACATGGCGCAGCCGACGATCCATGTCCGCCAGTTGTGAGTAATCACCTGCAAGACGCGTGTTTACATCCTTGGTCCGGCCCGAGCTAAGCTCATCGGTCAGCGTCGCAATCCGGGTTTTGATGTCAGCGCTGCGGGTGCGCAATACCAGAGAGCTGGCCAGATCGCCGATTGATGTCAGGGGCATGGGTCAGATCCTCAGCAATGTATCCATCAGGGTTCCGACAACTTCCAGAACCCGCGCATTGGCGGCGTAAGCCTGTTCGATCTGCATCAGGGATTGCAGTTCCGCGTCGGTATCCACGCCGATTTCCTGCTCTATCCGCTGAAATTCGGTGAAGGTGGCCGAGGCAAAGCTCGCACGCTGTTCGGTCTCGGCCGTGGCCTGCGAGGTGATTGACAGCATCGCGGTTGCGGCCCCACCGGCGGTCATCACGCCGGTTCCGAGATTTCCGCTCGCCAGCGTTCGTGGGTCTGTCAGCGCGGCGCTCATTGCTTTTAGCAAGGCAGCATCACCCTGTGCGCCCGAACCTGCGGCATTTAACCCGTCGCGCAGCCGCCAGCTGTCACCACCTTGGGACGGATCGACAACGGCGTTGAGTGCCAGCCGGTTCGACAGGCCAACCTCGTTGGCCGGCAGAAAGGCGGCACCAGCGTCGGTAAACAGGCCGGGGTCGGTGGCGGCCAGCGTCGGGTCAACCGCAGGGTCGGCAAAGCGGTCGATCAGGTCACGAGCGAGGGCATCGAGATTCTGCTGAGCCTCGACGGCAAGTTCGTCGCGAATCTGGAAATTGGCGGCCAGGGTGCTGCCACGGATTGGCGATGACCCGCCCTCGGTCCGGATGGCCATGCCGTTGATCTCAAGGCCCGAAAGCAATCCGTTTGCGTGGGTCATATGCGGTTCGGCAGAGGCGGCGGTGGTAAAGCTGAGCGTGGCGGCGGAGCCATCCAGCAGTATCGCGCCCCCTTCGCTGTAGAGCGCAATACGGCTATGGTCACGGGCCGCGATCTTGACCGGGATGATAGTATTGACCTGATCCACCAGTTGCTGACGTTGATCAAGTAGTGAGGCGGTATTCGCACCCGAAAGCTCCACCCGCCGGATACGGGCGTTCAGCGCCTCGATATCCTGTAGCGTGCCGTTCAAGTTGTCGACCTGCTGGCCGATATTGCGGTCGGCGCGGGTGCGCAGGTCGCGCAGGCCCGTGCCCGCCGAGCGGATCGACTGCGCAAGATCTTTGGCGGCGTTGACCGTGGCATCCAGACGGCTAGGCGCGCTGGGGTTGCTTGCGGCGGTGATCAGAGACGCCTCAAGCTCCGCTACGCGGTTGGTCAGCGCACCGGGGTTGTCGGAAGGGCCGATCAGAGCCCCGAAATCGGCATGAAATCGGGCCAGATTGTCCGCATTCAAGGACATGGCCTCGGCGCTGCGCCGGTTGTCTGTCAGGACGGGATCGGTGCGCCGCACCACCCCCAGGACGCGCACGCCCTGACCGGCAGTTGCGTTCGAGGTCAGTTCGAGGCTGCGCTTCGCATAGCCCGGGGTCAGTGCATTGGCGATATTGTCCGAGATCACGCCCGACGCGCGACCGCTGGCCGTGAGACCGCTGAGTGCGTTGCTGAACGCTGCCGAGATTGTCATATCCGCCCTCCTTCCACGGCCCTAACGGGCACCATGTCAGCGTTTGATATTGGTGGTTTCCTGCAGCATCTCGTCAACGGTCTGGATCACTTTGGCGCTGGTCGAATAGGCGCGCTGCGTCTGAATCATTGCGGTCAGTTCGGTTGCGATATCGGTCTTGGATTCCTCACGCGCAAAGGACACCATGTCGCCGGTCGGCCCGTCACCCGCATCCCACAGGAAATAGGTGCCGCTTTCGCGCGATGGTGCATAGGTCTGCTGGTCGAGTGAGAACATGCCATTGGGATTGGGCAGATCCACCAGGGGAACCTGGTAGACGCGCTGCGAGACGCCGGAATCGAAGAACGCGTAGACATAGCCGTTTTCGTCGATCTCTACCCGGGTCATGGTGCCCACCGCCGACCCGTCCTTGGTGGTGGATACCGGCGCAAACGTGTCAGAAAGCTGCGAGATGCCGTCCGTGTCGCCCAGCAGGCCGATATTGATCTCCATCGGGCCGCCCGCAACGTTGACCACAAGGCTGCCCGTTGCGGGGTCATAGGCCCCGCCGGATACGGTTGTCACGCTTGCCAGTGTGCCGCCGGTTGTTCGAGCGTCGTTGAAGGTCAACGTGTATTCACCGATCACCGCCCCGCCGGAACCTGTGTCGCGCAATGTCATGGTCCATTCGTTGCTGGCACCGGTCGCGGGCACGGTTGGAACCAATTCGATCTGCACGTTCTCCGATTTGCCCAGGTTGTCGAAATACTCGACCGAGAGGGGCTGGGAATCACCAGGCGCGCCGGCCTCAGTCGCGGTGGCGGGCAGGTTCATGCGCAGGCTCATCCGGGTTGTCGGAGACCCCGAGACCTGGTTCACGCCCATCTGAATCGGCTGCAAGCCTTCGGACGTATCGCGCGGATAAGACGGCATCGAGCCATCCGCAGCGGCGGGCCAGCCCAGCAGAACCAGACCCGATTCGGTCACCAGATACCCTTGCTCATCGGTTCGGAACGACCCGGTCGTGGTCAGCAGCATCTGCGACGAGCTGGCATCTGAAATCTCTGAGGTGCGCCGCACCGGCAACATGCCGCGCCCCCGGATGGCGAGGTCGGTGGCATTGCTAGTCGACACGATCGAGCCGCCCTGATCGATCAGGCGCCGGTTGGTCGTGCGCACGCCGCCCGCGGAGTAATTCCCGCCCGAGGACGAGGTGACCATCGAATGAAAATCCGTTTCAACCCGCTTGTACCCGAAGGTCGAGGCGTTTGCGATATTGTCCGAAATGGTTGCCAGTCGATTGGCATTGGCTGACAGCGCAGCCACGCCTGCGTTCAGCGAAGAGGAAATGGACATCTGAGCCCCTTTTGTTGCTTTGGTCATTCGGCCTGATGCCACAGCTACGCGCTGAGGTTTAACAGCGCGCTAACAAGTAAAATGCGAGCTATTCCGGCGGCTGATCGCGCAGCAACGTGATCTCGACACGGTTGTTGCGGGCGGCCATCGGGTTCTTGTCCTGCAGCTTGCGATCGGCATGCCCGGTCACGCGCTGAATGCGCGCCGGGTCCAGCCCGGACTGTCCCAGAAGTGTCTTCGCCGTTTTGGCCCGCCCCATCGACAGGTCCCAGACCGGGCTGCGCGCCAATACAACCGGTCGCGCCTGCACATGAGCGGCGATTGCGACATCGTTGGTGACATTTGCCGTGGCTTTCGCGACAAGCGCTGTCAATTCCCGCAGCGTCGCCGTCGGCCTGTCGGAATGCTGATCAAAGAGCGGCACCTGATCGGTTGCCGAAAGCTCGATGATCAAGCCTTCGTCGGTGACCCGCGTGACGATATGTTTCAGCAAACGGTCAGAGACCTGGCTTTCGCCGCTGCGCCCCTGAAGCATGTTCTGTACATCGCTGAACGCCTCTTCCGAGGCGGCCTCGTCCCCGTTTCGGTCAACGCCGGTTGCGCCCCGTGCCCGGCGCGACTCCGTCAGGTGCTGCTTTATCGCACCCCGCCCGTCCAGAACCACGGCATCATCCGAGAATACGTTCTCGCCCCCGAATGCCCCATCGCCACCGCCTGAGACGGGGCTGAGCGGGATCGATGGCGAAAAGTAATCCGCCAGGCCCTTACGTTGCTTTTCCGTCGTTGCGTTCAGCAGCCACATCAACATGAAGAACGCCATCATGGCCGTCACGAAATCGGCATATGCCACCTTCCATGCGCCACCGTGATGGCCACCGCCACCAACGACTTTCTTCCGTTTGATGATGACTGGTGCCGCATTTGATTGCGCACCCATCTCCACCACCTCTTATCACCCGTCTCCGTGGTAACGAAGCAGTTGTTAAAAGGGGGCTAACAGATAAAATTGTCGGAGCATTCCCGATCGCGCTGAGGTCAGACGCTATAGGCCAGAACCTGACTGATCTGCGTGAGCCCGCGCCCGGATTGCTCTGCCCAGCTGTTGAATGCGGCCTGAGTCGCGGCCATATCGCGCTTGCTGGTCGGTGGCTTGTCGACCACATCCTCGGCGACGAGGCGGGCGCTGACATCCGGGGACAGGATGAACCCGTCCTTGCCCATATTGCGCAGCATCCGCTGGCCGGTTGTGCCGCCCAGCCGCGCACCGGATTTCGAAAGAAGCTGCAAAAGCCCGATATGATCGGCGCCGGGCCACTCGGCAAAAAAGGCCGCTGCAGAGCCGTGTTTTGCGGCCAGATCCAGTACGAAGCGGGCATTGGCGATCACCGCTGCAATCTTTGCTCCGTTGCGCACGATGTCCCGATCGCTCAGCAGTCGGTCGATATCGTCATCATGATAGAAGCCGACCCGGGCGGGATCGAAACCATGAAACGCAGCTTCGAAGCTCGGCCATTTCGCGTTGATGACCTTCCAATTGAAACCGGCCTGAAACAGACAGCGCGCCATTTCCGACAGCCACCGGTCATCGGGGATCGCGCGGAGTGCCGCCCTGGAGCGCGGAGTGCTCAGCAACGCCTCCAGCGCGTCGGCACCGCCTTTTCGGCGAGCGGCGATATCGTAGATCTCATCGAAGTGCCGCATCTCGCCGCCTTTCTTGGATTTCACGTCATTTTTCCGGCAGGACGGTTTTATGTAAACCCTCGCCGGGTAATCGCGCCGCGAGTTCGACCCGAGTGGGAAATCTTTCAGGCGCGCGGGAACGTTTCTGGACTTTGGCGGTGCTCTGGTAGCCCCTGTGGTCCCGTCGGGTCGAAAACTGCGGCTTGCTCTGGCCTGTGCATCGGCGACACAGACCGGGGTTTTGTTTCTGGATGATCCGTTGCAAGGCCGTAATCCTGGCTCGGGTGGCGGTTTGCTTGGCCTATTCGCAGCTCAAGAAACAGGCTCTAACAAGACGGATTCGCCGCTTGCTGCGGATTGCTGCGCCGCCAGCCCCATTCGGACGGCCATCCAGCCATCCATCAGCGAGACATCCGGTGCGTCGCGTTCGCCGCGCAGAAGCTGCAGGAAGGCCTGATGCTGATAAAAGGTCGATCCGTTGTGATCACCTGCCTCCAGCAGGTTCCCGTCGACCGGGATATCAGTAGTTATTGGGCCCTTGGGTGCGCGTGGGCTGACGATCAGTTTCGGCGTGGGGGGATCGCCCAGATGCGTGGGCCAGAAGCGGCCTGGTCCGGGCACCAGCGCCTCAATCTTGCCGGTGGGGCCGATGGCGGAAATCTCTTCCTGATAGGTCGCGCCCTCAGCAAACATGCACAGTTCCAGCATTGCGCGCGCGCCATTGTCGAAATCGATGATCACATACCCGTTGTCGAGAATATCAGGCGCCTCGCCGTCATAGCGCTCGTCCAGATGATTGACCGACTGCGCGGCCGAAGCCATGACGCGGACCGGTTCGGCCCCCAACGCCAGCCGCATCAGGTCGAAGAAGTGGCAGCACTTCTCAACAAATGTCCCGCCACTGTTACGGTTGAAGCGGTTCCAGTGGCCGACCTTCTCAAGAAACGGAAACCGGTGTTCGCGCAGCGTCAGCATTTTGATGCCGCCAGTCGCTGAGCCGGCCTGTTCCAGAAATGCCGCAATGGGTGGCATGTAGCGATACTCCATCGCCACCCAGATCGGGGCCGGATAGCTGTCGCGCAGCGCCATCATCGCTTCGGCATCTGCCGGATCAGTAAATAGCGGCTTTTCGATCAACAAGGGCAGGGCGCGCGTTTCCGCGATCTGCAGGACTTGTTCGACATGGCAGTGATTGGGGCTGACGATCAGCAGGCAATCCAGATCGGGCAAAGCAAGCAACGCGTCGAGCGAGGGCACAAGCAGCGCCTCGGGCGCGATCCGGCCAGCGATCTCAGCCATCCCGGCATCGGGTTCATAGATCGCGCGGGCGCGTGCGCCGTCAAGCAACGCGATATTTTTCAGGTGTTCCTGCCCCATCATGCCGCAGCCGATGATCCCGTAATTGATCTGTCGGGTCACGCCCCTCTCCTTATCTGAGCCGTTGGACATAAAGCGCGCGGTCCGGATCAAACCATGTGCGCGAGAACTCGACCGGCTGGGGCGTATCCGCCCAACTGAGTCGTTCGATGTACCCAATGGTCGTCCCGCCGGGTTTTGTAAACTGCTCGGGCGCCCAATCCGGCACCGTCCCGACCGAGACCCGGTCTTCGGCGCGCCGGATCCAGAAGCCAAGCTGATTCTGGTAGTAGTGATAGAGCGAATCGGACAGGTTCTTGCGTCGGATCGCCCCGGCAGAGGCATCGAGCCAGATCTCTTCCACTGCGATCACGATGTCATTGAGATAGCGCAGCCGACGCACCCGCGAACCCCTGTCCGAAGTGCCAAAGCCCGGCAGATCGTCGGGTTTTGGTAGCAGATCGACCGATAGCACATCTGCGCGGGGCAATCCGCCACCCTCGGGCAGTTCCAGCCGGAACATCGCATAGACGCTTTTGGTTTCCGCCCCGCTGCGCACGTAATTGCCCGAGCCCTGTACCCGTTCCAGCAACCCGCGTTCGGTCAACTGATGCAGGGCTTTACGCAGGGTTCCAACCGAGGTGTGCAACTGCTCGGCCATCTCGCGCTCGGGCGGCAGGCGCTCTCCGTCGATCAAGCGGCCCGCCGCGATATCGCGGGTCAGCAGCTCGGCAATCTGCACATAGAGCGGCAGTGCATTCGGGCTTGGGCCGGGCTGTGTCACGGGTTGCGGCGTCCTGTCGCGGAAAAAATTGATACACTATTGATCTACATCAAAGCGCCTGCTACGCAAGACAAAACGCGCGCCCTTTGCGGAGAAAACCAACATGACCATTGTGCCCATCACATCTCCTGATCTGGATGCTGCCGAGGTGTCGTGGTTTTCGGCGCTGTGTTCGGATGATTATCAGTTTCTGGGGCGCCCCGATGGTGCCTTGCGGTCCAGCTGGGAACACTGCTCGGACATCGTGAAAGAGGCCGAGGCGCAAGGGTTTCGCAATATCCTCTGCCCGTCATCCTATCAGGTTGGGCAGGACACATTGTCCTTTGTGGCGGGCTGCGCGCCGATCACCGATCGCATCAACCTGCTGGCCGCCGTGCGCTGTGGCGAGATGCAGCCGATCATGCTGGCCCGCACCATCGCGACACTCGATCACATGCTGAAGGGGCGTCTGACGGTCAATATCATCAGTTCCGATTTTCCCGGCGAAAAGGCCGAAAGCAATTACCGCTACCAGCGTTCGCGCGAAGTGGTCGAAATCCTGAAACAGGCCTGGACGCAGGAAGAGATCAACTATGAGGGCGAAGTTTACAATTTCTCGGGTCTCACCACCGATCCGGTCAAACCCTATCAGACCGGCGGGCCGCTGCTCTATTTCGGCGGCTATTCCCCGGCGGCGTTGGAGCTGTGCGGGCAGCATTGCGATGTCTACCTGATGTGGCCCGAGACCAAGGACGCACTGGAGGGCCGGATGCAGGCGGTCAACGAGGTGGCGCAGCGCTATGACCGGACGCTGGATTACGGTCTGCGTGTCCACATGATCGTGCGCGATACCGAGGCCGAGGCGCGCGAATATGCCGAATATATAGTCTCTAAATTGGACGATGAGTACGGTCGGCTGATCCGGGAACGGGCGCTTGATTCCACCTCTCTGGGTGTGTCGCATCAGGCGCGGGCACGGGAACTGGCCGATCAGTTCGGCTATACCGAGGATCACCTATGGACCGGCGTGGGCCGGGCCCGGTCGGGCTGCGGCGCGGCATTGGTCGGGTCGACCGATCAGGTCATGTCCAAGATCGAAGAGTACCAGAAGATGGGCATCCGCGCCTTTATCTTCTCGGGCTACCCGCATATCGACGAGGCCCGCCATTTCGGCAGTCGCGTCTTGCCGAATCTGAAAACCTGTTCGCTGCCCGAGGCTTATGGCCGGGTGCCTGCGAACACGCCTGCAACGCCGCTGGGCAACGGAGTACGCCGCTGATGGATCGCGTCAAACTGGGCACTGAACTGGAGCTGAGCCGCATCGTCTATGGCATGTGGCGGCTGGCCGATGGTGCTGACACCTCGCCGCAGCATGTGATCGCCAAGATCAATGCCTGTCTGGATCAGGGGATCACCTCGTTCGATCAGGCCGATATCTATGGCGACTATGGCGCCGAAGAGGTGCTGGGCAATGCGCTGAAATCCGATCCCGCCCTGCGCAACCGGATGGAGATCGTAACCAAATGCGGGATCGTTGCGCCTTGCGGGCGGTACTCGGACGCCAAGGTCAAATACTACGATACCTCGCGCGCCCATATCGAGGCGTCCGTCGATCACTCGCTGCGGCTGATGGCGATCGATCATATTGATCTGCTGCTGATCCACCGGCCCGATCCGTTCATGGATCACCATGAGGCCGGCGCGGCGCTGGATGCGGTTGTGGACTCGGGCAAGGTGCGCAGCGTTGGCGTGTCGAATTTCCGTCCCTGGGACTGGTCGCTGCTTCAATCGGCGATGAAGACGCCGCTGATCACAAATCAGATCGAGATATCCCTTTCCGAAATAACACCTTTCTCGAACGGCGATCTGGCTTATCATCAGCAGCACGGCCATCCTCTGATGGCCTGGTCCCCACTGGGAGGGGGTGCGCTGATGACCGGACAAAGCAAAGCCGCGCAGATCGCAGACGAGATCGCTGCCGAGGCGGGCGTGGACCGGTCTGCGGTGGCCGTGGCGTTTCTGCTGGCCCATCCTGCGGGCATCCTGCCGGTGATGGGCACCAACAAACTGGATCGGATTGCCCGTATCTCGGACGCGCTCAAGGTCACGCTCGACCGGGAAAGCTGGTTCCGCCTCTATGAGGCCGCTCTGGGCAAGGAGGTGCCGTGATGAACGCCTTCTCTCCAAAGACCCCGGTGGTGTTTGAACCCGACACCGCCAACCCGCGGCAATTGCGCGACGCGTTTGCGAAATTCGCCACGGGCGTGACGGTGGTGACCTGCGCCGGTGACAACGGGCCGCTTTGCATCACCGCCAACAGTTTCTCATCGCTGTCACTGGACCCGCCACTGGTGATGTGGGCGCCCAGCAAGGGCTCTCGTCGGTTTCCACTGTTCCGCGATGCAGAGCAATTTGCGATTCACGTCTTGGCGTCGGATCAGAGTGAGCTGTGCTGGGCCTGCTCGCAGGATGCGACGGCGCTGAATGATTTTGATTATCTCGAAAACGAAGCCGGTGTTCCGCTGATCCCCGGCTGTCTGGCGCGGTTCGTCTGCCGTCATGTAGCGTGCCACGAGGCGGGCGATCACGTGATCATAGTAGGAGAAGTAGACCAGGTCGAAATGTCCGAAGGGGACGCATTGGCCTTTTTTGCCGGCAAGTTCGGCCAATTCGCGCAGCAATAAGCGCAGCAAGCCCTGTCGAACCCGGCAGGCACCAAAGGGAGGGCGATCCGCATGGGCGGATTATTGTCGGTGCTTGCACCGATTGGCTTCGTGAACGAATTCGCATTGCGGATCGGTCGTGCCATTGGCGTTGTCGCGATTGCCGCGATGGTGCTTGCGATCCTGATTCAGGTGTTTTTCCGATATGTTCTGAACAACGCGCTGCCCTGGCCGGATGAGGCCGCTCGGTTCTGCATGTTGTGGATGACCGGCCTGATGGCGCCCACAGCGTTCCGGCGCGGCGGCTTTGTCGCCATCGATATGTTTGGTCGCGCGCTGCCCAGCATTCCGGGGCAGATCCTCAGCCTGTTTCTGCTGATCGTCTCTTTGCTGGTGCTGGTTGTTGCGATCGGGATCGGATGGGGTGAAGTCACCGGGTTCGGGGGCAAGTTCACCACCGCGTCGCTCTACCTGCCGGTCTCGATTTCCTTTGACGACTGGTACCGGATACCGCGCAGCTGGATGATGGCCTCGTTGCTGGTCGGTGTGATCCTGCTGACCTCGGTCAATATCGAGCTGATCCTGCGAGGTCTTGTGACGCTGATGGGGGGCGGAGACCGTTTGCGCCCCATCGATGATGTCGAAATGCTGGGGAGTGAATAGATGCTGATCTGGTTCCTGCCCGCCTTTCTGTTCTTTCTGCTGATCGGGCTGCCCGTCTTTTTCGGGCTGCTTGCAGCGCCGGGTTTGCTGTTGTGGCTCAGCGGGCAGGAAAAGGACATCACGCTGCTCTATCGCAACGTCTATAATGGCATGGACAGCTTTCCGCTGATGGCGATCCCGTTCTTCATGCTGGCGGGTGAGATGATGAACCGGGGCGGCATCACCATCCGGCTTGTCGAGTTCAGCCAGGCCCTAATGGGGCATCTGCGTGGCGGGTTGGCGCAGGTCAATATCCTCAGCTCGATCCTGTTTGCCGGGCTTTCGGGCTCGGCGGTGGCCGATACCTCGGCGCTGGGCTCAATGCTGATCCCGGCGATGGAGAAAGAGGGCTATAGCCGCAAATTCGCCGCCGCAATCACAGCCGCCAGTTCGGTGATCGGCCCGATCATCCCGCCCTCGGGGATCATGATCATCTATGCCTATGTGATGGGCGAAAGCGTCGCGGCGCTGTTTCTGGCCGGGATTGTGCCGGGTATTCTGGTTGGTGTCGGGCTGATGGTGATGGTCCGGCTGATGGCCGACAAGTATGAACTGCCGCCGGCGCATCGGGTGGTGTTGACCGGTACCAAGCTTGGCAAAACCGAAACCTGGGTATCCTTCCTGCTGGTGCGGTTGAATCTGGGGCTGCTGCTATGGTCCTTCATGCCGGTGGGCGCTGAGGCGAGCGGTGCGATCCAATGGGGCCTGCTGATCGGTGCGCTGCTGATTGCTCATGGCATCTTCCTTGGGCTGCGCCGTGTGGTCAGCCATGATTTCCGCATGGTCTGCAAACGCGCCATGGTGCCGCTGCAAACACCGATCCTGATCCTGGGCGGCATTCTGGCCGGTGTCTTTACGCCGACCGAGGCCGCCGCCGTTGCCGTGGCTTATGCGGTCTTTGTGGGGTTCTTCATCCTGCGCAGCCTCAGCCTGCGCGACATGCCGCAGATCCTGACCAATGCCGGGATCACCTCGGCCGTGGTGCTGCTGCTGGTGGGCGCGGCGATGGCCTTCAAAACCGTGGTCAGCCTCAGCCATGCGCCCGAGCAACTGGCGGGGTTCATCCTTAATCTCAGTGAGAACCCGCTGATCCTGCTGTTCCTGATCAACCTGCTTTTGTTCATCGTGGGCATGTTTCTGGATGCCGGACCCGCGATCATCATCCTTGGGCCGATCCTTGGCCCGATCTTTACCGATCTGGGCGTCGACTCGATCCACTTCGCCATTATCATGAGCGTCAACCTGACCGTTGGCCTGGCCACGCCACCGATGGGGCTGGTCTTATTCGTGGCGGCGGCGGTGTCAAAAGAGAGGGTTGAGACTATCGCAAAGGCCATTCTGCCATTTCTCGCCGTGGAAATTCTGGTGATTTTCCTGATCACCTATGTCCCGGCCATATCAATGACGATCCCGAGACTGACCGGGTTCGCACAATGAGTATCTGAACAGGGAGGAAACGCTGTGCTCAAAACTGCCTTAAAATCGGTGGCCGTGGCGGCCATACTGGCTGGCTCTGCCATAACAGCGTCAGCGGCGGACTTTACGCTGCGGGCGACCGCCAACTCGAACGAAAATGACGAGGACTATGACGGTCTGGTCGTCTTCAAGAATTATGTCGAGGCCGCCTCGAACGGTGCGATCGAGGTCGAGCTGTTCATCGGTACGCAGCTTTGTTCGAACGGTGCCGAATGCCTGCAGGGCGTGGCTGATGGCAATGTGGATATCTATATCTCCACCTCGGGCGGCTCCTCGGGGATCTTTCCCTTCGTGCAGGTTCTGGATCTGCCTTACCTGATGGCTGATGACCGGGTGGCCGAGGCGGTGCTGGCCAGCGACAGCGACTTCATGCAGTCCATGAAGCAGATGGTCTCGGATGGCTCGGGCGGCGCCATACGCCTGATGACCATCGGCAACACTGGCGGCTGGCGCAACTTTGCCAATACCCAGAAACGTATTCAGGGACCTGCCGATATGGAAGGTCTGAAGATCCGCACTGTGGTGGCGGACCTGCCGCAGGTTCTGGTGGAAGCACTTGGCGCATCGCCGACCCCGATCCCATGGCCGGAACTGTTCACCAGCTTTCAGACCGGCGTTGTAGAAGGCTCTAAAAACGGCATTACCGACATCATGAACATGAAGTTCCCCGATGCCGGGCTGCAATATGTCACGCTGGACGGGCATGCTTATATGGGCGCGCTGTGGTTCATGAACAACGAGAAGTTCATGTCGCTGCCGCCGGAACTGCGCACTGTTGTGGTCGATGGATTTTATCAGCTTCAGCAGGCGACTTTTGCTTCGCCCAAGCGCAAATCCATTCAGGCCTATGAGGATTTCGTAGCCGGTGGCGGTGACCTCTATGTGCCGACGCCTGATGAAAAGGCGGCATTCAAAGAGGCGGCAACACCGGTTTACGAGTGGTTCACGAGCAATGTGGATGGCGGCCAGCAGGCCTATGATGCGCTTGTGGGCTCCGTGGCCCAGGCCGAAGAGCGGATCAATGCCAGCCGTGCGGCGGATACGCAGTGACCTGACAGCGGGCCGGGCGGTTCAGGCCGCCCGTCTCGCCTTTTGATCACGCACTTTCAAGGAGCGCAAAACTGGCCTCCACTTTTGCGCGCCGTGCTTTAGCGAAACGGGTACATCCAGGGTTGATAATCGTCGATCAGTTCCTGCGCCTTGGCGATCTCTTCCGGCGTCATCTTCTTGACGACTTCTTCCAGGCTGATCGCCGCATCGGGGTCACCGCCAATCGCCGAGAGTGCATACCACAAATAGGCGCGGGTCAGGTCGGGCGCGGGCAGCCCTCGGCCGACCTCGTAATACCACCCGATTCCCGATTGCGCGCCGGGATGCCCCTTCATCGAGGCGCGCAGATACCAGTCGAAGGCCCGCATGTCGTCCCGCTCGACGCCCAGACCCATGGCATACATCACGCCGATCAATTCCTCGGCGTCCGCGTTGCCGGATCGCGCGGCTGGCCAAAGCGCCTCATAGGCCGCTTCGAAGTGTCCCGCTTCCATCAGATCGCGCGCCTCTTCGATATCACCAAGGGCGGGTTGTGCCAGGAACAAAAGAAACAGCAGGCGATACATGGCTTAATCTTCCTCGTCTTGTCATTGCCCGTCACGGCAGAGCCGCTGCCGCGCCCGCTGAGCGATGCGGATTTCATTCAGGCCGACCCGAAACAGGCAGCGCTGGGTCACCAACTCTTTTACGATCCGATCCTGTCGGGCAACCGGAATATCACCTGCGCCCATTGCCACCACCCCGATTTCGGCACCTCCGACGGGTTGTCTTTGGGCATCGGCGAGGGCGGTGTCGGGCTGGGCACTGAACGGCATGCGGGGACGGGCGACAGCCGGATCAAGAAACGCATCCCGCGCAACGCGCCGGGCTTGTGGAATCTGGGTGCGCGCGATCTGCACACGTTTTTCCATGATGGCCGGTTGAGCAAGTCGGACCAGTTCGGCAACGGCTTCGACTCGCCCGCCGAAGAGTGGCTGCCACAGGGTTTGACCTCGCTTCTGGCTGCGCAGGCGCTGTTTCCACTGGTGGCGCAATTCGAGATGGCGGGCAATCCTGCGGAGAACGAGATCATCGGCGCGGTGCATGATCGGATCGACGCGGCCTGGCCGATTCTGGCCAAGCGGGTGCGCACCGATCCGAAGTATGAACAGGGCTTTGTGATGGCGTTCGACCATATCGAAACGCCGGATCAAGTGACGATTGTTGAGATCGGCAATGCGCTGGCGGCTTTCATGGCAGTCGAGTGGCAGAGCATCGACAGCCCGTTTGATGCGTATCTGCGCGGCGATAAGACTGCGCTGACCACCCCGCAGAAACGCGGGATGGAACTGTTCTATGGCAAGGCGGAATGCGCCGCATGTCATTCCGGGCCGCTCTTGTCCGATCAGAAGTTTCACGCACTTGGCCTGCCGCCCTTTGGCCCCGGCAGAACCCGCCGCTTTGATCCATACGCGCGCGATGTCGGGCGGATGGGTGAAAGCGACCGGCTTGAGGATGCCTATCGGTTTCGCACGCCAATGCTGCGAAATGTGGCTCTAACAGGACCATATGGCCATAACGGAGCCTATCCCACGCTGGAAGGGATCATACGCCATCACCTGAACCCCGAGTGGGCGCTAGCTGAATGGACCCCCGAATTGGCGCAGCTGCCCGAGGCGGAATGGCTTACGGCCACCGATTTCGTGATCTGGCAAGACGGGCGCGAAATCCAGCGCCAGAGCTTGGCGCGAGATATCGAATCGCTGACCCTGAATGACGATGAAATCGCCGATCTGGTTGCGTTTATGCATGCCTTGACCGGGCGGAATGCGGATAAAACGCCTTTTGGCGTGCCTTCGAGTTTTGCGCCATGACAGGCTCATCATGACACAATCGTAAAGGTTGAAGCCAAGGCGCGACATTATTGTTCGTGTTAGAGATTGTTCGGGCCCAATGGGGCTGATTGTTTCCTGTCGGGGTTGTGTCGGCCCGAGACTCGGCAGTAGGAAAGGGGATGCGAAACGTTATCAGGGAGGGAGAACCATGATGACTCTATCGATCAAAACCACACTTCTATCCGCCACCATCCTCGCAGGTCTAACAAGCGCAGCAAGCGCGGCGACCTATATGCGGGGCAATTCGGGTAATCCCGAGACGCTGGACCAGCATAAGACATCGACCACCGTCGAGGCGCACATCCTGCGTGATCTCTACGAAGGTCTGGTCATCTACAACGAAAAGGCTGAGGTCGTGCCCGGCGTGGCCGAGGAATGGGAAGTGACCGATGACGGTCTCGTCTACACATTTAAGTTGCGTGAGGATGCGCAATGGTCGAATGGTGACCCGGTGACAGCGGGCGATTTCGTCTTTTCGCTGCGGCGGATCATGACGCCCGAGACCGGCGCGAAATATGCCAACATCCTCTACCCGATCCAGAACGCAGAGGCGATCAACAAGGGTGAGGTTGAACCGTCGGAATTGGGCGCTAAGGCGCTGGACGACAAGACGCTGGAAATCACGCTGGCGCAAGCCACCCCGTTCTTTATCGAACTGCTGACCCACCAGACTGGACTACCCCTGCATCCGGGCACGGTTGAGGCGCATGGCGCGGATTTCGTGCAGCCTGGCAATATGGTGTCGAACGGGGCCTATACGCTGAGCGAGAATATCCTCAACAACAAGGTCGTCCTGACCAAGAATCCCAATTTTCACGATGCCGCGAATGTCGCCATCGACCAAGTCAACTTTCTGCCATTCGAGGATCGGGCGACATGCGTGCGTGCTTGGGAAGCGGGTGAAGTACACAGCTGCGACGACCTGCCCGCCGAAGATCTGGAACGTCTCAAATCCGCACATGGCGATGCCACGCGCATCACGCCCTATCTGGGCACCTATTATTATGCGCTCAACCACGAGGACGAGGTTCTGGCCGATCCCGAAGTCCGTCAGGCCCTTTCCATGGCGATCGACCGCGAGTTTCTGGCGGATGAGATTTTCACCAACATGATCGCCGCCGAGAGCTTTGTGCCGCCTGGCATCGGCAACTATTCAGTCGGCTCGCCGGAGACCGAGTATTTTGGCATGTCAATGCTGGACCGCGAAGACAAGGCCGCCGAGATCCTGGCCGCCAAGGGCATCTCGCCCGACAGCCCGGTCACCATTGAGATCATGTATAACGCCTCGGAAAACCACAAGAACGTGGCCACCGCGATCGGCGATATGTGGGCCAATCTGGGCGTGAATGTAGAATACAATGTGCGCGACATCTCGGCTCACTACGCACATCTGCGCGACCGCGGCGATTTCGACGTGGCACGGGCTGGCTGGATCGGGGATTATTCCGACCCGCAGAACTTTCTGTTTATGGTCGAATCCGACAATGACGGGTTCAACTATGCCCGCTACAATAACCCCGAATATGACGGGTTGATGGATCAGGCCGCCGCTGAAACCGATCTGGACAAGCGCGCGGCCCTTCTGCAGCAGGCCGAAGGTCTGTTCATGCGCGATCTGCCGTTCATCCCCTTGCTTTACTACACGTCGATGAATCTGGTTTCGCCGAAACTGTCCGGTCATGAGAGCAATATTCAGGACGTACACCCGACGCGCTTCATCAGCCTGTCCGAGTAAACCCTGACCTGGGTGCCGGGGCCTGCGCTCCGGCATCAACCCATTCTACTCCTTTGGCAAATCCATGCTCAGCTATGCGTTAAGGCGGCTCCTTTCCGCCATACCGACCCTATTTATCATCGTCACCGCAGCGTTCTTCATGATGCGCCTTGCGCCTGGTGGCCCCTTCGATCAGGAGCGGACGCTTGAGGCCACGGTGATGGCCAACCTCAACGCCACGTTCGGCTTGGACAAGCCCTTGTGGCAGCAATACGGAATCTACCTGAGCAACCTGTTTCAGGGTGATATGGGCCCGTCCTTTATCTATCGCGACAAGCGGGTCCACGAGATTCTGGCCGAAGGGCTGCCGATCTCGGTACAGCTTGGGGCGACTGCTCTGATCCTGGCGCTGGTCCTTGGCTCGTTGCTGGGCTCTATCGCTGCGCTGCGCCAGAACACCAAGACCGATTTCGCGGTGATCGCGGTGGCGACCTTCGGCATCACGGTGCCGAACTTTGTGGTTGCGCCGGTTCTGTCGCTGGTCTTTGCGGTGATCCTGAGCTGGTTGCCCGCGCAGGGCTGGGGCCAGTGGAACCAGATGATCCTGCCGGTGATCGCGCTGGCCCTGCCGCAGATCGCGGTGGTGACCCGGCTGATCCGTGGTTCGATGATCGAGGCGCTCCGGTCCGACCATGTGCGCACCGCGCGAGCCTATGGTCTGCCCACCCACATGGTGGTCGGCAAACACGCGCTGCGCGCCGCCATTCTGCCCGCGATCAGCTATCTCGGCCCCGCCGCTGCAGCGCTGCTGACAGGCTCTATCGTGGTGGAACAGGTGTTCAACCTGCCAGGCATCGGGCGCTATTTCGTGATCGGCGCGCTGAACCGCGACTACACGCTGGTGATGGGCACGGTGGTGATCGTTGCCGTCTTTGTTGTGGTCTTCAACCTGATCGTCGACCTTCTTTACGCCGTTCTCGATCCGAGGGTGCGCTATGACTGATATGACTGTTGATAACACGCCCGTTCAGGGCGAAAGCCGGTCGCTCTGGGCGACGGCGATGCTGCGGCTGCGGCGGAACAAGGCCGCGATGGCCTCGATCTTTGTGCTGATCATCCTGGCGCTGGCGGGGATTTTCGGGCCGATGGTGGCACCGCATTCCTATTCCAAGGTCTACCCGGAATTTGTGAAGGTGAAGCCCTCGCTCGAATCCTATCCGCAGGAAGAGCAGGTAATCCCGGCCGCCGAATCCGCGCTGCGCCGGGCGCGCGTCGATCTTGGCGCGATTGATGTCGAGGATGGCAAGGTCAGGATCGAGGTGTCCAGTGACAGCCGTGATATCGACCCACGCATTTCGCGCTATCTGGACCGCTCCAGTGTCTTTTCGGATGCCGAGATCACCATTGACCCCGCCGACCCCAAGAAAGGTGTGATCAAGGCCTCGGTGCAGCAGCTGTACTTCCTGATGGGCACCGACGCGAACGGGCGCGATCTGTTTTCGCGCATCCTGATCTCGCTGAGGATTTCGCTGATGATCGGCGCGCTGGCCACGGCTGTCGCACTGACGATCGGGGTGATCTATGGCGCGACTGCAGGGTTTATCGGCGGCAGGGTCGACAACGTGATGATGCGCTTTGTCGACGTGATGTATTCGTTGCCTTTCGTGTTCTTCGTGATCCTCTTGGTGGTGTTCTTTGGTCGCAACCTTGTGTTGATGTTCCTTGCCGTGGGTGCAGTGGAGTGGCTGGATATGGCGCGCATCACGCGCGGCCAGACCCTGTCGCTCCGCCGGCGTGAGTTCGTGCAGGCGGCCGAGGCGCTGGGCGTGTCAGGCAAATCCATCGTGCGCCGGCATATCATTCCGAACACCGCCGGGACGGTGATCATTTATATGACACTGTTGATCCCCAAGGTAATCCTGCTGGAAAGCTTCCTCAGCTTCCTGGGCCTTGGCGTGCAGGAACCGCTGACCTCGCTGGGTGTGCTGATCTCAGAAGGGGCCAAGAACATGCGCAACGCGCCGTTCATGCTGTTCTATCCGGCGGCGACAATGACAATCCTGCTTTTTGCTCTGAACTTCCTGGGCGATGGCCTGCGCGACGCGCTTGATCCGAAGGACCGCTGACATGGCAAAGGAAATCCATAAAGACCGCGTTCTTGAGATCGACGATATCCGCGTCAACTTTGACACGCCCGACGGCACGGTCGAAGCGGTGCGCGGCGTGTCGATGCATGTCCGGCGTGGCGAGACGGTCGCTGTTGTGGGCGAAAGCGGGTCGGGCAAAAGCCAGATTATGATGTCGGCCATGGGGCTTCTGGCCTCGAACGGGCATGCGACCGGGTCGGTGCGCTATCGCGGGGACGAGATTCTGAACCTGCCGGTGAAGAAGCTGAACAAGATCCGCGGTGCCAAGATCTCGATGATCTTTCAGGAGCCGATGACCTCGCTCGATCCGCTCTACACCATTCAGGATCAGCTTTGTGAGCCGTTGATGGTGCATGGCGGGATGTCGCGGTCCAAGGCGCGAGCGCGGGTGCTTGAACTGCTCAAGCTGGTGCAGATTCCCGATCCCGAGCGGCGCATGAAGTCTTATCCATACGAGATGAGCGGCGGGCAGCGGCAACGGGTGATGATCGCCATGGCACTGGCCAATGATCCCGACCTGCTGATCGCGGATGAACCAACCACAGCGCTGGACGTGACCATTCAGGCCGACATCCTGCACCTGCTGGCCGAGCTTCAGGCGCGGCTGGGCATGTCGATCCTGTTCATCACCCATGATCTTGGCATCGTCGAGGCATTTGCCGACCGGGTCTATGTCATGCGCAAGGGCCAGTTGGAAGAAGAGGGCGCGACCGAGCAAATCTTCCATAACCCCGCCACCGATTACACCCGCATGCTGCTGGATGCCGAACCTTCGGGCGAGAAAGACGCCCCAGCTGCAGATGCTGAGGTGATGCTGTCAGGCAAGGATGTAGTGGTGACCTTTGGCTCGCCGGGTGGCTTTCTGACCAAGGACACGCAGTTCACCGCCGTCAAAGGCATTGACGTCGCCCTGCACCGGGAACAGACCATCGGTATCGTGGGTGAAAGCGGCTCGGGCAAATCGACGCTGGGTCGTGCCCTGCTGCAATTGCTGCCTTCGGATGGTCGCGTGGTCTATCTGGGGCAAGAGATCAGCGGGCTGGACCGGGCCCATATGAAGCCCTATCGCGATGGGCTGCAGATGGTGTTTCAGGACCCTTACGGGTCGCTCTCACCCCGGATGACGGTGAGCGAGATCATCACCGAAGGGCTGCTGGTTCACGAACCGGGCCTGTCCCAGCGCGAACGCGCCGACCGCGCGGCGCAGGCGCTGGACGATGTCGGGCTGGAATCCTCGATGCGCAACCGTTTCCCGCATGAGTTCTCGGGCGGGCAACGGCAGCGGATCGCGATCGCGCGCGCGGTGGTGCTGCGGCCCAAGGTGATCGTGCTGGACGAGCCGACCTCGGCGCTGGACCGCTCCGTGCAGAAACAGGTGATCGAGCTATTGCGGCGGCTGCAGAAGGAACATTCGTTGTCCTACCTCTTCATCAGCCACGATCTGGCCGTGGTCCGGGCGCTGTCGGACTACGTGATGGTCATGCGCGAAGGCGAGGTCGTCGAACAGGGGCTGACCGAACAGGTCTTTGATAACCCGACACAAGAGTACACCCGCAACCTGATGCGCGCGGCCTTCGATCTGCGGGAAATCCTGCGCGAGAAACTGGCCTGATCAAGGCTCGTGTGGCCCGTGTACCTCGCGGGCCACGTCCATGAAGGCGCGGATCACTCGCACATCGCGGCGCTGGGCAAGATGCACGATGGCCTCGCTCATCTCGGCCCGGATATCGCTGAGCGGGATTTGGCGCAGGCGGGCATCCTCGACATATTCTGCCCGCGAGACAAAACCGATCCCTGCGCCCGACGCGACCACCTCGCGCACCGCTTCGCGCCCTTCGGCGGTGATGGCCGGTTTCAGGTGAAGGCCGCGCGCCTCAGCCTGTTCTTCGAGCTTTTGACGCGTTTTAGAGCCTGCTTCGCGGAAGATCAGCGGATATTGTGTCAGGTCGGCAAGGGTCAGGTCGCGTTTGTGCGGCACCATATCGAGGGCTGCGAAGGCAGTGATCTCGGTCGAGGCCAGTTCGATCACCTCCATGTCCCGCCCCGGGGGCAAGCCACCGACAACCCCAATCTCGGCCGCGTAGCTGCGCAGATGTGCGACCACCTCGGCGGTGTTGCCCGAGCGCAGGGAAATCGTCACATTCGGATAGCGCGCCCGGAACCGGCCCAGCAGGTCGGTGACGTGATGGGCGGAATCCGCGATGATGCGCAGCTCGCCATCAATGGCGGCTCCGGATTCCGACATCACCTCTTCGATCTGCTGTTCAACCTCAAAAAACTGCCGCGTCAGGTGAAACAGGCGCTCTCCGGCCCCGGTCAGGCGGACGCGTTTGCGTTCGCGGTGAAACAGCAGCACGTCGTGATCCTGCTCAAGCTTGCGCACCTGCTCGGAAATCGCCGGCTGTGTCAAGTTCAACGCCTCGGCGGCACGCGAAAATCCACCTGTTAGAGCCACATTGTGGAAGGCTTTTAACTGACTGTAGCGGACTGGGACCGTCGCCGAATTGCGCATAAATGAAACCTATGGATTGATCGCTTAATTCAATTTCACATATGGACCCTGCTTTGGCAAATATGGCGGCAGCGCATCAGCTCGGGAATCGCGGCCATGACTTCGCAACATCGCAGGATCGAGGCACCGAGGCTGGGCGAACCCTATCTGCTGACGCCCGGCCCGCTGACCACGTCTTATGAGGTGAAAGAGGCGATGCTGCGGGATTGGGGCAGTTGGGACGATGATTTCCGCGCCATGACCCGCGAGTTGCGCACCCGATTGCAGGCACTCCTCGGCCCTGGGGCTGAGGCGTTCGACTGCATTCCCATTCAGGGCTCCGGCACCTATGCGGTCGAGGCGATGCTGGGCAGTTTCCTGCCCTGCGACGGCAAGGCGCTGGTTTTGGCCAACGGGGCCTACGGGCAGCGAGCGGTCAAGACGCTGGCCTGTCTGGGACGCGATCACACGGTTCTGGACAAGGGCGATTACCTGCCACCGCGCGGCACAGAGGTCGCCCGCCTTCTGGCCGAGGATCCTGCGATCACACATGTGGTTGCGATCCATTGCGAGACCTCCAGCGGTATTCTGAACCCGATCGACGAAATAGCCGAGGCGACCCATGCTGCCGGGCGCAAGCTGCTGATCGATTCCATGTCGGCCTTTGGAGCGATTGAGCTGCGGCCCTCGGATATCCGCTACGAGGCGATGGTCTCTTCCGCCAATAAATGCATCGAAGGGGTGCCGGGATTCGGTTTCGTCATTGCCCGCACCTCTGAATTGGAGGCAGCGCAGGGCAATAGCCACTCTCTTGCACTGGATGTATTTGACCAGTGGGAATGCATGGAGCGGACCGGCCAGTGGCGGTTCACCCCGCCGACCCATGCGGTCGCGGCCTTTCTGCAAGCGCTACGTGCCCATGAGGCAGAAGGCGGCGTTGCCGGGCGCGGCGCACGCTATACCCGGAATCGCGATGTTGTTGTCGACGGGATGCGCGCGCTGGGGTTCGAGACCCTGCTTGATGACCGCTGGCTCAGCCCGATCATCGTGACCTTCTTCTGCCCGGACGATCCGCGTTTTGACTTCAACCGGTTTTATGAGTTGATGAAAAACAGAGGGTTCATCATCTATCCCGGCAAGCTGACCGTGGTCGACAGTTTCCGGATCGGCTGCATCGGGCAGATGGACGAGCATGTGATGCGGCAGGTGGTCGAGGCCGCCAAAGAGACACTTGATGACATGGGGGTGGCCAGCGCCGCGCCGCCCGCCGCCGCCCTGAAAGAACGCGCCAAACTGGCCGCCTGATCTGACAAAGGAACCGAAATGACCCTGCATACCCCCGTCGAGGCCAATGAGCGCGTCTATCCGATGCCCAAAGTGCCCGCCATCGCCATCTGTCTGGATGGGTGCGAGCCGGAGTATCTGGACAAGGCTATCGCCGATGGGTTGATGCCGACCCTCAAACGCATGCGCGAGGCAGGCACCGACCGGCTGGCACATTCGGTGATCCCCTCCTTCACCAACCCCAACAACCTGTCCATCGCAACCGGGCGTCCGCCCAGCGTGCATGGTATTTGCGGCAATTACCTGATCGACCCGGAAACTGGCGAAGAGGTGATGATGAACGATGTCCGCTTCCTGCGCGCGCCGACCGTGTTCAAACAGTTCTACGATGCCGGTGCCAAGGTCGCCATCGTCACCGCCAAGGATAAGCTGCGCGCGCTCTTGGGGGCGGGGCTGAAGTTCGACGAGGACCGGGCAAAATGCTTTTCGGCGGAGCGCTCCGACAGTTCCACCGCTGCCGAGCACGGGCAGGACAAGGCCAGCGCATGGTTGGGCATGCCCCAGCCGGAGGTCTATTCCGCCGACCTGTCCGAGTTCGTCTTTGCCGCCGGGGTCAAGCTGCTGAAAGATTGGCAGCCGGATGTGATGTATCTGACCACGACAGATTATGTGCAGCACAAATTTGCCCCCGAGGATGCCGAGGCGAAATCCTTCTACGAGATGTTCGACCGCTACCTGACCGAGCTCGACGCCATGGGCGCGGCCATCGTCGTGACCGCCGACCACGGCATGAAGCCGAAACATCATGCCGATGGCTCGCCCAATGTGGTCTATGTGCAGGACCTGATGGATCAGTGGCTGGGCAAGGACGCCGCCCGCGTCATCCTGCCGATCACAGACCCATATGTGGTGCATCACGGGGCGCTGGGCTCATTTGCCACCGCCTACCTGCCTGACGGCGCGGACCGGGCGGATGTGATCGCCAAACTGCGGGCGACCGATGGCATCACCCATGTGCTGAGCAAGGAAGAGGCCATCGCGCAGTTCGAACTGCCCGGTGACCGGATCGGAGACGTGGTCATGGTTTCGGGCGAGAATATCTGCATCGGCACCTCGGAACATCGCCACGATCTGGCCGCTCTCAAGGAACCGCTGCGCAGCCATGGTGGGCTGACCGAACAGGAAGTTCCGTTTATCGTGAACCGCAGGATCGACCTGCCCTCGCAACCGGAGCTTCGCAACTTCGATGCGTTTTTCTATGCAACAACAGCGGCGGCGCTTTGAATGATGGATGGACCAATGAAAAAGGCTGACATTCGCAACGAAGGCATGCGCATCGGGGGTGAAATTATCTTCACCGACGATGTGGTGCCCGTGCACTATCCCTATACCGATGAGGTGGTGGGCACCGTTCCGGCCGGTACTGCAGAACACGCCAGGCGCGCCTTTGAGATCGCGGCGAATTACAAACCGACACTCAGCCGCTATGAGCGCAGTGAAATCCTCAAGCACGCGGGCGAGCTTATTGGTGAGCGTCGAGACTATATGGCCAAATGGCTGACACTGGAGCTTGGCATCTGTCATCAGCACGCCATCTACGAGACGAAGCGCGCCCAGGATGTTTATCAGTTTGCCGCCGCGCAGGCGATGCATGACGATGGTGAGATTTTCTCCTGCGACCTGACCCATAACGGCAAGGATCGCAAGATCTTCACCACACGCGAGCCGGTGCGGGCGATCTCGGCGATCACGCCGTTCAACCACCCGCTCAACATGGTCAGCCACAAGATCGCGCCGTCAATCGCGACCAACAATTGCATGGTCTGCAAACCGACCGAACTGACGCCTCTGACCTGTCTGGCGCTGGCCGATATCCTCTATGAAGCAGGGCTGCCGCCCGAGATGTTCCAGGTGGTGACCGGCTGGCCGCAGGATATCGGCGACGAGATGGTGACAAATGAAAATATCGACATCATCACCTTCACCGGCGGGGTTCCGGTCGGCAAGATCATCGCCGAAAAAGCGGGCTACAAGCGGCAGGCGCTGGAGCTTGGCGGCAACGATCCCCTGATCGTGCTGAACGACCTTGACGATGCGGATCTGGACAAGGCCGCCACGATTGCGGTGGCCGGGGCCACTGGCAACTCCGGGCAGCGTTGCACCGCTGTAAAACGCATTCTGGTGCAGGAAAGTGTCGCGGGTCGCTTTGTGCCGCTGGTGTTGGAAAAGGCCAAGGCGATCAAGTTCGGTGACCCGCAAGATCCAGAGACGCAGCTGGGCTGCGTGATCCATGCGCAGGCGGCGGAACTGTTCGAAAAGCGGGTCTATATGGCGGAAAAAGAGGGGGCTGAGATTCTCTATCACCCCGGTCGCGACGGCGCGCTGCTGCCGCCCATCGTGGTCGACAAGGTGCCCCATGACAGCGAATTGGTGATGGAGGAAACCTTTGGCCCCATCGTGCCCATCGTGCGCGTGCCTGATGATGATGCCGAGGTGATGCGGATTTCAAACTCGACCGAGTTCGGCCTGTCCTCGGGCGTCTGCACCAATGACCTGAATCGCGCCATCGCCTTTGTCAACGGGCTGGATGTGGGCACCTGCAATATCTGGGAACAGCCCGGCTATCGGATCGAGATGTCGCCCTTTGGCGGCATCAAGGATAGCGGCAATGGCGTCAAGGAAGGCGTCATTGAGGCAATGAAGTTCTTCACCAATGTGAAGACCTATTCGCTGCCCTGGCCGCGCTGACCCGGGATTGAGGGGTCGCCTCGAAAGCGGCCCTTCTTTGGCTCTAATCAACGCAAAACCATATCTTCCGGCCAACTCAGCGTGGTGTCGAGCTGGATGGTCTGGCTTTGCCCCGGCGCCAGCGTCAGATCCCAGGCCAGGATGCCACGCTGTTTGTCGACATTCATCTCGGAAGGTTTCGGGCGCGCGACCCACTGGATTTCCAGATCTTCCTGCTGCGAATAGGGCACGCGGTCGAGAATGCGCAGCGGCCAATCCTCTTCGGTGAGGTTTTCGACCTCAATCTCGACCCGATCCTCGCGCTGGTTCGAGCGGGTCAGAATGCCCCGATCCCCCTCGTTCTGGTCCAGAATATCCCGCGTCAGCCGCAACCCTTCGATAGGGCCAAACCCGATATCGGTCTCCTCGCCCGAGGTCAGCCCCTGGAATGCCTCAAACCCCACCAGTTGGCCATCCACATAATGGGTCGCGTGGCTGCTTGGGATCAACTCGCGCCCGGTGGAATTAACCATCCGGGCGACGCGATAGGCGGTTTGATCATAGATCGGCACCGCGACGGCCCGAACATCCGCTGCCTCGGTGAAGCTGTCCAACTGCAGCTTGAGGATATCGGCGCCGGAGGCAATCGAAACTGGTTCGGAATAGGTGAGGAGCAGATTGCTTTCGGACCACAGCTCAACCTCTTCGACGATGACGGGGGGTTCGACGACCGGTTCTGCCAGACTGCCGGCATCTGCCTCCATCGTCCTTGGTGCTGCGGCCACAAGTTCCCGTTGTTTCAGAAGCGGTCTGGGCTCTTCGATACGGCGCAGATATGGGAACAGCGTCTCGGCGGCGATCTGCCCCGTTGCCTCGGTTGTCGACAGGTGTAGTGTGACATCGGTCCAGTTTTCACCGGTCTCCTGTTGCACCAACGCGCTGCGTTTGATCTCGACGCTGGGATCGTCGCCGGTGATCAGGTTGAAATCATAGGTCGGGGCCCAACTGGTCTCGTAGTTGACCAGATAGCTCAGGGTCAGGTCCGAGGTCACAGGTTCGGTCGCGCTGACCTCGACCGCGATATAGAGTCTGTCTGCATCTTCCAGCGCAATTGCGGCAAGCGCTTGCTGCGCCTGTGCGAGGTCTTGGTTGAGGTCTTTCAGCGCCTCTTCGATCGCTCTGGCGCGAACCTCGCCATCCAGTGCGGTCTGGCTGGCCGCGCCTGCCTCTTCGCGGATCATGCGGGCAATGTCGCGCAGGGTATCCGCGCCAGCCTCGGCCATGCTTTCATTCTCGCCCAGCTTACGCAGAAACTCGATCGAAACCTCCGAGGCTGCCACCGCCGCGCGGGCCTGCGCCGCGTCGTCGCGCACGCTGCGGATGCGCTGTTCGATCTCTTCGATCCGCGTCTCGGCGGCCTTCACCTCGGGCGCGGTTGCGTCATGGGGCGGGCTGAAGTCATCGCGAATGATGGTGCCGATCTGACGCACGCCGCTGACAGTGACCCGCAGGCTTTCTGCCGCTGCGCTGTCGGGGACGCCGCGCAACACCAGCCGATGTTTGCCAGCAGGGATCTCGACACTGCCCGTGCGCAGGATCGTCGCGCTGTCGGGATGCATCGTCACCTCGGTGACTTTGCTGGTTGCCGGAATGACATCAGCCCGGACCGGCAGGGCACAGATGAGTGCAATCAATGAAATCGTGAAACGCATGGCTCAACCTCGTTGGAACTCGGGGTGAGCTTTGCAATCGGTAGGGGAATGCGCAAGGGTGCCGCCAAAAAAGCGAAAGACAACCTTTCGGTTGCCTTCCGCCACCGGGGGCTGTTGATCGAAGTGTAGGGGTCAGGCTGCCAAAGCTGTCTCGGCGGGTTTGCTGCGGCACGAGGTGAAGACCAGCGGTGGCATGCGCTCGGCGCGACGTTCCGCGAAGCTCAGGATATGCTCGCTGCGGGACGTGTTCTGGCGGGTGCGCTTCAGGTGGGCAAGAGCGGACAGGCGGTTGGCGCGGGCGGTTTCGAGAAACGATTGTGTCATGGTCATTCCTTGGCTGGGGGCGAAGATGTAAAAAGTGATCGAGGAAATTAGATCAGGCAGCGTCGCCCGAATGTCCCCACATGTTGGTGACGAAGAATACGCCATTTGGTGTGCGCACCGGATGGGGGCGGGTGCGCCAGTCCTCGATCGAAACGATATTGTCGGAGTGGTGGGGCTGCGATGTTTTAGGCGCGGTGGATGTGGTGGCGGTGAGGGCGATTACATTGGTCATGGTCTAATTCCCCTTTGATCAGGCTCTGTCCCGATCTGGTTGCGGCTCAGTCCGGTTGGTTCGGTGTGAGGGTTTGCGCGGACGGTTTGGGACTGCTCGGGGTTTCATCGCGTTTTGCGTGTTTGTTGGGCTCCAGCCGGTGGGCTTGATTGAACAGCTTTTCGAGCTCGGACTGTGTCAAATCCGGAAGCCGCTGGCGGCTGTCACCTGCTGTGGAATTTTCAATGCGCATAACCCGCGCCGCAACTTTACCGGTACTACGAGAGAGCGCGTTGGGAGCCATCCGCCATCTCCTTTGTTCGGTTTTTGTCGTCTATGGCCTCATGGTTCGGGCGAAATCTGCCCGGAATCGTGCAATTTCGTGGCGGAAATGTGGTAAATCACACTTTTAACGGGAAATTAACTATCTCTGTTCGCAATCTGGTCGCGAGATCGCCATGATTTTGAGACTCGGGCAGTATTTTGTTCGCGCTTAATACAAGAAACCGAATCGCTTCACCCTCGCCTCGCGCGTCGGTTGCACCTGTGCAGGGGGCCGCCGGGATGAAAACAAAACACCGCCCGATCCGATTTAGATCGAGCGGTGTCTCAAATTGACATTAAATTCTAAGGGGTTCAGCCCTTCTTGAGAACCTCACGGCCCAGCAATTCGGCGATCTGAACTGCGTTCAGGGCGGCGCCCTTGCGCAGGTTGTCGCTGACGCACCACAGGTTCAGCCCGTTGTCGATCGTTGAATCCTGCCGGATACGGCTGATGAAGGTGGCGAAATCGCCGACGCATTCCACCGGCGTGACGTAGCCGCCAGCCTCGCGCTTGTCGATCACCATCACGCCCGGTGCCTCGCGCAGGATATCGCGGGCTTCGTCCTCGTCGAGGAAATCCTCGAACTCGATATTCACCGATTCCGAATGGCCGACAAAGACCGGCACCCGTACGCAGGTCGCGGTGACCTTGATCGCCGGGTCCACGATCTTCTTGGTTTCGGCGACCATCTTCCATTCTTCCTTGGTCGAACCGTCTTCCATGAAGGTGTCGATATGGGGAATGACGTTGAAGGCGATCTGCTTCTGGAAGGTCTTGGGCGGATGTTCCGAGGTCGGGTTGTATACCGCCTTGGTCTGATCCCAAAGCTCGTCCATGCCGTCCTTGCCCGCGCCGGACACCGACTGGTAGGTCGAGACGACGACACGCTTGATCTTGGCGCGGTCATGCAGCGGCTTCAGCGCCACCACCATCTGCGCGGTCGAGCAGTTGGGGTTGGCGATGATGTTCTTCTTGGCATAGCCGTGGATCGCCTGCGGATTGCACTCGGGCACGATCAGCGGGATATCCGGGTCGTAGCGGTAGAGCGACGAGTTGTCGATCACCACACAACCAGCGGCGGCTGCCTTGGGCGCGTAATCCTTGGTCGCGGCAGAGCCCACGGCAAACAGCGCCATGTCCCAGCCGGTGAAATCGAAATTGGCCAGATCCTGGGTTGTCAATGTCTTGTCGCCAAAGCTGACTTCGGTGCCCAGCGAACGGCGGCTTGCCAGCGCGGCAAGTTCGTCCACGGGGAACTGGCGTTCAGCCAGAATGTTCAGCATTTCGCGGCCCACGTTACCCGTGGCGCCGACGACAACGACGCGATAGCCCATCTTATTGTCTCCTGGATTAAGGACGCGGCTACATAGCCGTGTTCATCGCGAGAAAAAAGAGGCAATAGCGGGATAATGGACAGATCACGTGACGTTTGTGCCGGTTTGTGGTCACGTTTCGCCGAGCAGGCCGCGATAGACCTCGATAATGGCGCGCGCCTCGCTTTCGATGGCGAAGTTTGATTCCACATGTTCGCGGGCGGCTATCCCCGCGCTTGCCAGAGCTGCGCGGTCGTCGATCATTTGACGCAGCGCCTCGGTCAGCGCATCTGCATTGTCCTTTTCGGCGAGCCGCCCGGTTTTGCCATCAACGATCTGGGCGCTGAAGGCCCCGACATCATGGCAGGCCACCGCAGGCACGCCCGAAGCCATCGCCTCAAGCGGGGTCAGGCCAAAGCCCTCATGCCGGGCTGGGGCGACGAAGAGGTCAAGCGCGCGGTAGGTCCTGACGATCTCGTCCCACGGACGCTCACCCAGAAAGCGCACACGGTAAGCGATCCCCGCTGCGGCCAGCTTCTGTTCCTGTTCGGCTTGAAAGGCTTCGAACTCTGAGGTGGCGCGCCCGGTAAAGACGATATGGATATCGGGTCGGGACGGCAGCAGGTCCACCGCCGCGTCCACCAGCAGGTCAACGCCCTTTTGCGGCCTGATCCGCCCGAAACAGCCGATCAGCAGCCCCTCGGGCAGGTTCAACTCGTGGCGCAGCGCGGCTTTGTCCTCGGCGGGATGAAACAGCTCTGTATTGACGCCGTGCATGATGACCCTTGCTGGATGTTCGAGAAACGAGGCGGCCTGCGGTGAGGTTGCGATCAGCCCGTCCATCTTTGAGATCAGCCATTTGGTATAGCCGGAATGATCTCGCTGCGCGGCAGACGTAAAGAGCAGTTTGAAGTTGCAGCGCAGGACATGTTTCAGGAACAGCCCCATGACCATCTCGGTATTGCGCCTTGCGTGCCAGACCCGCGACAGCCTGCGCGACAGGAATGGCACTTTGATCAGCGGGATATGCGGCACTTCGGGCGGCAGGCCTGGCCCGGTTGCGGCGATCCCGATCCACTGGCTTTGCAGTGGCACCAGACGGATCACGGTTGTGGTCACGCCGGACAGCCTGCGCTTGAGATTTGGGGCGATGACGCGCAGGTCCTGCATCAGTGACATATATCCTTTGGCGGCGGGTGCATCCGCACCCCGTCTGGACCGCGAATGTGATCCGGGCGGCATGGCATGCCGTATATCTCAAGACACCAGCAGGTTTCCATGGGTGTTTCAATTGGTTTAGATTGTATGTTCAGGTTATGGATCAGCACATTTCAAGCAGTGACTATTTCGCAGGACTGCCCCTGATCAGCCGTTTTGCTGACCTGACCGACCTCGCAAACTACACATCCTTGCCCGATGGCTGGCAGATCGGCACCGCGGATATCGTCGGATCGACCCGCCATATCGCCGAGGGGCGTTACAAAATGGTGAATATGGTCGGGGCGGCGGTGATCTCGTCCCAGATCAATGCCGGCGGCGGGCATGCCTTCCCCTATGTGTTTGGGGGCGACGGGGCGAGCTTTGCGGTCCCTCCTGAGTTTTCCGAAACCAGCCGCGCCGTACTTGGCGTCATGCGGCGTTGGGCGGAAGAGGAGTTCGGACTGGAATTGCGGGCAGCCCAATTCCCGATTGGCGAGATCAGAGAGGCAGGGCTGGATGTCGTGGTCTCGCGGTATCAGGCCTCGACAGGGGTTGATTATGCGATGTTCGGGGGCGGTGGCCTGTCCTGGGCAGAGGCGCGGATGAAGGAGGGTATGAACGCCATCCCGCTGGCCGATCCCGGTGCGCAGCCTGACCTGACCGGATTGTCCTGCCGCTGGAACAATGCACCCGCGCGCAACGGCACGATCCTGTCGGTGGTGATCCAGCCCTGTCCAGAGACCGCGCCGGGCGATTTCGCCGCCGTGACCCGGCAGATCGTGGCGGTGGTCGAAACGCTCAGCCGTGGCGGGCATCCGTTGCCGCTGGGCGGTCCCGGTGTGCGCTGGCCGCCACCGGGCCTCGCGCTTGAGGCGCACGTGTCGCGCGGGGGCCGGTCGCTGCTGCGGCGCAAGGCAGAGCTTCTGGTTGGCAATCTGATCGCATGGTTCTTCTTCAAGACCGGTGTGAAAGCGGGGGAGTTCGACCCGGTCCATTACGCCGATATGGTCACTAACAACGCCGATTTCAGGAAATTCGATGACGGGCTGAAAATGACGCTGGATTGCGATGCCGCGACGGTGGAGCGCCTGCGTCAGATCCTTGAAGCGGCCGAAGGCAGGGGCATCCTGCGCTTTGGCCTGTTCGAGCAGGACGAAGCGATGACCACCTGCTTTGTGCCCTCGGTGGTCCGCGACGATCATATCCATCTGGTGGACGGCGCCTCGGGCGGCTATGCGCGCGCCGCCGAGCAGATCAAATCCACGATCAGCTGAGCCATTGCCGCGCCTTTGCGCGCGCCGCCTGCGCCAGCAGAACCACGTCGAGCCCCACGGCCATGAATTGCGTGCCCATATCCAGATAGGCCTGCACCGCCTCGTCGGTCACGCCGAGGCAGCCCGGCGCCTTGCCGGATGCCTTGATACGGGTGATCGCGTCGGCAATCAGCGCGCGCACTTCGGGGTCGGCGCTGTTGCCATGCAGCCCCATATCGGTCGACAGGTCCGCCGGGCCGATAAAGACACCGTCGATGCCCTCAACGGCCAGAATGTCGTCCAGCGCCGCGATGCCCGCGCGGCTCTCGACCTGAACCAGCAGGCAGATCTCGTCTCCGGCGGTTTTGACGTAATCGGTGATCTCGCCATACCGCGTCGCGCGCGCCGCCGCGGCACCAACGCCACGCGTGCCGCTTGGCGGATAGGTCACGGCGCGGACCAGCTCGCGCGCCTGTTCGGCGCTGTCGACCATCGGGACCAGCACGGTTTGCGCCCCGGCATCCAGCACCTGCTTGATGATCCAGGTCTCACCGATGGGCACCCGGACCACCGGATGCGACGCGCTGGCCTCCAGCGCCATCAGTTGGGCGCGGATCGAGCGGATATCGTTGGCGGCGTGTTCGCCATCGATCACCAGCCAGTCGAACCCGGTCGTTCCCATTACCTCTGCCGTCACTTCTTCGGCAAAGCTGAGCCAGCAGCCAATCTGCCGTTTGCCCTGTTTCAGAGCCTGCTTGAATGTGTTTTTTGGTGCTGGCATTGTCCCGTCTCCCTTTGCCCCAAGCGCCCCGACAAAACGCGATCTGATGCGGGGATTGCAAGCGATTTGTCATTTAATCGTCATATGCTTACCCCTCTGTGGTTGCAGCCTACGGCGCTTTGGGTGACAGTGGGACATGACCAAGACTTTGCCACGTACCTCCCGTTCTCTTCCCATCGCGCTGCTGCGGGCGCGCGAGCAGGTGATGGGCCCGGTGCGTGCGATGCTGGCCGATGTGGGGATCACCGAACAGCAATGGCGCGTGCTGCGGGTGTTGAAAGAGGATGGCCCGCAAGACCCGACCCGGATTGCCGACAAGGCCTGCCTGCTGCTGCCCAGCCTGACGCGCATCCTGCAAAACCTCGAAGGCAAGGGGTTAATCGAGCGCGAAACCGACCAAACCGACCGACGCCGTCAGATCGTGGGCGTCACGAACGCGGGCGAAAAGATCATCAATGACAATCTCGACAAGAGCATCGCATTGCTTGAGGCCACCCGCGCGCGGTTGGGCGCGGAGAAATACGAGATGCTGCTGGATCTCTTGAACGAGCTCGACGACCGCAACAGCGAATGACAGCATATCTCTGGCTGCGGTAAAGCAATTGCCGGGCGCAAGCGTCAGGCATCACGTTGTGCGATCCAATCGTGATCGGGATCATTCTTGAACCGCCATTTGCGCAGCGGTCCGGCCATCACGTTCAGGTAGTACATCTCATACCCGTAAGGCGCGCCGCAGGGGTGATGCCCTTTGGGCACCAGAACCACATCGCCATCCTTGACCGCCATGGTCTCGTCCAGCGATCCATCCTCGGTATAGACGCGCTGGATGCCAAAGCCCTGACCGGGGTTGAGGCGGTGATAATAGGTCTCTTCCAGATAGGTCATGTCGGGAAAGTTGTCTTCGTCGTGGCGGTGGCAGGGATAGCTGGACCAGTTGCCGTCCGGCGTGAACACTTCGGTCACCAGCAGGCTGCCGGCGACATCGCGGTCTTCCATCGCGATGTTGTTGATATGGCGGGTGTTCTGGCCTTTGCCGCGCGGGGTCAGGGTGATGCCCTCGGGACCGAGCCGCTGTGCCGGATGGGTGCCGTGGCCCGGGGCGGTGCAGACCGCCAACACGCAATCACTTGTCGCCGTGGCGGACCAGTGATCGTCATCGGGGATATAGGCGCAATGGGGCGGGGTTTTCTCGAACACGTTCATCCGGTCACCCATCTCGCCGAAATCGAGACTGTTGCAGGCGATCTGCGCCCTGCCTTCGACCAGAACCAGAATGGTCTCGCGGTCTCCGGTCGGCTCTGACACCCGCTCGCCCGCTTTCAGATGATAGAGGCCAAATCCCACATAGGCCCAATCGGGGCTTTGCGGGCCGCGCGCGCTGCCGGGCGTGATGTCATGCACCTTGCCTGAGGTCCCGGAGGGCTTTCGCAGCAAATCACTTTTCAAGATGTGTCTCCCATTGGGTGCCTCAAGTGATCTCGGAGATCTTGACGCTGCGACCCTCGGCCACGGATTTCAGCGCAGCTTCGGCCAGTGCCAGCGCTTTCAGCCCGTCCTCGCCCGAGGGCGAGACCGGTGCGCCATCGCGGATCGTAGCGATGAAGCCCGAGATTTCGGCGGCGTAGGCCTCGGTATACCGCGTCATGAAGAAATCATGCAGCGGCGGGCGGGTATAGCCGGTGCTATTGGCGATCTCGATCGAGACCGGTCGCTGGTTCTCGGCCGAGACCATGGCGGTCGAACCATGTACCTCGATCCGCTGGTCGTAACCGTAGTTCGCGCGGCGGGAATTCAGGATCGTGCATTGTTTGCCGCTGGCTGTGCGCAGCATGACCATGGCGGTATCGAAATCACCATGATCGGCAACTTCCGCGTCGACCAGCACCGACCCGGTCGCCTGAACCGTCTCGACTTCTTCATCCAGCAGGAACCGCGCAATGTCGAAATCATGAATGGTCATGTCGCGGAAAATGCCGCCCGAGACGTCGATATACTCCATCGGCGGCAGGCCGGGATCGCGTGAGGTGATGGTGATCTGTTCCACCGCGCCAATCTGGCCTTCGGCAATCGCAGCTTTGACCGCAGAGAAATGCGGGTCGAAGCGCCGGTTGAAGCCCAGCATCAGCTTTGCGCCGGTCTCATCCACCGTAGCAAGGCAGGCGCGCACGCGGGCAATATCCAGATCGATCGGCTTTTCACAGAAAATCGCCTTGCCCGCATGGGCGAACCGCTCGATCAGATCGGCATGGGTGTTGGTCGGTGTGCAGATGACCACGGCATCCACATCATCAGAGGCTTCGACCTCGTCAATACTGCGCAGATCACAGCCGAACTCGGCGGCCACCGCATTGGCGGCCTCTGCAAACGGATCCGAGACCGAGACCAGCACCGCGTCCGCGTTGCCCGAAATTGCCTTGGCATGGACCTTGCCGATGCGCCCTGCGCCAAGCAGGGCCATTCTTACCTTCATGTCGTCTCTCTTTTCTTCTCGCGATCCGCACCAGCGCACAGACCCTTGCGTTGCCGCGAAGATGTCAGCGACGCGGGGTTATCGCAAGTTTGCTGTGACGCGAGGATGAATATTTGCTCAAATGACTTCCGCGGCCCTTGCCCGGTGGCGGCAGAGGACTCATCCTTGAACAAATCCCATTTTGCCCCGGAGGCCCGGATGACCGACCTAGCCAACGCCCTGATCGACACCTTGCCGAAAGCGGAGCTGCATCTGCATATCGAGGGCACACTGGAGCCTGAGTTGATGCTGGAACTGGCCAGGCGCAACAAGGTCGACCTGCCATATGAAACGGTCGAGGATGTGCGCAATGCCTACCAGTTCGACTGCCTGCAGGATTTCCTCGACATCTATTACCTTGGCATGTCGGTTCTGATCACCGAGCGCGATTTCCACGATCTGACCTGGGCCTATCTGATGCGGGTGCAGCAGGACGGGCTGACCCATGTCGAGATGTTCTTCGACCCGCAGGCCCACACTGATCGTGGCGTTGCCTTTGAGACCGTCGTCGCTGGTATCACTTCGGCGCTTGAGCAGGCTAGGCGCGAA